>CAMDAB010000237.1 GCA_945888475.1 Saprospira grandis DSM 2844 | reverse complement strand
CGGGTTGTTCTGCCGATAATAGTGCCGTAAAAATGCTGAATTGCTCCCCGAGCCGGCCAGTTTTAGACCGGGCACAAAGTATCTTAAAAACGCGCCGAATATTGAAAAGCCGAAAGTCTTTTACTTTCGCAGCGCAAAGATAGTGAATAATATTTATAAAACCGAACTAATATTTGAATATACTGCTAAATCATTGATTTTAAATCTTTGAAACATTTTTGCTGATTTTTTTTTAAAAAAAAATTGGTAAAAGGGTAACAATTTATGTTGCTGGTATCATTTATTGATATGATACAATTTAGGCTTTTAGAATGGCTTTACAGGTTAAGCATATAAGTTTTATTGTAAATAATATAATTTTAATATAGTATAATTTTGTGTAATATAAAATTGCATAAAATGTTATTATCAAAATAAACATTTGAATAAAATAAAAAAAAGATATTTAATTCGAAACAATATTATGGCTTTTTGCGTATTATTGAATATGACATGATTCCTAACTCCTAACAAGAACGTCATGGAAAACTTAAATCAAAACCAAAATCCGGGAAGGCAACCCAATAATGAGCTTCCCTTAGGCCGACAAGATTTTTTACAGGAAATAATCAGGCTTTTTCAGCAGTTGCATATTGCTGATACTTTGAGTCAGGAAAGATTCAGAGAGTTGATTCAGGAATTCAAAAAAAGGATGCTATCCAAAAATCTTGAACGACATGAAAATCTTTTTGCAGGACTAAACAAAGATTACTTAACCAAAATCATCAAAAACATCGGATGAAACAATTTTGTTAAAAAAGTTGAAACTAAATATACAAATATGCTCAGGGCGCCGATTTCGGTTGCCCATTTTTTATGTTAAAAATAAGAATCATAGTATTTCAATAGAAACCACTACGTAAATTGGTTTTTAAAACAGCATCAGAAAATTTTCGTGCATTTATATCTAGTTTGGATTAAAGTAGTTTTTAGAGATATTTTTTGCAACATTGTTGCATTTAATGAAATAATACTTATATTTGCAACATTGTTGCACTTTTAAACCTGCCTTTTTATGCTTAAACCCATTTTCATTTTAGTAATTGCTGTCATCAGTTTTGCAATGTTTTCATCCTGTGAAAAGGATAGTGGGGCCTTTGTCATTACTTTTATCAGTCCAACTTCTGAAAGTACAGTTCCAAATGCTGCCAGTATACCCATAGAAATAAAATTCGAAGCACCAAATGAACTCGAGGCCTATGAAATTACTGTGACGGTCGATAGTGTAGGTGCTGCAGCTATTGCCCCTTTTCCATTGGTTGGCCACGATCATGTACAGACCAAAACTATAACAGAACAGGTCAGTCTTTCTTCTTACCCTTCAGGCACTGCATTCAGGCTCAAAGCTTCTTTGTGTAAAAATCATGACTGCACCGAGAAATTGGAAAACTCAGTCAGATTTCTGATACCATAACACTGAATAAAATGAATTCACTTGAGAGGGCGCCAATTTGGTTGCCCTTTTTTTATATGGGGTAAAATCTTCAATTAAATATATGTAACCAAAAATCACAGAATAACAGTTGATTCTTTAGTTCCTGCTGAAAAGGAGTTATAGCTTAAAGCCTGCAATATTTCCCGGTTTCATCGGAGAATCTCCTATTTTTTCTTTTATTGGACTTCTCTTTTTAGCTACAGCTTCATCTCTTATTTCTGATACATCTTTTTCGGATCTTGGTCTAGTTTCAAAATTGTCCCAATCCTCTTCTTCAATTTTAGTTTTTAAACGCATCTTTTGAAATTTAGTAGCTAATAATATCAATTCATCCAATGCGGTTTTCATATTATTTTCAAGACTTTCTACTTTTTTAAGAATAGAAGCGAAAAAAGGACCTTGTAGGTTTTTCTTTACATCAGCTATTTTTGCATATAAATTAGTTAACGAACTGACGCTTGTCTGAATATTTGCAATGGCGGCTTCGCCCAATGCTTCTTTTTGTTCTTTGTAGGTAGTATATGTTTCTTTTACGCCTAGAATAAGTTCTTTCAATGAATAGATGATCGGCACCAAAGTATCGATAGATTCCTGGCCTATAAATTGTGTCCCTTCTTCTTTTATTTTATCTTTTACGGCGCCAAAATCAAAAACAGAAGAGACCGCTTGTTCTTTTATGCCTTCGATTTGAGCGTTGCCCATATCTTTTATTTCACTATTTACAGAGTCCTTAACATATTGTTCTTTGTTACTGATTACATTGGCAGTCTGTATTTTATCTTTTATATGTGCGTCCAGTAAATCTTTACCTATTCCAACGGCCTTACCGGAGATCGTAAATACTTTGCCCAAGGTCCCCAAGCTTGCAGCGTCGGCAACTATTCCGCCTATTGCTACACCGACTTTTACAAATCCTACACCTACGCCAATTTTAATAAGCCTTTCTACATCATCCAATTTGTGACCATTTTGCAACTCAAGGCTGACTGTGTTTCCTTCTGTTTTTAATAAATAGGTAGCTGCAGTCAAATATTGCAAATCAAGACTGTCTTGTTCAGACAACTCCTGAGGTTCCTGAGTATTGACCCCTGATGCTTGCCCCTCAGACATATTTTGTTTCTTTGCTTGCGGTCCTAAAGCATCCATTTGTTCGGTAATACCTGTTTTGGATCCATTATTAGCCATTTGCTGATAATTCAAACCCTCAATTGTTTGAGGACTTTTTTTTAGCATTGCCTGCATTTCTTTCTGAGCTTCTGCTTCGGGACGATTATCGGTAAATCCGCTAGAATTTACTCCATTACCAGTGTTATCTGAATTTACGGATAATTGATCCGATTGATTGTCATTGGTCTCAAGTTTTTCTGGGGGCATTTGTTTTAAAATTTATTAGGGTCAAAAATATAAAACAGCTATTTTTTGCTAAAATAAGCAATTAAAATTCAGAAGTAATACAATAGGGTATTTTTTTGTTTAAAAACTTAACACAGATCCCTATCTCTCAGATGGATTTAAGCAACTGCCGTTAAGTAAAATGTTATCCTTTTTTTATTTAAAAAATAAAATAAGCGGTAACACTCAGAAAAATTCTTGCATTAAATTGAAACAAACAAAAACAAGACAAAAGCAAATAATATACAAGTCATGAACACTCAAAATACAAATCTCGAAGTCCTTAAAAAATCTCTTGAATCATTGAAGAGCAGATATGCCGCACAGGTAAAATCAGAGAATAAATTTGCTGTGCATAATAAGGAATATGTGTTGGGATTGTTGAAACAGGTAGCATAAATAGTGAATAATATTTAATCCTCAAATTACCCCCAAGGGCGCCGATTTCGGTTGCCCTTTTTTTTTTGACCCAAGCTCAACCCAAAAGAAATTTTAATCAGCATTTAAGGTTTGGCCTTAGTTTTATCTGATAGCCTAAACCCATTTTACTGTTGTTTTAAATTTAGCTTGTTTAGCGCATCAATGCTGGATTGTACATTCAATTGTACATAAATATTAGATAAATGTTTTTTCACCGTTGCTTCAGATATAAAAAGAACAGCAGCAATCTCTTTCTGCCTTAAGCCATTTGCAATTTGTAAAATTATTTCTTCTTCTCTGATTGTCAGATTGTATTCGGACATCGCATTCCGGGTCAAATCACTTTTGGTTTGAGGCTGTGATACTTTCATTGTCCGATGTTTAAATATGGCAATTTCTATCGCAGAAAGCAACTCATCGTGACTGAATGGTTTAACCAAAAAAGCAGCGGGAAGGCTATGTTTTGAACGTTCAATTGTTCCGCGGTCGCTATTAGCAGTGAGATAAATGATCGGAATTTTGAAATGCTCATTGATGTAATGCCCAAGGTCGATTCCATCCTTTTCAGCATTCAGATTGATGTCGAGCAGGACAATGTCAGGATCTTCTGTTTCAATCATAGCTATTGCCGATTCGAAAGAATCTGCAGCAGGGCAGGGGAGATAATCCAATTTTTTTAGTGCCAGGCAAATCGTCTCAGCAATAATCATTTCATCTTCTACCAGGCCAACCTTTATTTTTTCCATTGAAAATTGCTTTTATTTAATTGATTTAGCTTTAAAACGGACCCTAAAAACAGATCCTTTTTCAAATTTGTAATCAACAGAACCCTTAATTTGTTGTGCCAATCCCCTTATCAGTCTCAATCCCAGTGTTTTTGAGTTTTCGAAACGGACGTTTTCGGGCAGGCCAGGGCCATTGTCTTTATAGGTTAATTCAAAACTGTTAACTTCCAACTCGTGAAGTTCTATTTCAATTTTTTTATTGGGCTGATTCGTAGGAAGATATTTATAAGAATTGGTCAGCAATTCATTCAAGATTAGTCCAAGGGGAATGGCACTGTTGATATCGATACTAATGTCAGCCGATTTGATGCTGCTCTCTATCGGATGTTCTTTGGTGCCGAACATTCTTTTTACCGTACTAACCAAATCATTTAAAAAGCTATTGAATGAAACCGATTCCAGCTTGTCGCCACTGTAAAAGTTTTGGTGAATCAAGGCTATACTGGATAACCTGATCTGTCCTTCATTCAGCGCCTCAATGGCTTTTTTGTCAGTGAGTTGTTCTTTCTGCAATTCGATTAAGCCCGTTATAATCTGTAAGTTGTTTTTTACACGATGATGCAGTTCTTTCAGCAGGATGTCCTTGTCGCCAAGTGCTGTTTGTAAATCTCTGGTTCGCTCGATAATCTTTTGCTCCAAATTTGCATTTTGGGCTTTCAGTCTTTGACTTCGAAACCAGATTACGCAGACTACAATTCCGATAAAAACCAGGAAACTGAGTACAAGAAACCAAATCTGCAGATAAAAAGGGCGTAAAACCGTAATCGGAATTTTAAGGCTCTC
>CAMDAB010000236.1 GCA_945888475.1 Saprospira grandis DSM 2844 | reverse complement strand
GAAATTTCGTGAATAAGCGTTCTTAATAAAGATTTGTTCTCAGCATTTATTTGTCCCTCAGGAATAATAATACAATTCTCACGGGTGTAATAAACCCCGGCGCCATAATAAGTTCCCTTTGTTTTAATAAGCTGAATTTTAGGTAATTTAAGGTTTTTGTCAATGCTGCTGCAAAGGTCCAGTGCCTTATTGAATGTAGAGATTAATAGCTTTTTTTCTGCTTCGCTAAAATCCTGAACATCATTCTGAAGTAGTTCTTTGTATTTTTTCATTACATCGGTTCGCTCTCCCGAGGGTGATTCCATCTGAAGCATAATGCTCATTTCCAAAATATTTACCTTGTCGAAATATGCATCAACCGTATCGCGGCTTACTGCTTTTTTTGCATCTTCGGCATTAAGTAAATCGTACTCGCAGAGGCTGTGTTTGATGCTTCCGCTTTGAGGTCGACTACAGGAAAAACATACAAAGCCAATTAAGAACAAAGGCAAAAATATCTTCATGATGTTAGGGTTTAACGATGGATTTGTTTAAATAATATTTTGCTTCAGGCCCCGCACATAGCAGCAGGTCTAGTACACTCAAATTAGACAAAAAAGCATTTTTATCTTCAAATACCTGCGAATATCTTGCAGGTAAAAAATTGGCGTCCCAGGATTGGTCGAAACAACTTTTGGGACTTAATTTATTTCTAAAGTCGAGTAAATTCTTTTCTTCAGCGTATGATTTTTTGTATTCATTACTGAAAACAGGTTCAATTTTAAGTTTGAGCATGCTACAAATTTCACTTTGAACATCGAGGCAAAGGTCGAAAAGGAATTCGTATTTTTTTTCAAATAATCTTAGCAATCTGTCCTCGTAATGTTCGAAAAAAGGCGCAGAACCGTAGGCTGTTCTTATACTGCGAAAATGATTTTTTTGCCAGGGCTGACCATTATCGGGTCGCACATCTCTAATGTCGGCCTGTTGATTTTTGCCACTGGCTAAAGGGATGCTTAGTCCATGAACACCATTGGACATAGCTATGATGCAGCGGTTTCGAAAGGAGCCTTTTGAATAATGTTCACTGTCTTCAATAATTACTTTTTCGAATGAAAGCAGTTTGCAGTAATACTGAACGGGAGCAAAATATTGAATTTCGAGAATGATTGATTCAGGTTGGACTGTCATAAATCTTATAAAGCAATTTAAAACGCAAATTTAGAACGATTTCAACAACTTTTGTTAGGAATTTAAATTGGACTCTTTATAAAAATAAAAAGAGTACCTGTGAAAAGATACTCTTAGACAATTTGACATTGTAAATTAGATCAGGCAATCAATTCCAATAAATCTCTTTTATAATTATTGTATCCAAATACGGATGCAACAGTGTAAAAATTATCATAATCGTAGGTTTTGCCATAAGCCCACTCTGCAAAGTCATATCTGCTGCTGTCGAAGTCGAACAACTCGGCAATTTCGAGAACCTGTGCAGACGTGAAACCTCTATTGTTGCTTGCAACTTTTATTATATCGATTTTTCCGTTGTCGAAATTTTCTTTACGAAGTTCAGTCATCAGCATATTAAATTCAGTGTTGCTCATAGGCAGTTGGTTTCCAAGTCGGCCAGTATAACCTGCTATCGGGAATTGGTTTGGATTTGGAATTTCATGCCAGCCCCATCCTGGACCATCCCAAACAAATTGACTGACATTGGCGGCAAAATAACGGTTCAAATCTCTCTTGTTGCTATCATACTCAAAGGCTGAAGCTACAAGGTAATAATTGTCAAGATCATAACAGTTGCCCAGTGCTGCCTTTGCAAAATTTAGTCGGTGACTGTCGAAGTCGAACAAATCTGCCATGCTACGAATCTGAACTGCGGTAAAAAGTCTTGGACCTGCCGCTGCTTTGAAAATATCGATCTTGTTTTTATCGAAATTTTCTGCACGCATAGCTTCAAAAACCTGTGCAAATTCCTGGTCGCTTACAAATCTGGGACCGCCTATTCTACCAGTGTATCCGGGTATATTGCAGGCCTGGTGCATGGGTTGAAATCCAAGTTCGTTCAGCAATCTTTGTTTTACAATCGGGTTTCTGAACAGTTCGGCAATTTCGATATAATTTGGAAAGTCAATTACAAAATCGGCGGCATAAAGTACATAATCGTAGCGATGATGCTCATTGGCGTAAAGCGCTGCCAATCTTCTAGTCTGTGCAGTGTTGAGACAATTGGATGCAGTAAAGAGTCTGATATCGTCGTCGCGGTAAAGATCATCGGGCTGATGTGCAAAATTGGCCATGGCGCGGCGGAAATAAAAATCGTCCATGGGGGCAGCGCATTTGCGCTCATTTTTTCCCTGTGCCCAAAGGTTGCTGAAACCTAAAACAAAAGCCAGCAAAATAAATAATCTTTTCATGGTACTTAGGATTGTAAATGTTAGTCAATAATGTTTCTGTTTTATATTTTTTAATTTTCTGATAATTATCACTTGTTTGGTATAAGCCAAATGCTGTGCCAAAATATTTTTGTTTTGTTAGAATAATTTATTAAAAATTTGTTAAAATCATTTTTAAACAAAATAAAAAATCCTCCCGTATTGCTGCGGGAGGATTCTATTCATCATTTTAATTCACATTATCTTTTAACCACTTTGAAAATTTTGCGGTCGGCACCACTCGAGATGCTGAGGAAGTACACTGCAGGAGCAAGCTCTTCTACATTGATCTCATGAATTTGAGTGCCTGACATTTCCAACTGAGCAGACTGAATGCTACGGATACGAGTTCCCATTGCATCGAAAAGTTCAATGGTCATTTCGCTTTCCTTTGCCAATTCATAGCTGAGTGTCAGTTTAGTTTGGAAAGGATTCGGGAAAACAGTACTGTTGCCAATGTTTGATTCAATGCTGCTCACAGAGGTCACTTCAGAAATAGTTAGTGTATTCAGGTTGGTAATTACCGGAGCATTGAAATCGAAATAAATGGCTGCGTCATTGTTGATCTGAGTGCCTACAGGAAGACCTGCCTGACGGTTGATCGTAAATTTAACATATCCGTTACTTCCGTGATAATCGAAGCTGGCGGCAGGCAACATGATGTTGTCGAAAGTGAAGACCAGTTCATTGCCATTTTCAATTGTCAAAACACCATTGTGCGACATACGTACATTTCTGATGGTTTCGATGAGCAGATTGGCATCCAATTCATCGCTGATGACTACTCTGCGGGCAGGTGCAGTACCAAGATTCTGGAAGTGGATAGTGTACTCAATTATTTCATCGCTGGTGTAGATATTACCACCTGCTCTTTCATCTCCACTACGAACAGGATATGCCAGTTTTTCGTTTGGATCCCATGAACCTACACAGGTTGTTACATCCGTATCGGTATTGTTGGCCGGGGTAGCATCGTTGCTTACTGGGTTAATCGTAACGGTATTAGTAACTACTGTACCCAAAGGAAGGGAAACAGGCGTGTTGAAATTGACATAAATATAACCACACCGACCAGGCTGTAAATTACTGAAATTGAAAGTAAGTTGGTTGCTTGCAGCATTGTGACCAGTAAAAACCGGATTGCCTGTGCTGCTCATCGACCAAATTGCATCAAAATCGATATCATTGTCATAATTGTAAACAATATTTCCCGACATTGGAATCTGGCCGTTGTTGCAGAAATGTATAGTCGTCCAATAGCCAAAGCCTGGAGTAACCGTGCTATAGTGGCCGAGGTTAATACTCAGGTCCTGAGAAAGCGGACTGGTAATGAAGAAGTTGTTAGAACCATAAAGTGTGCCACTCACAGTATTGTTTACTGCTATGCTGTTTCCTGTTGGGCAAAGAACTGAGAAGGTGCCGCTGTTATTTACAAATTCTACCGAGTAGTTGCCTGGGGCAAGATTACCGAATTCATAATATCCAAGAGCATTGGTAAAGCCAATCTGTCCGCCAGGTTGCAGGCGAACCATAGCGTAAGGTACAGCTGCCGCACCATTTGCATTACAGGTATTTGATAAAGAAACATTGTACACATAACCAGCGATTCTTACAAAGCAGCTTGGACTTAACGGTACGTAGTAGTTGTTGGTATAGGTACATCCATTTGAACTGGTGATCGTAACACCATGCCAGCCAATGCCTAAATTATTCTGATAATGCGTTGTAGCGCCATTGTTCCACAAAAAGGTAAATGGGAATGGTGTGCCGCCATAGGTTAGGTAAATAGATCCAAGGCTATCGGCACAGTTTGCACTGTTGATAATTGGCTGAATAGTCAGGTTTCCACCTCCGCCTACAAAGATACTGTCAATGTTGAAAAAACACTGATTGTTGTCAGTAATTAAAAGGCTATAAACACCTGCATTTAAACCAGTTCTGTCTTGGGTATTTCCCCCGGCATTCGACCAGTAATAGTAATAAGTTCCTGTGCCTCCGTTTACTGTTACGTTGATAGCACCATCGTTTCCGGCACAGCTTGCATTTTGTACGGTATAAGTAGCAGTAATAGGTGTATTAACTGAGATACTATCGCTTTGGGTACAACCATTGCTCAGATCGGTTACAGTGACATAATAAGTACCAGGGCCATTTGTTGCTTCATAATCCATTTGGTTTTGAGATATGGCGCTGCTGCCTGTGCTCCAAAGAAACGAGTAGACACCGCCACCGCTTATATAAGCAGAAATTGTATCGGCAGGGCAACCAATCCCCGATAAGTATATGTTGAAAGAAACATCGTTAATAATATATCCTATTTCCGTGCTGGTACAATTGGCATCACTTACAGTAACATAATATGTGCCTTCAGATAGACCTGTGATGGTAGGAGTTGTCGCTCCGTTGCTCCATAAAAATGTCGGATTAGTAAAGCCAGTATGAACTGCTGTTAAAGAACC
>CAMDAB010000235.1 GCA_945888475.1 Saprospira grandis DSM 2844 | reverse complement strand
AACCAATCATTAATCAATCAATCAATCAATCAATCAATCAATCAATCAATCAATCTATCAATCAATCAATCTATCAATCAATCCATCAATCAATCAATCAATTAATCAATCAATTAATCAACCAATCAATCAAACAATCAATCAATCAATAATAAAATACTCAAGATCTTTACTGTTAATAGCTGATGCAGGCGCAATCATTATTTTCATCGGAGTTTTTTGTCCCATACCATCGAGGTCGGGCAAGATATAATTATAGTTAGTAATTAAAGCGGCCCCATTTTTCTGATAAAATTGAATCCGTTTGGTTTTTTGGATAGCATCATCACCGAAAGCGGGGTCTTCGACTTCTAAAAGGAGTGTTTTGTTAAGCCCTGTGATAATCTCAATTAAGTTCCGGAAAAAAACTCCACCAAGACCTTTTCCTCTTTGTTCGGCTACTACAGCAAAATAATCGAGTAGGGTTAATTTATGATTTTTTGGAGTATAAATACAGGCAAGGGCTTCTACTTTCTCTTCTGCCAGGTAAAGATAAATACTATAATTTCCTGAATTTAAGTCATTTAATAGATTTTCTACTGGCCTGCGTTCATTAGCAGGAAAAGCATTCAAATAAATATTTTTGAATTGCTCCTGTTGTATTAGATTAAGTGATTTATATTCAACAATCATATGCTGGTCTATTATGAGCAAAAAATAATAATTAAACAAAAAAAGCGACCGAAGCCGCTTTTTATAATTTTACCCTGCTACCAGGGTGCCTATATGTTCACCTTTGATAATTCTGAGCAGATTTGAGGGCTCGTTAATATCAAACACGATAATTGGCATATCATTTTCCTGACACATGGTAAAAGCGGTCATGTCCATAATATTCAATCCACCGCGGATTACCTGGTCGAAGCTGACCTTGTCAAATTTAACAGCATTCGGATCTTTTTCCGGATCGGCTGTGTAAACACCATCAACGCGGGTACCTTTCAGAATCACATCGGCATTAATTTCAGAGGCGCGCAAGGCTGCAGCAGAATCGGTCGTAAAGTATGGACTACCAGTACCTGCTACAAAGATCAAGACGCGTTTTTTCTCTAAGTGACGAATGGCTCTGCGGCGGATATAAGGTTCTGCGACTTTATCCATACCAATTGCGGAAATGAGTCGCGTAAAAATGCCATGATTTTCGAGTGCACTTTGCAATGCAAGTCCATTGATGACAGTGGCAAGCATACCCATATAATCGCCAGTTACACGCTCAATTCCGGATAGTTTTGAGTCGAGTCCTCTGAATATATTACCACCGCCGATAACAATGGCTATCTCTATTCCTTCATCTACAATTTTCTTGATTTCATTGGCATAGTGGTAAAGCATTGGTTGTGCAATACCAAATTCTTTATCACCCATGAGCGACTCTCCGCTTAGTTTCAGCAGCACTCTTTTATATTTACTTGCCATATTTATTGGTTTTTTGGTTTATCTAATTTTGCTGTTCATTATAGTGCAAAAAAAAAGCGTTTCGGCATTCGAAACGCTTTTTTATTTTGTTAACCTAGTGCAAAGTGAACAAATCCGCTGACTGACAGTTCTTTATCTAAAGCCTGTAGAATCTGTTTCACAGTTTCTTTGTTGCTGGCTTTTACAAATTCCTGGTTGAGCAGGGTACGTTCTTTATAAAATGCATTGAGTTTACCCATTGCAATTTTCTCAAGCAAATCATCAGCTTTACCTTCGTTACGGGCAATTTCTTTAGCAATTTCAATTTCTTTCTCTACTACAGATGAATCTACCTGGTCTTTGTCTACAGCGATTGGGTGCATAGCTGCAATTTGCATAGCGATATCCTTACCGGTAGCATCAAGTCCAGCTGCATTTTTATTGAAACCAACAGCAACACCGGCTTTATTACCCATATGAATGTAAGGAATTACGTAAGCTGCTTCGATACAGCCATAGCTATTCAACTCAATTTTTTCACCAATAACACCTGTTTTCTCGATTAGGGCTTCTCCTACAGAGATGTCAGTAAGTTTAAGGCTGAGTAAAGCTTCCTTGTCAGCTGGAAAATTATTGAGCGCAACAGTTGCGATGCTTTTTACAAAGTTGATAAAATCTTCGTTTTTAGCTACAAAGTCTGTTTCGCAACCTATACGTACAACAATACCTTTGGTATTATCGGCAGAGGTAAGGGCAATAACAACGCCTTCGAGGGTTTCACGGTCGGCACGTTTATCGTTCAGTTTCTGTCCCAATTTGCGGAGATATTCAATAGCACCTTCGAAATCACCATTGGCTTCTTCGAGAGCTTTTTTGCAGTCCATCATACCTGCTCCGGTTTCGTCACGGAGTCTTTTTACATCTGATGCAGAAATTTTAACGCTCATTGTTGTTTTTGATTTAACTGTTTGTTTAATTATATTAAATACTCCGCACAAAAGTATCTGTACGGAGTATCGAGAATTCTTAAGAATTTACTCAGCTTCTGCTGGAGCTTCTTCTTTCATATTTTTGCGTTCTTCCAAACCTTCGCGAATTGCTTCAGCAAGATAATTGATAATGATTGCAATTGCTTTTGAAGCATCATCGTTTGATGGAATTGCGAAATCAACAATTGTTGGATCTGAGTTTGTATCGACGACACCAATTGTACGAATACCTAGTCGAGTAGCTTCGGCAATTGCAAGATGTTCGTGGCTAATGTCAACAACAAGCAGTGTATTTGGCAGTTTGTTGAGCTGTGAAATACCGCCGAACATACGATGCAGTTTCTCGTATTTACGAGAAAGTACTAAACGTTCTTTTTTGGTGATATTCTCCAAAGTGCCGTCATTGAGCATACGCTCGATGTTTTGCATTTTGCGTACCGATTTGCGAATAGTAGAAAAGTTGGTCATCATTCCACCCAACCAACGGTCGGATACAAAAGGCATTCCAACACTTTTGGCAGCATCTTCGATAATGATACGAGCTTGTTTTTTTGTACCGACGAAAAGAATTTTCTTGCCGGATTTAGCCATTTGGCGCAGTGCATTTGCGGCACGCTCGAGGCACTCAACAGTGCGGTTTAGGTCTATAACGTGGATGCCTTTACGCTCCACAAAGATATAAGGACGCATTTTAGGATTCCACTTTCTTTTCATGTGACCGAAGTGGCAGCCGGCATCCAACAAATCTTTATAAGTAGGTGTTTGCATATCTTTTTTAATAATTTTGATACTATGGCAATTAACTCGCCATTTCCAATAATAAGATTAACGTTTGCTGAATTGGAAGCTTCGGCGTGCTTTTGGTTTACCGTATTTTTTACGCTCAACGGCACGTGGGTCGCGAGTAAGGTATTTTTTGGCTTTGAGCGCAGGGCGGAAGTCGCCATTGATACGCACCAATGCTCTTGAGATACCCAAACGCACAGCCTCGGCCTGACCTTTGATACCGCCACCTTTAACGTTGACATTGATATCGTAAAGGGTTTGAACTTCAACTGTTAGGAGTGGATCTACCACTTTGCCCTGAACATGAACTACCGGAAAGTATTGTTTATAGTCACGTCCGTTTACTTGGATGTTTCCACTGCCTTGACGAACGTAAACACGTGCTACTGCAGTTTTTCTTCTTCCCGTCGCATTAATCATTTCCATATTTATGCTTGACTTTTATGATTTTTTGAAATCGAAAGTTATTTCTTGAGGTTTTTGTGCAGTGTGAGGATGAGCTGCTCCAGCGTAAACATGAAGTTTCTTGATCATCGCACGGCCCAATCTGCCTTTAGGCAACATTCCTCTGATGGCATTTTCCAAAAGCATTTCCGGCTTTTTGGCCAATACTTCAGCTGCAGTCGCCTGTTTCTGGCCACCAGGATAGCCGGAGTAAGTAAGATAGACTTTTTTGTCCATTTTTTTGCCTGTTAAAGCTACTTTTTCGGCATTGACGATTACTACATAATCGCCACAATCGGTATGGGGGGTGTATCCTGCTTTGTTCTTGCCACGCAGAATCATTGCAATTTTTGACGAAATACGACCCAATGTCTGGCCTTCGGCATCAATTACCCACCATTTACGTACAACAGTCGCGTTATTTTCGAACTGCGTTTTGTAACTCAGTGTATCCACAATTTTTTTGTTTAAAATTTTTACTAATCAATAAAGTGTAGCACTTTCGAATTGCCATAATCGGGAATGGCTTTCCAAAAGCGAATGCAAATGTACAACGAGTATTTTTTATAAAAAAGCTTTTTGCATTAATTTTTTTTCTTAAAAAACGATAAATCATTGATTTTCAATAATCGGATTGCACATTTTTTTTGAAAAAGTCAATTTTTGATTAAAAATGAGTTCATTTCGTCAAAAATTTGCAAAATTGGAATCGATTTTTCACAATTAATTAGCAATCAATCCTGATTTGGCATTGGAATTTTTGAAAAGGTTAAGCTTCGGGCTCTACCGGGTATTTTCTGGGTTAAAACCAAGATCTCCAATGGTACATAAAATCTGAGCTTACCCCGAAAGCTTTCGGGGGCATCAGATTTTTTTAATGGATTTAGCCACAATGAAAATCTAAACCAAGGGATGTCCTGCATTGTGAAATGTTGCGCTTCTCCGAAGCTTGTTTCTTCCCGCACCTTCGGTGCTAGGAATGTTGCGCTTCTCCGAAGCTGAAATCGCTAACTAGTTCTTTACTTTTTACCTTCGAATACGGAACCAAGGGATGTCCGGCATTGTGGAATGTTGCGCTTCTCCGAAGCTGGTTTGACTTGTCCTAAAATAGGTTTACACAAAAAGTGTAAAAATGAAAGTAAAAAGTAAAGTTATTTTAGGACAATGGATAGAAAATAGGTTATTTCTGTCGAAAGAACAAAAGCGGATAATCATTGAAGATTATTTATCTGGTAAAGAA
>CAMDAB010000234.1 GCA_945888475.1 Saprospira grandis DSM 2844 | reverse complement strand
AACAAAGAGATTTTGAAAGATTTTGCTGCGCAGTACGGAGCCTATAGTTCATGGTTTCCACGCTATCTTACCGCAGTAATCTCAAAACTCGAAAATCCAACCCACAGAGAGCATTTGCTCGATAACCTGGCGGAGGAAAGTGGCCATCTCCACGATGAAGATATTGAATCGGTTGCTGCACTAGGCATCAAAGAAGAATGGGTACAAGGCATTGCGCACCCAAAGCTTTTCAGACGTTTTCAGGATGCAATGGGCGTAGATAGAGGACAGCCTAATGGCATTGAAGTGGAAATCTGGCGCGAGTCATTTTTAAGTCTGGTGCAGGACGGCTCTGCTACCGCTGCGGTAGGGGCAATTGGATTGGGTACCGAAACAATCGTAAAATTTATCTACAAACACCTTATTGAGGCAATTGAAAAGCATACTGAGCTAAGCCTGGAAGAATATGTATTTTTCCCACTCCATACCGAGGTGGATGATGAGCACGGTCTTATTTTGCTGCAAATTGCCGAAGAATTAGCCAATGAAAGTGAAAAATCTGCCATGGAACTCCGCAAAGGAATGTTGAAAGCCTTAAATTTGAGGGCAGCCTATTGGGATGATATGTATGCAAGAGCCAAGATTTTGGACGCTCAACTTCAAAATACATAATTTATGAAAGAGCTTTTTAAGAAGTCAGTCAAGGGTAAAAAAATCAGCGCAGATGAACTTGAAAGTTTAAATGCAGAACTGGAATACGCCCAAAAAAATATTAATTCAATTTCAACAGTTGACTTAAGTCAGTTAAGGCCATCCATAGCAGCACTACTTTTGTATGCTTCACAATCAGAACAACAAAAACTTGAATTCCAAGAATTTGTTAGCTGGGTAAAACAACCCAATACTGATCCGCAATGGAGTGAAACATTTGAGGAGCTGATCGGAAGAATTTTTGGTGACCTACAATTAAAAAGGGTTAGCAGTCTTCTGGAAAAAATCAACACACAAAAAACACTCACTCAGGTTGAGGACAAAAAGGAATTAGTTTCGAGCCTCAACGATCGTAATTTGACCGGACTTTATGAGAATAAAGTGGATGAATTGGGTATCGATTTTAATGTAAATTTACTACCCTTCAAACTCGAAGTGCTTGATCCCAGAATTGTAACTGTGAAACCAGGTAAAGCCAATGAAATGCACCGCCATGCACACGAAACGATCTTCATCTTTCTCAAAGGCCATGGAAAGGTCATTGTAGATAATTATGAAAACGAAGTTGGTCCGGGTGATTTTGCCCTGATACCTCGCTGGTGTGTTCATCAGTCTGTAAATCTTGGAACTGAAGATCTTGTTTTCCTGGCCGTTGCCGATTTTGGCTTGACCGGCAAAAGTTTTATGGGTAATTATTCGAAAACTGCCCGACTCAAAAGAGATATTTTGTAAGTTAAACTTATGGAAGCTTAATATTCATAAGCATACTGAACAATATTAGCGCCCATTTTTAAAGCTTCCTGGCGTTTTTCCTCCGGATCGTTGTGTACATCCTGGTCTTCCCATCCGTCACCAAGGTCGGTTTCATAGGAATAGTAGCATACTACCCTACCCTCCCAAACAAGTCCGAAACCCTGTGCAGGCTTGTCATCATGCTTATGAATTTTGGGTAATCCGCTTTTGAAATCATAGGCACTGTGGTAAATTTCGTGCCCGAAAGGTAATTCAACAAATTCCAATTCGGGAAAAACCATTTTCATGGCGGGTCTTACAAAGGGATCCATCCCATAATTGTCATCGATGTGCAAAAAACCACCCGATTGAAGGTAGAGCCTCAGATTTTCGGCTTCGGTCGGAGAGAAAACCACATTTCCGTGCCCGGTCATATGTACAAAGGAATAATCGAAAATTTCAACACTGCCAACATCAACTGTGGCATAAACCAAATCGAAATTTGTTTTTAATTTTTCGTTACAATATTTTGCCAGATTTGGTAATGCTGTAGGGTTTGCATACCAATCTCCGCCACCGTTGTATTTCAGTAAGGCTAGTTTTAAAGGAGGTTTGTTCAGACCCACAGGACTAAAAGCTGTCAGGGCAAAAAATAAGGCGATTAAAAATATATTAAATACTAGTTTGCTCATTTTCAATGACATTTTAAATTATTTAGGCCCAAATACCATTTTATATTTTGGTTTAATTTCTCCCTTTCTAATTTTTTCCATCTTGGTTTTAATCAGCTGTTTTTTTAGCGCAGAGAGATGATCGGTAAATAAAAGACCCTCGATATGATCATATTCATGCTGAATTACGCGAGCATTCATCCCATCAAAAACATCATCGTGTTGTACAAAATTTTCGTCGAAATAAGTTAAACGAATTTGTGGCGGACGACTTACTTTACCTCTGATCTCGGGAATACTAAGGCAACCCTCCTCATAATTCCAGGGCTCACCAGCTTCTTTAACTTTAACTGGATTGATAAATACTTTTTTGATTCCGATAAAATTATCCTTATCGTCTTCATCATCATTTAGCTGCTCGGTATCAGCTACAAAAATACGCAGGGCCTTACCAACCTGTGGGGCAGCCAAACCGATACCTCTGGTGTGATACATCGTCTCCCACATGTCTTCGATAAATGCATTCAGTTCGGGTAAATTTTGCTCCACCGCTTCACATTTTTTTCTCAAGACTGGATGTCCGTATGCATAAATTGGAAGTTTCATTATGTTTCAAATACAATTTATAAGTGATTCAATTTTAGTTTAAATAATGGGAATCAACTCCATCCCATATAATCCTGCAAAATAATAAAGGCACTTACTTTGTCGATCAATGATTTATCCTGTCTTTTTTTGCGGCTTTTTACAGAAAATCTGATAGCTTCAGTAGCCATTTGTGAAGTATAGGCCTCATTTTGGCGGGCGATTTTAATAGTGCTGTGTTTTTTTTGAAATGACTCGATAAATTTTTGAATTTTTTCCTCGAGTTGTGTGGGTGTACCATCATTTCTGATAGGCTCTCCAATCACTAGGCAATCGACCGTTTCATTTTTCAAATATTCATCAAAAAAATCCTGCAACTTTGCAGTTTCAACTGTTGTGAGGGGTGTTGCAATTATTTGTAACGGATCAGTAACAGCCAATCCACATCGTTTTGATCCAAAATCCAAGGCCATTATTCTACCCATAATTTTCTTTTTACAAAGATAGTTAAAAATAGTGGGAAATAAAAGATAAAAAGGCCTGCAATCCTAAAATTACAGACCAATAATCACCAAAAATCAATCAAATTCTTTAAATCTAAATTTTCCTTCTTTAAAAGGTAAATTACAGAAATTGCGCAACGAAATTATGAATAAATAAGTAAATCCATAATAAAATCAAGAAAAAAGTTTTCAAATCAGATTTATATTCTAAATTATTCTTGCGTTACAGTTCATTAGAGGGGTCCCAAAAATATTTTTCAAAATTTACAAGCACATCATTTTCAACTTTTAAACCCTCTAATTCCAAAAGTTCTTTCATGCGTTCTTCGCCAAAGAAATGCTTTCCGCTCAATACGCCTTTTCGGTTCAAAACTCTGTGCGCGGGAACATCGGAGGGACAATTATTGAGGGCATAACCTACTTGTCTTGCCGCTCCAATTTTACCCAGCGCATTGGCAATAGCTCCATAGGTACTCACACGGCCGTTGGGAATAAGTCTGACTATTTCAAAAACATCCTGAAAAAAATCGCCTGAAGACATAATAATGCTGATTTAATGAATCAATTCGGCATTTGCCAAAAATAAAAGACATATAATTTGTAAGCTTACAAAGATAACAGTATTTTTAAATCACTAAACATATCCTGGCTTAGGTCTGTTTTTTAATAAAAAAATTCTTTTGAGAAATATTATACTTTCTTTACTCTTATTATTGCTGTTTTTACCCGGGGTAAAGGCGCAGTTAAACAGTAGCCACAAATTTTTCGAGAGTTATCATCCTGCCCGAATTTTTTCTTTAGAGATTTCATCTACTTTTGGGATAGGTAAATCTCAAAATACTTTTCTTTTTTTTGATACTCAATATGCACTTTGGCAGCGTCCACAGCAGTTTTTATCGTTAAAAACAGGCGGAGGCGTTGGCTTTATGCGTAATAATTTCGGTAAACTTGTTTCTTTTGGGATGCCGCTACAACTGGTTTATGCTATTGGAAAAAATGGACATTTTTTCGAATCGTCCTTGGGTTGCCGTTTTGTACTAGGATATTCCCTGGCCGAGGGCTTTCAAGTGGTTCCATTTATGATGCCGACAGTAGGCTACCGTTATCAGATACCAAAAGAAGTTTTTTTTAATTTTTATGGTTCGGTTCAGTACCATCCGAATTTGGGGTTCTCTCCTTTGATTGGGGTTGGGGTTGGATATGATTATTGATTAGATGAAAGAGCAAAGATTTGGAGAGGAAATATATTAGTAAAACAGTGCGAAGTAAACACTGTATTAGTGCGGAGTGGCTAGGTACTAGGGACTAGCACTTTTAAAGTGAAGCGTGCGAAGTAACTCATACATTATTCCTGATTAAATTTTCAATGGTATCTGTTTTGTAAATTATTTTTCTAATTTCTTCTCGTCCGACAGACGAGACTGACTTCTGACTTCTGACTTCTTCCCCCCGATAGCTATCGGGGCTATCGGGATTCTAACTTCTGACTTAATAAGAACTATGCCCAAAAAAAACTTATCCATACAATACATTGCTTATTTCCTGATCGTTGCACTGATAGGAACTTATATCCTGTATATCGGAAAATTTTTTATTATACCATTTGTATTTGCAGCCTTACTGAGCATCATTGTATTGCCAATTCAACAATTTTACGACCGTTTTATCAAAATTCAGGCAATTGGAACAGTACTTACATTCTTTAGCGTTTTGATTCCAATTGTGGCAATTATTGGTTTTTTCTCTGTTCAGGTCAG
>CAMDAB010000233.1 GCA_945888475.1 Saprospira grandis DSM 2844 | reverse complement strand
AAAAAAAGGAGCATGCCTCGCAGCATACCCCTAGCCTAAAAATATATTTATTTATCAGATAATCAATCTGAGTGGTTCTTCAAGTGTGTCTTTCAAAGATTTGAGAAATCTAGCACCGATTGCCCCATCCACAACACGATGATCGCAAGAGAGGGTTACCTTCATGATATTGGTTTCTTTTACCTGCTCATTTTCAAGTACCAATCTTTTTGAGATGCTTCCTACCGCAAGAATACAAGCATCAGGCGGATTGATAATAGCAGTAAATTCATCGATGCCAAACATGCCAAGATTGGAGATTGTAAAGGTATTGCCTGTCATTTCCTGCGGTTGTAGTTTGCGTTCACGCGCGGCTTCTGCCAGCTTTATTACCTCATTGGAAATTTGTGACAAAGATTTAATATCGGCATTTTTTACAACAGGTACCACAAGGCCTTCTTCCATTGCTACAGCAACACCAATGTTTACATATTTGTAGTAACGGATTCTGTCACCTAGCCATGAAGCATTGATACCAGGATTTTTTTGCAAAGCTTTAGCACAGGCTTTGATGATAAAATCGTTGAAGGAGATAGAATCTTCAGACAATTTTTTCAATTGCTTGCGTGTTTCAATCAGCTTGTCCATGCAAATTTCCATTGTGAGATAGAAATGAGGTGCAGTGAACATACTTTCGCCCAAACGACGGGCAATTGTTTTGCGCATCTGTGTGAGCGAAACGTCTTCGTATGCGTCTTCGGTTACAGTTGATTGTACGCTAGCTGTTTTAGTTTCGGTAACGACAGTTTTACTGCTTTCGATGAATGATTCCACATCTTTTTTAACAATACGGCCATCATCGCCGCTGCCCGACACTTTACTCAAGTCTACACCTTCCTCTTTGGCCATAGCCTTAGCTAGGGGAGAAGCTTTAACACGACCCTCTTCATCTGAGACAGCTGTATTATGGACCGGTTGATTTAGTGGAGCAGTGATTGTTTCAATAACTTCTTTGGCGGGCGTTTCTGTTTTTGCAGTTGCACTGCTGCTGCCTGCGCCCGACAAAATTGCATTGACATCTTCGCCAGCCTTGCCAACTATCGCAATGATATCATTTACAGGTACTGCATTTCCGGCTTCAATTCCGATATGCAATAATATGCCGTCAAAGGGGCTTTGAAATTCCATAACCGCTTTATCGGTTTCGATTTCTGCCAATAGGTCGCCGGATTTAATTTTATCTCCGACATTTTTGTGCCAGGCTACGAGCGTTCCTTCTGTCATAGTGTCGCTCAGTGCGGGCATTCTTACAATTTCTGCCATGGGAAATGATGTATGATTGTTTTGGATGTTTTGGTCACAATGTTGGCAATTTAACAAGATTTGTCAATTGCGGTTCAAATATAAAAAGGATTTTTGAATGTGCTAAACTTTTGTGCCTCTGATTGTATCGGATTATTTTTCACCGCTTATTTCTTTGGCCGCTGCGAGGCTAATCCGCTCATTAGCTTTGAAGGCAATGATTCCTGCATCTGGAAAACCATTTTTGCGATAAAAAGCCTGTCTTTCAAGGGCAATCTTATAATTGCTGCATTTTTCGCTAAGATATTGATAGCCATTTTTTACCTGAACAGTTTCCAGTCCTTTTACAATTTTCCAGGCCGGGGTTGAAGTATTTAATTTTATTGTCGAAGAACTGAGTAGTACTTTGTAATAAATTTCTTTTTTCTGGATGGCGGATGTTGTAATTGCTCTTTCTGTCAGGTTGGTATGCTTGGGAGATTTTTCCACAATATTCTTGTATTCGCGAAATGCACGATAAATGGCAGAGGCAAGATAGGCCTGACCTTTTTCAGAATTCAAATAGGCTTCTTCTTCCTTATTGCTCAAAAATCCGGTTTCTACCAAAACTGCCGGCATAGCTGTAGCTTTTAACACTACAAATCCTGCCTGCTTTACGCCTCGGCTGATTCGTTTAACCTTTTCTTTGAACTGATGCTCTACTTTTTCGGCCAAAAGAATACTTTGATCTAGATAGGCATTGCGGTACATCGACAACATGATATGTGCTTCGGGTGAATTAGGATTATATCCCTGATAATGTTTGCTATAATTGTCTTCGAGCAAAATCACCTCGTTTTCTCTTTTAGCAACCGAAAGGTTTTCCTCACTGCTGTGAAGACCCATTACGTAAGTTTCGGTTCCTTTAATATTGTTCTTTTTTGCTGGCAGGGAATTGCAATGTATCGATATGAAAACATCTGCCTGATTGCGGTTTGCAATTTCGGCACGCTCAAAAAGCGGTATGAATTTATCTGATGTGCGGGTATAAATCACCTTTACATCGGGCATATTTTCCTTAATGTACTTTCCTAATAGGAGTGCAATTTTCAGCGTAACCACTTTTTCCTGAGTAACTGCACCAATTGAGCCGCAGTCTTTTCCGCCATGACCCGCATCGATTACAATGGTTTTTATTTTTGCACTATTGTAAGAAGCCTTCTGCGTCTCCATCTGAGCGTAAAAGGGCAAACAAACTAAGATAAGTAAGGCAAAAATATTTTGAAAATTCACGCTGTTTTATTTTTTTTAACCACTTGACTAATCAAAAACGTTTTGATTACAAATAAGCGCTCTTACGTTAAGTTCAGGGCAAATTTAATGATTTGACAGCCAAATAAAAGCTAAAATATAAAAAGTCTTATTCAACTTCATGAAAATAGCCTATTTTCGCCTTTGCAATTGACCAAAATCTAATTTAGGCAGTTTTGAAATTTTATGAAAAGCAAAACGCTGACTAGTCTGTTTTTTTTAATTTTTTCAGTGTGTTTACTCATGCTGGGTAGCTGCCGCTATCCCTATAACACAGCACAGGCCCGAATGGAGCGCCGTATCAAAAAAGATAGTGTCCAACAAGCTAAAGTAGCCACGGATTTGGAAAAAGAAAGGAAATCTTTGCCTCCAGATTCAACTTCGATCAGCAAAAACGATTCCATCCCACCCAAAAAAATATCAAAATCCAATAAAGTATCACCAGATTCTTTAGCAGCTAAAACTGATAGTATTCCTGCCGATTCGCTAATTGTTAAGTCTGACAGCATTGCGCCTATTGATTCTGTATTAATTGTAAAAAATGATAAAATAATACAGCTCTCGCCCGATTCACTCAAAGCTCCTTTGCAATACAATGCCAAGGATTCGATGATTTATGACTTTATTCAGAAAAAAATATTTCTATACGGAACCGCAGAAGTTGTTTATGAAAATTATGAAATAAAAGCTGGATATATCGAATTGGATTTTAATACTTATACTGCAAAAGCCGAAGGGATAACAGACAGTTTGGGAAGAAGAAAAGAGGAACCTTATTTTAGCGATGGCAATCAAAAATTCGATGCACGTAAAATAGAATATAATTTCCGAAGCAAAAAAGGTAAGGTCTATGATGCAAGTACCGAACAGGGCGACGGTTATTTCCTGTCGAAGGAGACCAAGTTTATTAGCAAAGACTCACTGATTAAAGACGATATTATATACTCAGGTGGATGTACCTACACAACCTGTAATCACCGACAACCGCATTTTGGTATAAGAACATCCAAAGCCAAGGTGATACCAAATAAGTTGATCATTGTTGGTCCTTCTTACCTCGAAATAATGGGTACCCCAACTCCACTAGTCTTGCCTTTCGGTTTTTTTCCGATAACCAAAACAAGACGTTCGGGCTTGATTATGAGTACAAATTTCGATTTCTCTCCTGTCTGGGGGCCGGGCATCAGGGGAATTGGCTATTATTTGGGAATCAGTGAGCATATCGATTTGGCCATTACGGGTGATTTTTATACCAGAGGAACTTTCAGGGTTAATGCCACTTCAAATTACAATAAGCTGTACAAATCTAATGGTTCATTCTCAGTTGGATATGCCATCACCAAAATTGATGAGCGCGGCACACCAGACTACAGCCGTTCTCAGGATTTTAACCTTAGATGGACACATACACAATCGCCCAAGGCGCATCCAAGCCAGAATTTCTCGGCCTCAGTGAATTTTGGTACTTCCAATTTTTACAGAAATACAACGACCACTGCAAATACGGCCCTGCAATCGACGCTACAATCGAATATTTCATGGTCTAAGCGATTTATTGGAACACCATTTTCGCTGGCCTTGGGCGCCTCGCATTCGCAGAATACGTCGAATAGAATTATGACCATTACGCTGCCCAAAACAACACTTACGATGAATCAGATTTTTCCTTTCAAACGGAAGAATCCGATAGGGCAGGACCGTTGGTACGAAAGAATTGGGCTTAGTTACAATGTTAGCGCCAACAATCAGTTTCAAATTATTGATTCACTGCTTTTTCAACCCGATGGATTAGTTAATGCCATGAAAGAGGCTAAATACAGTGTTGTGCATTCGCCAAATCTGAATATGTCATTCAAAGTTTTGAAACATATCAATGTGCAACCTAACATCAGTTATAGGGAGTATTGGTACTTTTATGCCAATGAACAGAACTTCGACCCTACGCTGCTCGTTGTTGCCGATACCAGTTTTGATTCTGAAACAGGTCAGATTCAGTCAATCAGTTTTGACAGCACTTATGGAAAAGTAGAGAACGTCAGAGATTATGGATTCAGTGCCGTGCGTGATTTTAGCGCCGGGCTAAGCATCAATACCCAGATTTTTGCCACAGGGACTTACAATATTGGACGTTTGCAAAAAGTTAGAGCCGTATTACGCCCCAATGTTGGCATGTCATGGCGCCCTGATTTTAGCAAAGATTTTTGGGGCTATTATGCAGATGTGCAGACCGATACGCGCTATCCTGATGTTTTCAACCGCTATGCACGTTTCGATGTGGTGCCAGGCAGCGGACAGCAGGCACAGCTCAATTACAGCCTGAATATGCGCGTGGAAGGCAAAATGAAAAAATCGAAAAGAGACAGCATCGGAACCGAAAAATCGAGAAATTTTGT
>CAMDAB010000232.1 GCA_945888475.1 Saprospira grandis DSM 2844 | reverse complement strand
GAAAAATTTGGAGGCTTGTTGGAAAAAGCTCAAAAGAATATACAAACTGGCTTAGGACAATTAGATGATGTCGTGGGTACCCGAACACGAGCCATACAACGTCAGTTGCGAAACGTGGAATCATTACCAGCAGCGGAAACACAAAACTTGCTGACCGATGTAGCATTGGATGCTTTAGATATAGAAACTGAAAACGAAACAGAATGAACAAAACAGATCTGATACAAAAAGTAAAGGCATTAGAAGGCCTTTCGCAAGACGAACGCGCATATCTGATAAACTTGGTTAATACCAAGAAGAAATACGGTTTGGTGTGGGAAGATAAACCCGAAGATGTAGAAGAACAATTGCTTGAGAACCTGCCGGTATTAAAGGAAGTAAAAGAAAAAGTCATTGTAAATGGTGAAGATTATCCTAACCATATTTTAATAGAAGGCGATAATTTACATGCTTTAACTGCTCTAGCTTTTTCTCACGAAGGGAAGATTGATGTTATATATATTGACCCTCCATATAACACGGGTAATAAGGATTTTAAATACAACGATAGTTTTGTTGATAAAGAAGACTCTTATCGCCACTCAAAATGGCTGAGCTTTATGGACAAACGTCTACGAATTGCCAAACGACTATTGAGCGAAAAAGGCGTAGTTTTTATCTCCATTGACGACAACGAACATGCACAACTCAAAATGCTTTGCGATGAGGTGTTTAGAGAAGAAAACTTTATTGATAATATCATTTGGGAGAAAAACTACGCTCCGAGAAACGATGCAAAATATTTTAGTGCTGCGCATGATTTTATTTTAGTCTATAAAAAAGGTGATTGGGTAAGAAAATTAGATGAAAGAAATGATGCTCAAAACCTGCCATACAAACATGATGATAATAATGGAAGAGGCTTATATCGAATGGATAATGTTTTGGTCAAAACCTTTAATAAATCTGGTGTTTTTCCAGTGGTAAATCCAAATACAGGAAAAGAATATTTACCAGCACAAGGAAGTTGTTGGCGATATAGCAAAGATACTTTCCAAAGAATGATTGAGGAAAACAGAATTTATTGGGGAAAAGATGGTAAAGGTGCACCACAAGCAAAAAGATATTTGAACGAAGTAAAACAAGGAACTGTACCTCAAACTATTTGGAAATATCAAGATGTTGGGCATACCCAAGATGGAAAAAATGAACTAAAAGATTTAGACTTAACAAATAGAGCATTTGAAACGCCTAAACCTTCTAAATTGATAAAGAAAATCATCAATTATGATACTCGACCAAATGCTACAATTCTCGATTTCTTTGCAGGTTCTGGAACAACGCTTCACGCCACAATGCAGCTTAATGCTGAAGATGAAGGGAATCGCCAATGTATTTTAGTAACTAATAACGAAAATAATATTTGCGAAGAAGTAACCTACGAACGTAACAAAAGAGTAATAGAAGGTTATACCAATGCTAAAGGCATTGCAGTAGAAGGGTTATCCAAGAACAATTTACGCTACTACCAAAGTGAGTTTGTAAGGAGAGAAACTTCACTTAAAAACAAAAGAGAACTCACTCAATTAGCTACCGAACTACTTTGTATAAAGGAAGACTGCTACACCGAGAAGGAAATAAAAATAAATCAAGCAAAGCTGTTTGCTAATGCAAGGGTTACGCTGCTCATATTATTTGATGACAACATTATTCCCGATGCTGTTGAATTAATAAAAGGTATGGATGGGAAAGAAATTAAGGTATATGTTTTTTCAATGGGTAGTGATCCTTATACTGAAGACTTTTCGGCAGTTTTAGGCAAAGTAACACTTTGTGCGCTGCCTGATGCCATTTACAAAGCTTATCAAAACGTATTGCCAACGAAAATGAAAACTGTTACATTGATGGAAGATGTTTCAGAAATACCAACAAACGAAAATGGCGATCAGTTAACCATTCTTTAATCATTAATTATGAACAAAACAGACCTCATACAAAAAGTAAAAGCCCTTGATGGTTTAAGCCAGGATGAAAGAGCCTATTTAATAAATTTAGTAAACACTAAAAAGAAATACGGCTTGGTGTGGGAAGATAAACCCGAAGAGGTTGAAGAACAATTACGTGAAAATCTGCCGGTATTAAAGGAAGTAAAAGATAAAGCCATTGTAAATGGAGAAGAACACCCCAATCACATTTTAATCGAAGGAGATAACTTACATGCCCTTGCTGCCCTCACCTTTACGCACGAAAATAAAATTGAATTAATCTACATTGATCCTCCTTATAATACAGGCAATAAGGATTTTAAGTATAATGACATATTCGTAGAAAGAGATGATAGTTATAGACATAGTAAATGGCTAACCATGATGAATAAACGGTTAAATTTAGCAAAAAGACTATTGTCCGAAACGGGTGTAATTTTTATTTCTATTGACGAAAACGAGGTCGCGGAATTAAAGTTATTGTGTAATGATGTTTTTGGCCAAACCAATTTTATAACACAAATAACTTTGTTATGTAATCCAAAAGGTAGAAGTCAGGATAAATATTTTAATACAAGCCACGAATATTGCTTAATATATAGTAAGTCTAAGTTAGAGCCAGGGCATTTTTCTGTTAATAAAGATGATGAAGATGTAAATGCAGGATACAAGCTCAAAGATCATATTGGGAGATATAGATTACTTGAACTAAGAAATACACATAGAGAATTCAATAAAACTAATCGGCCGAATTTATTCTATTCAATTTATGTAGACCCTGCCAGTTTTAAAGTTTCATTGGCTCAAGATGAAATCTATACAAAAAAAGTTGAACCGCTATGGAATGATGGTTTCGAAGGATGTTGGACTTGGGGTAAAGAATTATTTAAAAAGGACAATCATCTTCTTATTGGGCAAGAAAAAAAAGGTGAATGGAAGATATACAGGAAGTCCTACTCGCATTCAGAAGAAGGGGCAGTTGTGAAAAAGAAATTATTTACCATATGGAATGACTCATCTTTTTTTACGGAACGTGGCCAAGCCACGTTTGGTGATATTTTTCCAGGCTTTAATAAAAATGATTTCCCACAACCAAAAGCAACTGAATATATTAAGCAAATAATCACAAGCGGGTCAACCTCAAACTCAGTTATTTTGGACTTTTTTGCTGGTTCCGGTACCACTCTACACGCGACAATGCAACTTAATGCCGCAGATGGTGGTAACCGCCAATGTATTTTAATAACGAACAACGAAAATAATATTTGTGAAGAAGTTACATACGAACGCAACAAAAGAGTAATACTAGGTTATTCCAATGCCAAAGGTTTTTCTTTAGAGGGGTTAGCCCATAACAATTTACGGTACTACAAAAGTGAGTTTGTAAGCAGAGAAACTTCACTCAAAAACAAAAGGGAACTAACTCAATTAGCTACCGAACTATTGTGTATTAAAGAAGACTGCTATGCTGAGCAAAAAATAAAAATAAAGCAAGCAAAGCTGTTTGCTAATGCAAGGGTTACGCTGCTCATATTATTTGATGACCACATTATTCCCGATGCAGTTGAGTTAATAAGAGGTATGCATGCCAAAGAAATTAAGGTTTATGTTTTCTCAATGGGTAGTGATCCTTATACCGAAGACTTTTTAGAGGTTTTAGATAAGGTAACCCTTTGTGCCTTGCCTGATGCCATTTATAAAGCCTATCAAAACGTATTGCCAACGAAAATGAAAACTGTTAGATTGATGGAAGATGTTTCAGAAACACCATCAAACGAAAATTGAGAGCAGTTATTCTTATTTAAAAAAAACATTCAATGAAATTACTTCAATTACATTATAGAGACGAAGCATTAAAGCAATTGAAAGGTCACTTTTTCAACTTGCTGAATAAAGATTTTTATCGCCACATCTTGGCGTTTCAGGCTCCTACTGGCTCAGGTAAAACAGTGACCATGGCCTGTTTATTGAGAGATATTGTTAATGAACTCCCTACTCATTTTGAAATCGCCAATAGAGATGTAACGTACATTTGGGTTGCACCTAATACTTTGCACTTACAAAGCTATGCCAGTCTATCACATTTTTATAGTGAAACTCGTGATATCCGAACAATTAGTATTGAAGATATTTCTGAGGGTTGTTTAAAGCCTAATGAAATGCTATTTTTAAACTGGCAGACTATCAATAGAGACGACACCTTGTTTATGAGAGAAGGCGAAGATGGTAAAAGCTTTTATAACATCATCAATCAAACATTACTAAACGATACCCAGATTGTTGTGATCATTGACGAAGAACATTTAATGGCAGGTGGCAAAACAGCTGAAAAAGCAGAAATGATTTTACAAAGAATCCGACCTAAAATTGAATTACGTGTATCTGCCACGTTAACGGATAAAAGTTTACGTTCACAAAGTCGAGTTATGATTTCAAGAGAAGATGTTGTTAAAGCACAAATGATAAAAAAAGGCGTGCACTTAAACCTAGCAGTTAGAGCAGATGAGCAGGCTGGTAGAGATGCAGATTTAGTACTACTTCAAAAAGCATTAGACAAAAGAACGGAACTTGAGAAATTGTATGAAGCAGTAAATTCCAACGTTCGACCACTTTTGCTAATACAACTTCCTTCTGATACAGCTAAAATATCAGCAGATGATACTCGGATTAGAGATACAGCTGTAGCTTATTTAGAAGTAAATGGAATAACTGAACAGAATGGCAGATTAGCAGTTTGGTTAAGCGGTGAAAAAACAAATCTGGAGGATATTTCAAAACCTGACAATATGGTTGAAGTCTTATTGTTTAAACAAGCAATAGCGCTAGGTTGGGATTGTCCACGAGCCTCAGTTTTGTTGATTTATCGTGAAATGCGCAATGAAAGATTCACAGTACAAACTATGGGCAGAATTTTACGTATGCCAGAACAAAAGCATTATACTAACGAGTCCTTGAACTATGGCTATGTCTACACTAATTTAAACAAAAATTTAATTACTATACTTCCTGAGGAAGCCGACTATATCACAGAAAACAG
>CAMDAB010000231.1 GCA_945888475.1 Saprospira grandis DSM 2844 | reverse complement strand
TCTTTCAATAAGGTTTCTAATGCTGTTTTCAATTCTGCCACATAGCTATCTATCTCCGCCTGATTGCTGATGGTTTTACGAGGAAGGCTGTATGTTTTTGCCTGCGGAGCAGCCAATAAAATAGCATCTTCCAAAGCCGATTGAAATTGACCGGGCAAAGCAGCTATTTTGGTATCCCAATTATAGAGACTAGACTTATCGAGCTGGATGAGTAATGCTTTAGCATCTGTCTGTTTGATTTCCGGCTTTGCCAGCAGCTGATGCTTGTACAGCATACTATGCTTTTGCTCAGGACTCAATTTTTTAAAATAATCATTCTGCTGCAGATTTGCCATCAGCGCATCGTAGCGGGAAATATATTTTTCTTTGGAATTGTTAAGAACAGCTAGCAACTTTTCCGTAAGTGAAGTGAGAATAGGCATTATGGAATCTGGTTCATGAAAGATGAGCCTATCGGTCTTAATTGCGTTAGTTTCGTTTTTAAGCGTTTCAAAATCTGAATTATCGGGTGCATGTACGACAAGATCAAGCAATAAATTCCAATTGGGTTCCCTATTGCGCAAAACATTCAATTTCGCTGACCAATCCTTAAATTTTGTATTCAGTTCTTCCTTATTCCTTAAAATTTCTAGCAAACGCTCATTCCCATCAAGATTATCAATTTCTTTGATAAATTGCGTATCAATAGGTTTTGGTTTTGGGGCATCTCCACTCACCGATGCGGCAAGGGTTATTAATTTATCGATATACTCGTTTGAATATGGAAATATTTCATGGTTGGGTGGGCAGCTTATACCGGCATCTTGAAATAATTTTTTAATTGAAATTTTATCTTTAGCGGAAAGTACAATTATCTCTCTTTTGAAAGTCGCCTGGTTAATCTTAGCCACTTTCAAATCTGTTTCATTGGTAGAAATATGTTGCATATTTTTAAGCACAATCAACATTGCATCTACAGCATCCTGTGACCAACCATAAGGTGCTTTCATAAATTCATTACGAATATCTTTACCACTTTTAGAGCCATTACCGATTAAACGTAGGATTTCGGAAGCAACAGGATGTTTGTCTATATCACCTGTATAGTTGATAGCATTTAACGCATCAGGATTACCAGCCAAAGCCCTGTTTAAAGCCTGACCCCAGTTTAGATAATCAGCTTTGCTTTTAAATTCAAAAAACTGACGGTCGGCAATACAATTCAGGGCTTCTTGAATGTTTTCTTTTAAAACTCCTATCTGAACTTTGTTACCACCTGCTAAAAATATGGTTGTTTCATTACAGATTTTTTCAATCAATTCCTGAATAGCTGTTTTAGCTAGCGATTGACGGGTTTCCATACTTTTTTTTGCTTGTTCACCTTCCGGAGTAGTGGGTAAGCCCATTGCATTAATAGCTAAATCGGCAGCTAAGAATTTAATGATTTCCGTTCTAATTTCAGGATCTCTGAATTTTTTCACAAAAGCATAAGCCAATGGAGCATTGTTTCCGGCTGCACGAATTTCATTTTCTACGATTGTTTCATTTTCAAACCAACCATCCCGAATCCATAAATTCAATTTATGCTCAGTGTTGGGTTTACTCTCTTTGTCCCACAATTCAAAATCTCGAACCATTTTTGAAGTGCCTTGTGTGACACTAATACCTTTCATCTTGTCTTTGAAATACGCCACCATTTTATCTCTACGCAACGATAGTATCTGGTCATCACCCGAATTATTGAGTTTGATATATTGCTTGGTAAATTCCTGTTCCCACTCTGCACCAATTTTTGTTTGCAGTCTGTACTCATCGTTAATTGGCATCAGCACCTTTTCATCCACCAATTTTTTAATCAGTCCTTTTACTTTGGAGCGGAATGTATCTGAGTTTACATTCAGATTATCAATTAACAAATCTGCAATGGTATTGTCATTGGATTTGATACCGGTATCTGAAATATTTGAAGTTACTTGGTCTAAAAGAAAAACGGCACTTAATATTCTGCCTTCAGTTTCTGAATCATCGCCTTTAGCTTTTTTGCCTTGTATTAAATTGCTGGTGTCGTTCAATAATAAACCGGCTTGGATAAGGTCCGCACGAGTTTGCATAAAAATAAAATCGGCAGGAACAACATAACCTAAATCTTTATCAGCTATTGTTTTCAAACTGTCGTCAATTAAACGTAATTGATTGCGCAATTGACCTGATGTACCTGCAACATCAACAACCTGTAAAACCTTATACCAAAATTTTCTAGTAGAGGGCAGCAAGGGATAATCGGCAACCAATGTGTTTTTATCTTCGGTGAGATAACCAAAAACTGTCCCCTCCAGATTACGTGAAATTTCACCTGATGATGCATCCAGCTTGGTATTCAATGGCGAAACAGCAGTTGCTTTTTTGTCCAGAATTGTCTTACGAATTACGGTTTGGATATCTGTGCTCGTCAATTGTACAGGAACCCTGAAACGTGCTAATAATTTTTGAAGAATGGGCGTATCTGTTAATGCGTTTTGACCTGTACCTGCTAAAAGGAATTTACCATCGAAACGAGAGCAAAGATCTTCTGCCAACAATTGTACATCAAAAGCAAGATTGCTATCCTGCCCAATAAATTGCTGTACCTCATCCAAAATAATAATAGTGCAAGGAATTTTGTCGCCAAAGGAAAGTGGTAGTATTTCCTCTCTGATTGTTTTAACGAAATCTTCACGACCAATACTTTCTACTCTTGCAAACTGAGCTCTGAAAAGTTCCAATAATTTTGCTTCACTATCTGCCATTTCTGGCTTCATTTCCAACACCGCTTTTGCTAGTGAAGTGGAAACAAATATTCTCTCAATTTCTGTTTTTAAATTTTTACCACCAATTTCCAAAATTGCATGTACACCATCATAAATATTTTCTTTCTTTAGCCAATGTACAAATTTGAAATGATGATATTGCTGTGGCAAGCCAAGGCTGTTTAAAAAGATTTGGAGAAAAGAATAGCGAATGTCCTTTGAAGGAAAATCACGCAACGTACCTGCGATAGATAATTTTCCTTGTATTTTCTGTTTGCGGTCGATTTCAACAAACAAGTCCTTAATATCCTGCGGTAAAGGCTTTATACTTCGAGCTGTTTTACCATTTGGAAATTCAAAATCATTCCACAGGTAACTGGCCATTTTTACCAAATGTGATTTACCACTACCATAAAAACCACTTACCCAAAATGCCGGCAAATCAGTTTTTCCATCCTTCAAATAGGTAAGATAAGTTTGGAGCATTTTCCTCAAACCCTCATGGTATTCACCTTCGCAAACAAATGTCTTTAATTCGTACTCTACAATGGAGAGGTCTTCTTTTTCATTTATAGTTCTGATTTTTGCAACCCCTTCGTTTTTGAGGTTTACCTGCTCTGGGTTCAGCGTAAATAATTCTTTATTCTTCATTGTATTTTATTTTATAATGTTATTGGCCTTGCTAAATAGTCCCAGCCATCTCTGGCATTGAGCAAGCGGTAATGGTTATGTTCAAACTCACCTGGAAAAAAAATCAGCAAACGACCTTTGATATCCTTGTCACAACTTTTTAGTATTTCAGATAAACGTGCAAATCCGAAAAGTGCAGACACATCTTTCAAAGCAATTAGTGTATTCTCATCCTGTTCAATTTTACATAATTCATCTTTCAAAAATTGTATAGCAAATGGTATAAACTCCGCTTCCAACTGATCTACAATATATTCAGGGCTATTGAAATAATCCTCCCTGTATTCATGGTTAGCCATCCAAGTTGGAAAGCATTGCTTTAATGAAATACTTTTCCATTTTTTTTCAGCTTTTATTGCAGCCGTTTCAAATTCTCCTACATGCAAATCTACCTTCCTTTGTTCAGAAGGATCGTATACCAGGAACCAAATTCTTTCCTGTCCTGACAAAGCAGTTGACCAGGGTTCACTAACAACCTTAATATAAGCCTCTACCAATTGATCAATTCTTGTTGTCATGAATTCCAATTTTGTTTAAGGTGTTTGTAAAATTGATTGCAGTTACATTACCAGCATTCTGATACTGCATTAAATCTCTTTTTGTACATTCAACAGCCAACTCACGCAACTTACTTTCTGCCAGGCACAGGGATTTTACCCCAATATTATTCCATATAAAATCACCTCTGTCACCAAAGAGGTAAGCTAACAAAAATGCAAAACAAGCAACACGATAAGTTAGCTCTGGCTCTGTTCTGATGTTCTTCACCTTTCCTTCAATAAAGCCAGCTTGTTTCCATGAGCTTGCAATGTTTTGAGCCATTGACCTACGGGTATTTGCCGAATATTGATTGGGATGATACTTTTCAATGACTTCTTCAAATAATTCTATCGTTGCTTTCTCACCAGGCTTTACGCTTTGCAAAACCTGAACACTTTCAGCCAATAAATCATCCTTATTAACCGCAAAAACAAAAGCAATCAAAGGCTTTTCATTTTGGTCTGAAATTTTCCAGAAGTATTTGAAAGCAACAAATGGTGGGTACTGCATATCAAAGCCATAAAGCCGTTTTAAATATCCTTTTGTCTGCCTAACACCATCAGAGGACTTTTTACCAAATACATTATCCCCCATAGCTTCAATATAAAGATTATTTTCAAGGGAAAATGACATCACTTTTTCCAATTCAGAGAACATCATTGTTCTTGCACCATGTATTGATTTTACTTTTTTCACTTAAATAAAGTTTTAAAAAAAATAGTTTTCGGTTAGACTAATGGCTAAAAAACCTTGTTTTAATTTTACTAACTTAAAAATTCAAGGATTCATTTGTAATACAAAAAAAGTCTTTTGTCCTCAAAATTATACCCTTTGGGGGACATTCCAAATGTTTCAAATTTATTTCTTGAATCAAGTACAAAATCTAATGTAAGTTCTTTTTGTACATCTACTACATTTTTATACTAGTATAAAAGATATGAAAGAACGGATTCTCTTTAACCTGCAAGGAATTAGATAACATTATCATTATCTCTAATTGTTCAATTGAGTAAAGT
>CAMDAB010000230.1 GCA_945888475.1 Saprospira grandis DSM 2844 | reverse complement strand
AATATACTTTTTGCCGGAGCGGTTGCTAAAAATTTCAATGAAGATATATCATTTATCAGCTGGCTGATTTTTGCCTTTCCTCCAACTTTTATTTTGCTTTTCTCGGCCTGGTTTTATATGGTTTGGGCTTTTGGAATTCGAAAAAAAGAAAAAATGCTCAGCCCCGATAAAGATGCAGCCAACAAAATTGATACCTATCTCAAAGAAATAGGCCCGCTGAGTTTCGAAGAAATTACCGTAGCCGCTGTTTTTGGACTGGCAGTATTAGGTTGGATATTGAGAGCGTTTTGGCTTAAGGATATCATTCCAAACGATGCCATTATAGCGCTTATCGCTATGACAATTTTGTTCATGATTCCTGCTGGAAAAAAGTCGAAGGTTTCAAATGTTGAAAAAGAGACACATATTGACGAAGATACTTACAAGAAATACCCTACAATTCTCGATTGGCAAACTGCTGTAAATATTCCATGGGGAATCATTTTACTTTTTGGAGGTGGGCTTTCCTTAGCGATGGCTTTTGAGGTTTCGGGATTGGCCGCCTGGATTGGTAAGTCGCTTACCATATTTGAAATATTGCCATTCTTCCTTATTTTGCTACTGGTGGTTACTATGGTGAATTTTCTTACGGAAATTACATCGAATGTTGCCACGGTATCGATGGTTCTGCCAGTATTGATTGCAATTTCTAAGTCTCTGGAAATTCATCCCTATTATCTGATGATAGGAGCAACTTGTGCCGCATCCTGTGCTTTTATGTTGCCGGTTGCAACTGCCCCAAATGCAATAGTTTATGGAACTGAAAAAATTAAAATAGGGCAGATGATTAAGTCGGGTTTTGCATTAAATTTGATATCCATCGTCATTTATACCCTCTTTATTTACTATACTTTACCTTTGATTTGGGATCTCAGCAAGTAAATTTTATACTTCATTTTCGGTCTTATCGGCGAAAACCCAGAATTTCTGACCAAGAAAATTGAAAACAGCTGTAAGTCCAGTAGTAATAATGATAGCGAAAAGGTGCGCACCAATTGTGAATCCTATCATTTCGAAAATTTGATTGGCAGTACTAAAAGGGAAATAATTAACCATTCCCCGATCGCGTAATAAATACAGAAACATTGAATTGAGGAAAACATTCAGTCCAAGGGAAATACTGTAAAGTAAAAGCGATTTGAAAATTCTATCTCTGCTATGATCAGTTTTGCGCCAAGTCCAGCGGTTGTTGAGGGTATAAGTTACAGTAAAGCCAAAAAGGAATGAAATTGCTTTGGCAACAACTTCATTGTCCAGGAAATAGATTTTTTCAGGTAGTAAATTTAGCACAATAAAATAGCAGACAATGTCTGTTAAAACGGCCAATACACCTATGAGTATAAATTTAATTGCCTGTTTATTAGATTCAGGCAGCTTTTTCAACTGTTTTTTCATCAAATCTTATGGCCCCAAAATAGGCTCTAGTGCAAATAATTAAGTGACAAAAGTAACCAAAGTCTTAAAAATAAGTATTGTTTTGACTTAATTATTTAAACAATAAGTTAAACTGAAGATAGATTTATGCTTCTTCGAAACTAACTAAACCGTTTTTTAAATCGTAATAAGCGGATACAATGTTGATTTCTCCGCTGTTTTTTGTTTCCCTCAGGTATTGGCTTTGCGATATAATGTCGTTGTATGAGTTGAGTGTATTTTGTTTTACAACATTGTTGAAAGCCTCATTATCTGTCAATAGGATAGATCTTTCACAGCCACATTGAGTAATAGCCCGCTCTATTTTTTGTGTAATCGATCCAATAAATCCTTCATCCACTTTATCGATAGCAGTAGCTATTGCCCCGCATTCTGAATGCCCTAATACAACAACAAGTTTGGCACCTAATTTCTGACAAGCCAGTTCGATGCTTCCAAGAATGTCATCATTTACAACATTACCGGCAATTCTTATAGCAAGAATATCGCCAAGTCCCAGATCGAAGATAATTTCGGGGCTAGTTCTCGAATCGATACAACTTATGATAACTGCCATAGGGTTCTGACCATTAGTACCAGCTTCGATCTGTTTACTGTAATCTTTTCGTCTTGGCAGTCCATTAGCGAATCGATTATTACCATCTTTTAGCAATTGAAGAATGTCGCCTGGGTTCAGCGTATTCAGCGTTTCTTTATCGAGATAGTCAATAAAATCAACACTATCATCCATGTTATATTTTTCTTTCAACCCTATAAGATTGAACTGAATGTTTCTTTCTTTTGATACGGTTGTTTTGAATTCATCTATAATTTCCAGTACATCGTTATCGATAAAATCGCAGTTGACAGCGTTAATGGTCAATTTTGAACTTTTGGGTATACTCAATAACGCATGTTTGATTCCAGCTTTATTTAAAAAAGACACATGATTGGACAAAGTGATGTTAAAATGCTCAATTTTATAAGAACTATCCTTTTTCATAACAAAAGGATATTTCAGATTACTTTTCAAAAGGAAGAAGGTACTAACAGCCAAACCGATAAGAATACCAATAAGCAAGTCGGTCATAACAATTGCAATAATCGTCACCACAAAAGGTATAAACTGGTTCAATCCCTTTTTGTACATATCTTTAAACAGGGATATTTTAGCCAGCTTATAACCGGTAAACAAGAGTATTGCTGCCAAAGATGATAAAGGTATCAGATTAAGTATTGGCCCAGCAAAAAGGACAAAGATTAGAAGAAAAATACCATGAAAAATAGTAGACATTTTGGTTTTGGCACCTACATTTATATTGACAGAACTCCTAACGATGACCGAAGTAAGCGGAATTCCTCCTATCAGACCTGATATGCTGTTTCCAATACCCTGAGCAACCAATTCTCTGTTTGGAGAAGATTGTCTTTTTTCTGTATCTAATCTTTCAACAGCTTCAAGATTTAGCAGCGTTTCCAAGGAGGCCACTATTGCAATTGTTGCACCTGTTAACCATACATTTGGATTTGAAATTGCAGTAAAATCAGGCAATGTAATAATTGAAGCAAGATTTTTAATTGCTGGAATATTTACCAAATGTGAATCGGAAATGTAAAAAACAGGAATGAAATTGTAATAAAATAAATTCAAAAGTATTCCTAAAACTACAACTAAAAGGGGAGCTGGTAGGATGTTTTTGAGTGGTCCTTTTTCCCAATAAACTAATATTAAAATTGATAAGATTGTTACGATAGCGGCTCCTGCTGAAAAGTAATTCAGCATATTTATCAATTCCGAAAAGGTATTTTGTTGGTCCGGCTGAAAAAATGAGAAGTCTCCTTCATAATCTTTATCATAGCCTACAGCGTGCGGTATTTGTTTTAATATCAATATTATACCAATAGAAGCAAGTAAGCCCTTGATGACATTAGATGGTACATAATCTGCTATGAAACCTGTTTTTGCAATGCCGCTTATTATTTGAAAAACACCTGCAATTACTACCGCCATCAAAAATACTTCAAATTTGCCAAGTGATATAATTGAAGATGCAACGATTGCAGTAAGACCTGCCGCTGGTCCGCTGACACTGATTTTAGAATTACTGATAATTCCTACTATAACCCCTCCAATTATACCCGAAATAACTCCGGAAAGGATTGGAGCACCGCTTGCAAGTGCAATTCCGAGACATAGTGGTAATGCTACTAGGAAAACAACAAGTCCGGCAGGAAGGTCTTTCTTAAGATTATTTGAAGAGAATAATTCATTTATCATATTACAGGCATTAATTAAATATAAAACATTGCAATTTTATGAAAAAATAAAAGTAATACCAAATTTGTTTAAAAGTAAAACTATTAAAGTATTGTTAAAATGTGAAAAACTTTTAATGATTAAAATTATATAGTTGAATGTCATGCTTTTATTCAATAATCACGTCATCAGCAAAAATCCATGCATCGCCACCCGCTCCATAAATCCTCTGCTACTATCACCTAAAAGTGCAGCATAGCTGTCCAACCCTAGAATATCTTTAAGATTGGTCATTGCAATGGCAACGGCAATACCCACTGTAAATCCAACAATGATTGAATTTGGAACTAGTTTAGCGTATCTACCTACACCAAATATTCCCTTAACAACTAATATGGCACCTGAAATAATAGAAATAGGTACTAAAAATCGATGAGCCGATTCAAATGTAAAGCCTTCTTTATTATATTTATGCATAAGACCAGCAATTACTGGAATAAAAGCCGCAGTCGGATCGTAAACTTGGTATTTAGAACCACCAAAAGTTCTGCCGATTACAACAAGCCAAAGCTCCTGCAATTATACCGTGCTTTGGTCGCATACCCACAGCCATTGGTATGGTCTTGATTTATTAAATAATTTCCTCAAAATTAGCCTTAAAATTTTTAGGCATTTATTCTTTTAAAAACTTTGTCTGCGTATAAATCAGTAAGTCTGTAATTGAATCGTCTAAGAAATCAGAAAACATCAAAACACATTCAAAACTTTATCCTTTATAGTTTTGAATAAAAATGTCAAGCTGATTTAATGAACGCTCACTAAAATCTTTTGTTTAATTTTTTTGCTTGTTATATTTTTTTTTAAATATAAATTATACAAGTAAGTAGGCTTTGTTGTTTTTATGCAATGAAAGTAGTATCCGCATAGTAAGTAACTTGTCCTGTTGACAAATCGTGCATTCCACCAATAATACCAATTTCTCCGCTTTTTATCATGTGTTCAATAATAGTACTTCTCTCCATAATTGCTTTTACGGTTCTTTTTACATTAATGGCGGCCACATTTTCTACGAAAATATCATTTTTTGAGGTACGATTTTCTTTTGTTACCGTTTCGTCATCTACCGCAGGTCTTATTTTGGCTAGCAAGGCAGTTAAATTACCCATTTCGGCATGGTCGCAAGCTCCTTTTACTGCCCCGCAGTTGCTGTGTCCTAATACGACTATTATTTTTGAGCCAGCCAATTTGCAGCCAAATTCCATGCTACCTAATATATCTTCGTTAATGATATTTCCGGCAATTCTTACACTAAAAATGTCACCAAGTCCTTGGTCGAAAATTAGCTCAGCAGA
>CAMDAB010000229.1 GCA_945888475.1 Saprospira grandis DSM 2844 | reverse complement strand
ATACACATCATGGCCCAGTAGTGTCCGATTTGCTGGGGGTTAAAGACAAAAAAATCAGTCTTCAATCGGGCTGTTTGGGCGAAAATGATATGCTCAGCGGTTTTTATCATTTGAATAAAGCAAAGGGCTGGAACGATTTTGTCAAGGCCAGCGCCTACATCAATGCGCCGAGTCTGAATCTGAACTATGCCGATACTGAAAATAATATTGGTTACTATGTGACCGGAAAAGTACCCATCCGCAAAAAAGACCAGGATCTTTTCCCAAGGAAGGCCGCTTCGACCGAACATGAATGGAATGGCTTTGTGCCCTTCGAAGCGATGCCGCATGCTTTCAATCCTGCCCGTGGTTATGTTTTTACCTGTAACAATAAGGTGGTGAACGATGATTATCCCTACGATCTGGGCAATGTCTGGATGAATGGTTACCGCGCCTCGCGCCTCGAAACGCTTTTCAAAAGCAAGGACAAATACAGCATGGATGATTTTGCCGAATGGCAGCTCGATTTTCTTTCCCTGCCGGGTTTGCAATTTGCCGAATTGTTCAAAAAACTGACAGCAGACCAAAAACTGCCCGATGAAAACCTATACAAACAGACTGTCGATAAATTTTTAAACTGGGACGGAAATCTGACTGCTGATTCTGTTGGTGGCTGTATTTATCAGGTGTTCAAACAATCACTCATCGATTTTATCATGGGGGCAGATTTAAATAAAATGCGTCTTCAGGGCTTCAGAGGTTCCGGGCCAAAACCGCCAATTATTCACGACAATGAGTTTTGGGGACATGATACCACTACCCTATTGCGCATCCTCGAAAATCCGGACAAAACCAAGTGGCTAAAACAATCTCCGGCCGAAACAGTCATCAAAGCCATGTCTATGACGGTAGATTTTCTACGAGATAAATTTGGAAATAATATTGCAGACTGGCAATGGGGTAAACTGCATCAGATGCGCCTCTTGCATGTGCTTGGCGCACAAAAACCACTCGATAAGATTTTTAATATGGAGCAGATTGCCATTGGCGGCGATACTGATACGCTTTGCCAGGTAGCTTTTCAACCGGGTCATCACTATGAAGGCACGCTCACAGCAGCTTCTTTCCGTCAGATTATCGATATGGGCAATTTTGACAATTCTCGTTGTAGCTTTCCGGGTGGTCAGTCAGGCAATCTTGTCTCGCCGCATCGCCTCGACCAGTTCGACAGTTGGATGAAAGGAGAATTTAAACCTATGATCTGGTCAAAGGAACAAAGGGAAAAGTTTAAGAAATATGAAATGTGGTTGGAGAAGTGAGAATTGAAGAGGAACCGAGGCTATGCCGAGCTCCACGCAGTGAAAGAATTTTTTTAATTTGAAAATTCGGTGATTTGAAAATTTGATGATGTTAATCGTTAATCGTTAAATGTTTAAAAGTTATTTGTTATTTGTCTTACATTTAATTGTCTAATGTCTGACGTCTAATAGTCTTTTGTCTAAAAAAAGTCTTGATACTTGCTACTTGATACTTGATACATTTTGAAGTGAAGAAGAACCTAGAAAATCGTGGTTATATTTTGCAAAAATATTAACACTAAAAATTTATTATTCAATACATATTTGTATATTTGAGTTGTTGAAAGGCGCACTGCCTTTTAAAAGACATAATTAGCGTTTGCTAACGAACCTGTTCTAGAAACCGACCAACATTTCGAAAACATACAGGAGAGTGGCAGAACGCTCACGTTAAGGCGTGGGCGTTGCTGTACTTTGTATGTTGGGCTCTTGGTCGGGCCTCTAGAACGAAGTCATGGCAACTGTCCCACGCTGATTTAATTAATGGATACTCTATGGGGGATGGGTGGAGTGAAGAAACCTAAGCTTTATGAAAACTTTTAATTTATTTTTATTGGTTATACTTTTTACATGTATTTTCAATAAAAGTGCATTTAGTCAGGAACAAAATTGCGAAGAGGCCAAAAAGAAGTATTTAATTGAAAATCCAGATGTAGCAAAAGCAAATTTAGATGCTTGGTTTCACTATACTTATTATGGTAAAAAAGAAGGACGTAAATGGCCTGATTGTAGTAATATAACCCAAAACGTAAAAACTGATAAAAATTTGGGTGTAATCTCAAAGCCAATTACTGCAGATACAGGCAAGCTGGCTGAAACTTTAAAGTATGCGCTGTCTCTTGGTGAAAAATCAGCTCTTGTTGGAAATTTTTATAACCTGCAGTATGTTCACCAGGAATTTGAATTTTATGATGACCCCTTAGCTGTTCTAGATGCAAAAATAGATGCAAGTTTAGGTAGCGAATATGCTAAAGCAGAAAAAATAAAATTAGATAATATCCTAAAAGGTTATTTAGAACTAAAAAGACAAGATAGCCTTCTTACGGAAAAATTAAAAAAATATGGCAATTGCTTGATGGATGGTTGTGAAACAAGAATTAAATCATATCAAAGATTTAACAAATCTACTACGGTAATTAATTTTGGTCAGCACTGGATGGCCTATCAAAAAAAATTAAAGAAGCTTAGCTTTTTTATTGATGATAAAAACCATATCGTCTTTAAAATTCCAAAAATTGATTTTCCTATGTCAATTGATAATTTAAACATAGATAATTGCAAAAAATTAATTACGTCATATTATGATGACATGGAGAATCAAGACTGGAAAGAAGCCCCAAGTATTGAAGAAAAAAGGACTGTTGAATATTGTGTATGTAACTTCAAAGGAGGATACCCTAAATTAAAAGATAAGATTGATAGAATGATGGCTCCGACATCAACAAGGGCGGCATATAGAATTAAACATATCGACGACTTTAGTAAAATAAGTAAGTACAATCCACTTTACTATTACCACATTAACAATGATTATTATGATGGGTATTATAGAATAAAGGATAAACAGTCAAAAGTAATCGACAAAGCAATTTTAAAGCATCCCGAGATTGTTCTCAGCAAAGAAGAAGGTATAAAAACCATTGAATTGCTAACTGGACTAGATGAAGCTTATTTTGAACTTAGCAATGAAAAAGCTAAGATAGACGTAATGATAAAATTGATTGAAAAATATTTATTTGTACAATTACCCAAGAGAGATAATTCTCTAGGTCAATTTTTATATATTGGAAATACATCTAAAAACATACCCAATGGTTATGGTTACTTGATAAATGAAAAAAAGCAACTTATAGCTGTAGGTTATTGGGATGAAGGTTTTCCTATATTACTCTATAATGTGAATTTGTATCAAAATCCTGGAAAAGTATACAAAGATTATACTTACTACGCTGACGCTTTCTCAAAAAAATATGCCAACAAACATTTTTATTTGTCTAGCCATAGCTATAAAGAACATGATTTAAACTCTTTTAGCATGTATCTTGGCGACTTTGTTTATTTTTCAAAAGAAAACACTAACCATAGAGATGGGTATGGTTGTAACTTTTTTTCAGATTTCAATAAAACAAATGCACAATATTATCAGGGGTATTGGAGTAAAGGCGTTAAACATGGTAAAGGAATGCATCATGGTTTCGAATCTGATTTTAAGGGTGAATTTGCAAATGATGAAATAACTTTTGGCACAGTAACCAATAGAAATGATAAAAGTGTTTATACTGGCTTTATAAATAAATGGAAAATTACAGGTTTTGGTAAAAAAGTTTATGCAAATGGTAAAGTTGAAGATGGTTATTTTGAAAATGGATATTATAAAATGAATAAGAATCAATATCAGGAGGAAATGAACAAAAAAGAGCAGGAAAGATTGGCTGAGGAAAGTAAAAGACAAGAATTGGAAAATCCAATATCTAATCATCATGAATTTATTAAAAAAAGATGTTATGCAATATTTGGTTTTATGGTTCTTAATGATGAAAAATCAATGGAGACAGAATCAAGACTCCTCTTTAAAGATCTTGAAAAAGATAAATTAAAAAGAAGCATAACAAAAAAAGACCAGGAATATGTATTAAGTGTATTGGATGAGATTAAAAGAGAAGAAATACAAGCTTCGCAAATAAATAAATATTATGAAAGTAGAGATAACAGAACTTGTACATGTAAATGGTGTTCAAAAACTTTTAAATCTGATGGTTATGACATTGATAAATTTAATGGAAAATGCGGATCAAAAAAAGGTTCTGGGAAATATGGTGTATATGGCCCCACCTGTGATGACTATTGCTCGCCAAAATGCGCTACGGAAGCATGTTGGAGTAAGTAATTCATTTTTATAGACTTGCAAATAATATTACTTATTGAGTCTGCAAAGCAGAAGTTGGTATACAAAATAACAATTTAATCGTTGACTCATCCTAAAAAACCGGTACAAATAGTGCCGGTTTTTTTTCAAAAGCCTTAGGCCTTTTTGAAAAACTGTACCATAGGAGACCGATGCTTTAGCTTCGAGGATATATTGAATCGGGTTGTACCGGGTATATTCGTAGGTTAAAACCTATGTCTCCTATGGTATAGAAAAATAAACAGCAGAGGAGGCCGATACTTTAGCTTCGGGGCCATATCGAATCGGATTAAATCAACAGAATAGGAGAAAAAGAAGCCTAAAAAATTCTCCATCTAAATTTCATTTTTTTGTTGTATATTTGATACAAATGTTAGTGATATGAGGTCTGTTAAGGATTTTAAAATAATATTGTCTACCCATAAAGACAGGATGTTTAATGAATATTCCATTAAATCAATGGCAATATTCGGTTCTTTTTCAAGGCAAGAGGAAAACGAAAAAAGTGACTTGGATATTCTTGTAGAATTTGATGGCAAAATAGGTATACGTTTCATTGATCTGGCAGAAGAACTTGAAAATCTTTTGAAGATAAAAGTCGATCTTGTGTCGAAAAAAGGTCTGAAAGATAAATACCTGTCATCAATTAGCTCCGATTTGCTTTATGTCTAAAAGAGATACCTTAACTTGAATGATTTTATTAACACCTGCCTTTTGTCAAATTTTATTTATTAAAAAAATAATACCGCTCAGGAATTTTTTAATCACCTGCGCTGTTATCAAAAATAAAAAATTATGAGAACAGGTGCCGGCAGTATTATTCTGTCAAAATCAACA
>CAMDAB010000228.1 GCA_945888475.1 Saprospira grandis DSM 2844 | reverse complement strand
AATTTCAGCTTAAAAGTGGTTTTTGGAATTTCTTGCTTGCTATTTTGATTTGTTTCTTTTTGAATATTTTTCAAGGGCGCTTCATTTTTAATTTGCTTCTGAAATTGCGAACTATTTAAATCCATTTTTTTAATTTTAAACAGGATCTTAGATTTAAGCTTTATTTATCTGTTTCAAAAATTCAGTCAATTCACTGGCTTTTTTTGTGCCAATAAGTACCTTTTTTCCATCCGAAAGTTCCAATTGCAAACCCTGGTTTCCGCCAACGGAGTAAGCCATACCTTTACTGCCTAAGCTATATCTGATGCCCCAACCGCCGAATTCCAATAAGGGTTTGTACTTTTTTACATAGGCTTTGTCTATGTTTTTCCAGGCAATTTTTCTCCTGCCAAATGGGCTCAGTGTCACAGATAGTGATTCCTCGTCGATATTGGTATCTAATCGCATAAAAAGAAAGAATAATAAAAAGATCACTGGAAACATCGAAAATATAATGATAAAAGCGTCAGGAGCTGGATTTTGCCCAAAAGGTTTGCCCAAAAATACCTGCTGTACCAATGCCCAGACAGACATTCCAACTATGGCCAATAGTAGCATTAGCACAAAAGGATTTCTAAAATATTGTCTTTCTTTATAAACTATATTGTCCATTTTCTAATCTTTTCTAATGTGAATTTTACCTGATTGTATACTGCTTTCAGTTTCAACACGATAAAAGTAAATGCCTTCTGGTAATTCCGGAATTGCTACTACCGTATTTTCATTACTATTCTCAAATTTTTGGTCTTTTACCAATTTACCGCTACTGTCAAATAATCTGAATCGAATTTTTTCAGACTTTGTATCAATAAATAAGTATGCTCCCGATAGGGCAGGATTGGGGAATAAATTCATCGCTGTTTGAGTTGGAATTATATTGGAAATCGGCGAATTGTCTGCTGTCATCCAAAACTGTCCCGAGCGGCCTATGCCGCAAGCTGTCCCAACAAATTGTACCGATGAATCTGCCGCCGAAGCCCCAAAACAGGCAGCCGACCACTGATTTTTAAAAGCATTCTCACTGTTTCTGAAATAAAGCTCAGATAGGGCTGGATTATTCTGAACAGAGGGAGAAATCGCCTGACCAAAAGGATAAAGTCGGATACTGTCAATTGTAAAATTGGCATTTGAGCCATAGTTATTGATAATCCAGTAATTGTTCAAACCATTGAAATTGGCCGTAGGCATACTGTCGGGCTGCAGGTAAATCTGTGTTAGTACAATCTCTCCATTTGGCACTGTACTTCCAAAATCGATGTCGATTCCGGCATTGGCAAAGCTGTAATTATTAGATGAACTGATTGTTGCGATTTGGCTGCTTCCTGTACCTACAGGGGCTGTAGATGGAATTAAGACAGCGCCATTTGCCAGATTTGCATGCTTGATGCCTGCATTATCGGTTATTTTTGAATTGAGATTTTCATTGAACTGATAATAAGCCAAAAGGTCTCCGTTGTTTGCCTCAGTTTCTTTGGTCAGGTGACGCATTGCACGTATTTCAGCATCGGATAAAGCACGATTCCAAATACAGACTTCATCAATTTCTCCTTTGAAATTGCGGTCGGTCCAGCCACGGTAATTACCGATTTTAAAACTTGTAATTGCAGTTGGATTGATGTTGCGCGTATGCGTGGCCGCTACTCCGTTTACGTAAAGTTTTACATAAGATGAATCTGCAACCATCACCACATGCGACCATTCATCGGCTGGTACAATCAGATTACTGTTCCACCACCACTGTCCACCGGGCCAATGGTAACCAAGCGTATTATTACCACCTCTGAAATTAAAACCTGCTGCATCGGTTCCGTCATTCATCACAATTGCGGTATAATCATTCTGAATGCCCTCGGGTTTTACCCAGGCCGATATGGTCAGTTCTTCGGTGAAAAGGTCAAAACTTTCGGTCTGTGCATAATCGTCCGAATCATTGCATCTCATGGCCATTCCGGGAATACTATCAGGTGTGCAGGCATTGATAACCGTGACCATATTCGGAATTGTTTTGCTGTCGCTGCGTCCATTAGCATCTGTGATATTCAAAGTCACTGAATAGGATCCTGCAGCCCCAAAGACAACTTTTGGATTTCTTGCGGTTGTGCTGCTGATAAACTGCGGAGCAGGACTGATTGTCCAAGTCCAGCTACCTGTGCCATGTTCCATGATGGAGTAACAGTCGAACTGTACGCTGTCTTTTGCACAATAAATGGTATCGGATTTTGTAATGGGCTGGGCAAGGGGGCGAACATCTGCTGCCATTTCAGCTTCCCAGATTCCGCGACCAAAGGTTGCGAGACGTATTTTTGCATCCCTGAAAAATGGCTGCGTTTCGTTGCTGTTGATAATAAAAGGTAAACCGGTACTCATACTTTGCCAGTCGAGCGCCACTGCATCCCAATAATAAATGCCATAATATGTGGCTGTATAAATAATATCGTTCCCTATTGCTGGTTGAAAAATCAAGTCTCTGATTTCTTGACCATTGAGCGTAATCGTGCTCATATTTTGCCATGTTAGTCCGCCGTCACTTGTTCGGTACACTTTCTGTCCGCTGTTTCCATAGGTATTGCCAACCCAGAGTTCATCGGCATTGGCGGGATTGATGGCCAATTGCAGTTCGCGACGATAAGTGGTGGGCAGGTCGGGCAATTTGCTCCAGTTTAGGCCCCCATCTGTAGTTTTATAAATTTCACCCTTGGTCGAATTGCTGTTGCCATTGTTAAAAACCGAAACGTAAATGACATTGGGATTACTGCGCGACTGTTCAATTTCCATTGTGGTGGCATTGGTACCAAAATTCCGAAGCGATCTGAAATTGATACCACCATCGGTCGATTTCCAAAACTGATTGCCCTGCCCAAGGTAGATAACATCGGCATAGCGGCAGTCGAAAACCAATTCACTTCTGCGCAAGGTATAACCCTCGTTCGGGTAAAGCGAAAGTGCCGGCATATAGTTCACAGGGTCATTCAGATTGATTGGCAATAGGGGAGAGGCGCCTAAATCGGAAAAGTGGGTAAGCCTGTTTTGAAGCGGATTCACATAACCAGTTCCCTGCTCGGCTGCACCCAAAAAGAGTGACTGACCAAGGCCATAATTGGGCATAAAAAGCGCCGCATCGCCATTGTGGTAACGACCACCTACGAGTATGTCCTCGTTCCAGCCCGAACCCAGGCGCCAGTAGTCGGAGCCTGCAATGCCGCGTTTTTTCGATTGAAAACTGCTCAGCTCATTGGTCGAGAGGTCGAGACCGCCATCGGTAGCTATCCATATTTCATTGCCGTTGACATCGATATCCTGATGATCGGCATGTGGGTGCGGGTCGATTTGCTGAAAGGTTCTGCCCGAATCGGAGCTGGTCCAAAGGAAAATGGCGCCAACCCATATTTTTGCAGGATTGATATCGGAAACTTCTAGGTCGAAATTGTAAAATCCCTGATGATAACCATCGGAATAGCCCACCATATATGGATTTGCACTTGTATAAGGACCACCAATGAAGCCGGAAGGATTGCTCCAGTTATCGCCCAGATTATCACTGCGGTAAAGGCCAATCCAGCCATCGTCGCCTGTTTTGCTGTTGCCGATAAGTGCCACATAAACCATATCGGGCGCTGCAGGGCTGATGGCAATTTTTCCACCTATAGCCGAGGCTTGCGTAAAGTTTTGCGGCGTGTAATAGCCGTTGTTTTTTAGATTCCAGGTTAATCCGCCATCATCTGAACGGAAAAATTCATCAATTTTATTTGTACTGTTGTTTTTCAAAAGATAGAGCGTATCGGTGCTGCCAGGTTTATAATCGATATCCCAGCACTCGGCACTGAACTGATAAGCCCAGCTTGTACCGCCATTGGACGATTTGAGCAGGCCATTTTCACCCACCGCAAAAATTTTCTGGTTATTGGTCGGGTCGATCAAAAATTCATGCATACTGGCATTTGCCACAAAGATCTCTGTCCAGTTTTGTCCGCCATCTGTAGTTTTGTAAATCCGGTTATTGCCCGAAAAATAGACGATATCGGCATTTAGCGGATCGGTCTGTATGGCAGTGACGGTGTTTACGGGAAGTCCGGCTGTAACATAGGTCCAGTTGAGTCCTCTGTCAACAGATTTATACACGCCTCCACTTTCAGTTCCTGCAAACAGAATGTCGGGATTTACGGCCGACTGCGAAAAGGAATACACATTTACCTGTGTTGATCTCACATTGTTGGTGCCTGCAGAGTAAGTCTCGAAGGGGCCAAGGCAGCTCCAGCTGCTAAAATTGCGAAGCTGATTATTTTCGCGTCTTCTGTTTTCGGCAAGTTCGTTTAAAATTGCATTGCGCGCTTCATCAGAGATTGGTCGTATAAATCCATCAGCATTGAGCTGTTCATTGACCTTTCTTCGCCAATGCTTATAATTTTGCGTATGAATAGTTTTTTGAAAACTATTTTGTGCATAATACTCGCTGTAGAGCGCATCCACCCTAAAAACATCGGGGTATTGGCTGTACATTTCTTGTGCCCATTGCGGCATATCTGTATTTGGCGTCAGCGCCACCTTGAAAAAGCTATTGCTGTTTTGTGCCATTGCAGCCTTTGCTGCTAAGATGGCGATGCATATTGTTAGGACTGCTTTGAACATATTGCTGTTAGTTTTGAAAGCACAAAATAGGGATTTTTGGGAAAATTTTGTGAATTTGCTTTGACGAGGATTGATGATTGAAAATATTAGGAAAAAAGCTTTTTGAAAAACTTGTTTTTTCTGAAGTTTGACCTATCTTTGCAAAGCATTTTTCGAAATGTAGCTGCTGAAATAGCAGTTTTTATACAAAATAGCGGATTAGCTCAGCTGACTAGAGCGTCCCGATTCACATCGGGAAGGTCATCGGTACAGCTAATCAGATATAGTTTTTTTATGATGGGGGATTAGCTCAGCTGGCTAGAGCGTCCCGATTCACATCGGGAAGGTCATCGGTTCAGCTAATCAGATATAGTTTTTTCATAAGGGGGATTAGCTCAGCTGGCTAGAGTGTCCCGATTCACATCGGGAAGGTCATCGGTTCAGCTAA
>CAMDAB010000227.1 GCA_945888475.1 Saprospira grandis DSM 2844 | reverse complement strand
GCCAGGTAATTAAATGCACCCATATCACCTGTAAAAGCAGTATTGTTTTCGTAGTTTGCCAGCAAGTGAATAGAACATAGCTTTTGAATAAAATTGTGTAATAACGGAGCCTTAGCTCCAATTATCCCACAGTTTAAGAGTGTTTCTTGTTCAAACTTTTTTTCATATGCATTAAAATCTGGTATTTTATTACGAAGATTGGCTGAATGGTCCTTCATCCAATCATCATTGAGCGTTTTGGGTTCATCTCCGCAAAATATAGCTGTCGGATTTTCTAGAAAGTATTGATCGGTAAATGGATTTTTAACTAGTGTAACATCTGAAATGTCTGTTACAAATATATTTTTTAACTGGCTAATATGTTGTTGCAGAAAATCATTGTATACAAAATAACGATATACGTTTGGATTAAATTTTGGATTATATTCTATTTTTACAAAAGAAATATATTCGTTTTTATGTTTTTCACAGGTTTCTTGGCTGAAGTTATTATGAAAAATTATACCCTGTAGATTTCTTTCTGCTATAGATTCTGCCCATTTACTTACCAATTCATAATTATCATCCTCGAGTGTCGTATTACGATTTACATCATACACACCTGTTATATGACAAGCCATTATAAGATTAGTATTTGTAAGAAAAGGGGCTGTTTCGAAAACCATTGATTATGAATTTATCAAATTTGCTTTTTTTAGAGTAGAACAAATACTGTTCGGAATATTCCTGTGATAAACATAAGTTCTCAGATTTAATTTCTTTACACGATACTGTTCTTTTGCTTTTTCGTAAAAATCGGCATCGGCTGCAAAGCCAGTTTTGAAGTTTATGCTGTTAAATACTTTTTTAAGTCCGAATAAGGTACCAAAGAGGATAGCATCGTCTAAATGAATGAGCTTTGTCAGATCGTTTTTATCTGGAACTAAATAATCTTCATGCGTATCAACGATTGTTTCAGTAGTAGAACAAATCAAATCTAAGTTTTTCACCGCTTGAAGGCAGGAGCTTAAGTGATTAGTCTTATACTCGTCATCGCCATCCAGAATGGTAACATATTCACCCGCAGAAATTAAAACAGCGCGATTGATTGATGCTGATTGGCCGCGATTACTATGTCTAATATAAACTATTTTGTCTTCGTGTTTGTGAGCGTATTGCAGTAAAAGCTCGCGATTGTGATCATTGCTTCCGTCGTCAATAATGATGAGTTCGAAGTCTTGAAAATCCTGATTTAAGACTGAATCAATTGCTCTTTTAATATAATAAAAATCAGTATTGAATACAGCCATTAGTACCGAAATTTTTACTCGGTTTATCATATTTGCTTGGTTTGATGGTTTTCGTTACAAAAATAATATAATATTCCTGAACACAATTTTATTTAACAAGTCAAACTTAGTTTCTTTCGCTTTATTAGTGAAACTTAGTTTTTTAATTTTGTATTAAATATATCTACTGTTGTTGTAAACCTTATTCTTGATGATTTAATTGTATTGTGAATCCAATAATCTCTAAGGATTTTGGGATTTTGGGCCTTGATTTTCCGGTTCTTTTAATACAATTAGGGATCTAGTTAATTTATAAGCGCAAGATTTTAAGCTTATAAAAAAAGAGGACCGAAGTCCTCTCTGTAGTTTTTAATTTCATAATCGATAAGTACATAATTGTCCAAAAGGTTCCGTTCTCTAGTCTGTGGGACGAGATTATGCTGGGCTTTAGGAGCTAAAGGAAAGGCTAGTTGTTTAGCTAGGTTTTTATTATTTTTTTTCTTTTCTAAATATTGAATTTTCACGAGGATAGCAACCAACCCATTCCCCTCCATAAATTAAAGCAGTATCTGAAATAATTTTAATCGAAAATTCTTTCATTTGATCTCCGGCAAACCCTTTAAAATCTATTTTAGATACTGTACATTTCAATAAACTGTCAGTCGTGTAAAATGTCCCGCTAATTAAACCTGATCCTTGACATAGGTTAACCTCCAAGTTAAAATTGTTGGGTGCCGATAATGATAATTTGGGATGCATTTCCCCCGCATTAATTGTTTCACCAATATAATTACCAAAATATTTCTCTTCTGGTTTAATGACAATTTTAGTTTTTGTCGAATCATAAGCTTGAGATAAATCGTCAAGAGATTCAGACTTGTCAACATTAGAAATATTATTACATGCATTCAGAATTGGAAGCAAAAAAATCAGTAAAAGTTTAATTGTGTTTTTCATGTCTTTTTTTTTAATTGGGCTAGTAATGTTTTGGGGCTTTGTGAAGGCGGATTATTACCATCCCGAAAGCTTTCGGGATTGATGCGGAGAACCGATGTTTGTTTAACCAAGTCATCCGCCATTGAGCAAAACGCCTGTTATAGCAAGTGGTTATTTCCATAGTCCTTGATTTTGCCAATTATTCAAAAACCCCAATTTATAGATTGGAATGTTAGGATTATTAGAAAATAGAGCTAAAATTTTACTTTTAATTTGATGATTAGGAGTTACTTCATTGCACAAGTATACCATTGCACTAATGATTAAAAATGGTTTCTTAGTTTGAACAGGTGATAAGGGTTTGTCGAGCCAAATAGAAAGAGGGTTATTCAAATTGGATATAGGAACTTTGACCATATTTCTGCTCCAAAGTCTGGAATGATGAGCAATGATATTTCTAACATAAGTAATTGCTTCTAACCAACTTGATAATTCGCTGTGGAGGTTCAATCCCATTTCGTTAGCTATAGTTGCCTTTTCGGGTAGCTGGTGTTTTAAATTCTTATATAGTTTCGACAAAGTTCCCATAGAAGCAACTTCCATTATCTTCCAAGCATCTGCATCTTGGTTGGGATATCTTCGTCTTTGGTCTTTGATGAAAATTTCCTGACTTCTGAAAATTTCCTTTTTGAGTTCAAGAATGGTGTTTTGATAAATAGTTATGTTTGGGTCTGATGGTAGTGGAGTCGTTTCAAATAGATTTGGGTTCAAATACCATAAACCACCATACGACAATGAAAGATGGTAAATCATTTTTGTGCGTAGGGCAATTTCAATGCGTTCTATTGCATCAAACAGAATCAAACGCAAGTGCCTGTCAAAAGTATAGCGGTCTATAATATCTTCAAAGTAGGTGTTGGGTTTTAATGTATGCAGCGTATAGTCTGCTTGCATATCCCACCAATAACCTTTGAGACGGTAGTAACTAATGTTTTCTAAAAAATGGAGTGCAGATGGCTCATCTTTGAAGAGCATTCCTCGCTGTTTGAGCAAGGCAACTTGGTCTGCTATGGAGTGAGGAACTTTATTTGCCATAGCTATAAAAAAAGAATGACCCGCTAGCAGATCTTACGGTATGCTGAACGGGTACTGTTAATGCAAAGGTACAACTATTTTTGATTTCTGTAAACTTTTCAAAATAATTTTTCTATTTGTTTTCATATCAATTACTTAACTAGCAAAACAACTTAACTATGTCCTTTTTAATTGTATAAGTTTTTTCGCTAGTTTTTTCATAAGCCTATAGTTCGTAGCCTCAAATATAGTTAAATCTTGGAACCAGTGCTAGCATTGGCTATTACTTTTTGCAGCTACCCGAAGGGCGGGACTTTTACCACAAAACTTGATTTGGAAAACTAATGTTTGATTAAACACAATCCCGATACCTAACGTGATGACTTTGGAACACGAATTGAAAATCAGCGAAGCTAAACCCCGTCTTATGGGTAGCTGCTATTGATCTAAATCTTCGGTAGCAGTTGCCGGCTTTTTAAATACAAACACGAATGTATGTATTTTTAAATTAAAAAGCCAAGGTTTAATAAACCAAAAAGAGGACAGAAGTCCTCTAAATATCTTACTTAATTATTGTCGATAACTCCATATTAGGTTGGCGGGAAGAAAGGTTCCGTTCTCACGTCTATCGGACGAGATCATTGTTGGCCCTCCGAGCCCAACGAAACTCTAACTGTTGGGCGTAGTTTTTTATTGTTCTTGTTTTCGTAATTCAGTAATACCAATCTCAATTATATCAAGTATATCATTACGAGAAATATATCCATTCCTTATACTCTCAATAACAATTATCTTTACATCTTCAATCGGAATTTCGCTTGAACTTCTGGGACTAAATCCACCTGTTGAAGTAGGGTATCTATTTCTAACTGATGTAGAATCTTCATCCCAAGTTGCAATTCCAAACTCGATTTTATGTCCATTGCCCAAATCAATTGTTCTTTCAACATTCATAGTATTATAATTTTATTTAATATTAAAAAAATCAGTAGAAGCTAGAAAATTAGACAAGCGCCTTTCATATACTTTGTTGCCGTCAAATTTATTATAGTAAGGATTTTTGGGGATAAATGTACGTCCACCTGGTGTTCAAACTTGCGCAAATATTCCATATAGCAAGCAAAAAGTATGCATAAAAACTCGCAATTCACAGCCCAAAATTTACAAAAGTAAAAGTAGTGTATTGCAATTATATTTCAAAATTATAAAAGGGATATTTTGTTTTTTTTAGCATCTTTAGTTGTGAAAGGTGACGCATTGAATTACAAACAGAAAAAAAGAGGACCGAAGTCCTCTCTGTAGTTTTTAATCTTATAATCGATAAGTGCATAATTATCCAAAAGGTTTAGTTCTCTCATCTGTTTGACGAGATATGCTGAGCCAAACGCCTATTAGCAGTTCGGCTTTTATATTTTAAGTTTTGTAACCCTTCTATTAAAATACTTGCTCAATAGTTTAACTGAAATACGCGAAGGCGTTAAATAAAATAGCAGATTTCGAAGGAAAATTGCCAATGGATTACTCAATTGACCTATTTTACCTAAACGTAAACTCTCTTGATTAATTTGTTTTGCTCGGTCAAAGTGAAGTTCTTCGTAGCGATTATAGGCTTTTTCTGTTAGACCATATTTGTCAATACATTTGGCTAATAAATAAGCTCCTTCAATAGCCGTGCATCCTCCTTGACCAAGATTTGGTGTTGTGGGATGTGCGGCATCTCCAAGTAAGGTTACATTCCCTTTTGTCCAACCTTTTTGAGGTTTTCTGTCTATTAAGCTGTTTTTTAAAATGTGTTCTGTATTGTTAATCAAGTCAGCTATGGGATAATGCCAGTCTCCAAAAAGTCGATTAAGTTTTTCTTTTGTAGTTTCAG
>CAMDAB010000226.1 GCA_945888475.1 Saprospira grandis DSM 2844 | reverse complement strand
GCAACTTCTTTGTTTTCTAAACTTTTGCAGCCAGGTTATTTAAGATTAGGCAAAGCGGGTGAAAAAATACTACACAGCCATAGCACTTTAGAAGATGTAACCAAAGTATTGGAAATACGTTCTGGTCAAAATACTGCTATTTTAAGTACTGGAGGAATACTTTCAGAAGCAAAAAACTTCATAGATGTAAATAAATTAAATTGGGGCCTATTTAGTATACCATTCATAAAACCTATTGATAAAGATGGCATTGAGTCCATTTGCAAACAATATAGTATAATATATACAATTGAAGAACATCAACTTAGTGCAGGTTTCGGATCTGCAATTTTAGAATCTGTCAATGACTTAATCAACGAAAAGAGATTAAAATCTTTTCCTTCCATTATTAGAAAAGGAATTAATGATATGTTTATCTCATATGCCGGCACGCAAGATTTTTTAAGGGAGAAAGCAGGCTTAAATTTTTTTAAAGCACATGAGTAAAAAACTGATAAGCATTGTAATACCATGTTACAACGAAGAAGATAATATACTACTCATGATTAACAAAATAAGATCATTCATGGTATCAATTAATGATATCTATGATTTTGAAATAATCATAATTGATAATGATTCTACGGACAGCTCTGTAGAAATTATAAAATCAGAATGCGAACTTGATTTAAAAATAAAGCTTATTGTAAACTCTAGAAATTTTGGTTGGATAAAGTCACCTTATTATGGTTTACTACAAGCAAAAGGTGATGCTGTTATCTATTTAGCTGCAGATTTTCAAGATCCTCCAGAGTTGATTTTAGATTTCATAAAAAAATGGGAAGAAGGCTATAAAATTGCAATTGGAGTAAAAGCTCAGAGCGAGGAATCACCTATAATGTTTGCAATAAGAAAACTATATTATAACATAATAGACAAAATATCAAACAATAAACTTTACAAAAATTTTACAGGCTTTGGGTTATACGATAAAAGAATTATCGAAATTCTTAATCAGTTTGATGACCCATACCCATACTTTAGGGGTCTTATAAGTGAAGTAGGTTTTAAAAAAGCAGTTATTAACTTCACCCAGCCTAAAAGAAAAAGAGGCATATCCGCAAGTAACTTTTATGCACTATATGATGTTGCCATGCTAGGAATAACAAGTTATTCTAAAGTTCCATTGCGTATCGCAACATTCGCCGGTTTTATTATGTCCGCTGTGAGTTTGATAGTTGCCTTAGTATATTTGATTCTTAAATTAACATTCTGGTATTCATTCCCGGCAGGTTATGCTCCGACGGTAATAGCGATCTTTTTCTTTGCCTCTGTACAATTGTTCTTTACTGGTATTCTTGGTGAATACATTGGCTCAATCCATACAATAGTACAAAAGAGACCCCTGGTGATAGAAAAAGAAAGAGTTAACTTCTAAAAATCAATCTGAGTATGAATCAAAACAATTGATAAAAAACTAACTACTTGTTATTGCTTTTTCTATTGAATTTATTTAAAAAAAACCAGCTAGCAATTAAAACAATTAAAGCTGCAATACTTATCCAGATTCCCATTTGCATACGGGGGGTATTATAAACCATCTCCACCGTATGTTCGCCCGGGCTGAGCAATATCCCTGTAAATCCAATATTCACTTTTAATATTTCAGCTGCTTTTCCATCAACCTTTACAGACCATCCTTTGTCTTCAGGCATGGAGAAGAATAAAATTTTCTTAGCTCCGCTGATTTTTATTTTACCTTTAAAGTGATCATTTTTAAAATCTGTCATTTCAAAAGATTCGGCCCTTAGGGTTTTTGTATCATCTATCAGTTGCTGGAATGGAAAGTTTTGTGCATTGATAGTATCTGCTCTGTAAACAGGTAAATCAATCTTTTTAAGATCCTCTTCCTCTACTACGCAGGCTTTCAATAATGCAATGTCCTTCTTACCATAAATATTTTGCACCAGGGCCTTATCCAATTTATTAAATTCGCTTCGGGGTATTACCATGCTGTAAGTAAAACCAAAGGGAACAAAATTCGGGTTTTCAAAGATGGAAACATCCCCAACTGTATGGCGATACTCATAACCAAAGCCCATTTGAATATCTTTACTCTGATTACTGAGAAAATATTTATTCCCCAATAGGAAACTAATCATAGGTCTCATACCTACGCCTGCTATCCATCTTGTTTGGTTTTCATCCTTTTCATTGATGATGTCCATAGCCGAAAGGAAACGTATATAATTCAGATTATTGAAAGAGTGGTATGATTTAGTCCCCCAATAACCCTGCACCTTGGCATCGTTGGTACTGGCATGCATGATGAGTTTATTATTGTAGGAGGGATAATTTTTTTCAACCCTAAAATAGCCCTTATCTTTAGTCTTGATCCATTCTACAGCATCGCGACTGTAATCATTATAGCCAATCTTATCTTTTTCAAATTCGGAGGCATTAGCAAGGGTTCTGTTGTTATGGACAGAATAAGCTCCCGATCCTAATTCTATCATCAAAATTAAAAGCATGAAGATTGCCGCTCTGTTGCGGAGGGAATTATTGGAAAGCAGTGCAATACAGACAAGGTATGCTAGGGCAAACATCACAGTAAAATTACGGGCTACCTCATTTACTACCACAATCTGACTGTTTTGGATAGAAAATATCATGTAAAAAATCAATAAAGCTCCAATGCCATAGCCAATCCAAGGAAATTTTTCTGCTTTGTATATTTCATTTAAGGCATTAACTGCTAAATAGAGCATAGCAATAATAACAAAGAGCGAATAAAGGCGATAATAGTCCCCACTATAAAGCCAAAAGCTATATCGGAGATATGGAAAAACCAAAGTAATAAGATATAATGCTAGAAAGCTACCATAAAAAATTCTTTTTCTATTGCTCAACTGCTGAAAGGCCATTGGAACAAGAATAAAGAGCGACATGCCGGCATAGGTAGCAGGTGCTTCGAGATAGTTCATAGCTCCCCTAAAAAAATTATTATCATCTTTGAGCAAATCGGTTGAAATCCACCTTGCTTTGGTTGTAGAGAGCAAATCAGAATTTGCCATTTCGAAAACTGATTTGGATCTCAGTGTATCAAAGAAGGAAGATCCACCTAAAACCCTGGGGCTATTGGCCATTAAATCCAGTGAAGGTAATATCATAAAGGCGCCTAGAAGTATGCCTAGAAGACCAAGACATCCCAAAAACATAAACTTTTTTAATAAATCAACCCAGTTTAAATTATTTTGATCGAGTATGCGTACCGTTCCGTATGTGGCAATTAACAAAGCCATTAGAAAAAGATCAACAGGCTGCCAGATTCCCATCAGACAAATGACAAAAGGAAAAAGTAACCATTTTCCTTTTTGTAAGTACTGCTCAAAGGCATATAACAATAAAGCAAAATATAAACCCTCGATTGTAAATACATACCAACCAGAACCTATCATCATGAATCCACTAAAGGAATAACAGAGTGCCCCAAATAAAGCAGAAAAATAGCTCAACTGCATCGTGCGCATGTAAGCATAAAAGACCAAACCTGAAAGAATTACCTTTAGTGGTTCAATGATACCAATCATATGAATAATATTATCTTTCCCAAAGAAATACATCAGCCATACAAAAGGATCACCCATATTTTGAAGTAATACATTTTGGCCAACTCCTGATGAAAAAGACCACTGAGACACATACCCTTCGTTTTCCCAATTCTCCGCAACAACATAATACATTGGATATGCTGCATTGATTGCATCAGATCCTATATCCTTAAATAAAAATACCTTATCGGTGAACCAAAAACTACCATAGGCCCATGTAGCTAATAGAACTAGTAATCCAAGCGTGAGGTAGATTGTGTTTTTACCCAAATAAACGTCTATAAGGTTCTTGCTTGGCAGAGAAGCAATTGTAGTAATTGTATTACTAGTCTTATTAGTTTCTGAATTCTTCTTATGGTTACTCTTACTCATAATATGAATAATATTTTAGCGCTGGAATTTAAAATAATTATTTATTGCTTCCAAAATTATTAAAATATAAAAACAAAGCCTTATGTAAGTCAAACTTTTTCCTCCCACCCCCAAAAAAAAGGGACACTTTCGCGTCCCTCTCCTTATTTTTCTAAAAATTTACTTTTTCTCGCTTCGCTTATTACCTAAGTAGAAGACCCTTCTCATGTTGGCTTTGCGGAGCTGGGTTTTAACTTCAGTAACAAGGCCCATTTTTACTTCACCGTCAACTTTCATCGATACGGTCATTTCATTGTGCTGACCTGGAGGAACATCGGTTCTTCTTTGGTTGGCAAAAGTCATGATATCGGATGGTTTAGCAAATGCATCATTTAGCTGGATGCGTGGTGCAGATCCCAATTGCGCCTGATACTGATTGGATGGCGGACCGATGAAGATAAAGCTATTGAGCGATTTGTTTTCAATTTTTCTCAACTCTGTGATTTGAGGAACCTTGGTGCGTACTTTGATATCAGCTTCACGCATTTTGGTTACCACCATAAAAAAACAGAGGAGCATGAATACGATGTCAGGAAGAGAGGCCGTACTGATGGGCGGCAGCTCTTTACCTTTTTTACCTTTTTTAAATTTTGACATACTGTTTTGATGCTATGGTTTTTTCAAACCTGTTCCAAAATGCTATTTTTTCTTATCAAAGTCGGTTGCGTCTAATTCAGACAGAAACTTAGGGAATTTCATTTTAATATCTTCCTGCTGTTTCTTATCGAGTGCCTCGTAGGGTTGACCAAACTGATCTTTGGCAGCCTGGTTCCAGATGGTGTTATATGCTGCATTCAATTCATTCATAACAACGAGGTATTTATCATACGAAGTACCGTTGTCATTTTGCATTACAATAACAGCCATGGTAGGCTTTTCTGAAAGATCATCGGCTCTTCCGTTATTGGTTAGAAACTCAATGGTTCTTTCTTTGAGTTGGAGCACATCGAAATTGATTTGGGCTGACTGTTTGCCTGCCTCAACAATTACCTGATCGGATGCAGTAATTTTCACCTGCATTACATTCTTTTTATTCTTTTTAGGCGGTTCTACATCGCTCTTTTCTTCAACCCACTGCGGCAAAAGCTGGTAAAGACCCGCATCTGTCTGAATGGTTGTAGTCACAAGGAAGAACACCAAAAGAAGGAACGCAATATCGGCCATTGAACCGGCATTGATTTCCGGAAT
>CAMDAB010000225.1 GCA_945888475.1 Saprospira grandis DSM 2844 | reverse complement strand
ATTAAATCCTGACTGTAAAACTTGGTGTTCTCTCTGATTTTCTTCTTGTGTTTTAGCATCAGGTTTTTGATGCCTTCAATAATTTTGATGGTTTGCAAAGAAGTCTGTTCAACACCATCAAGTATATACAGCACCCATTCCTCCCAGGCGTTATCAGTTCTCACTTTTTGCAACAAGCGGTAATAATCTGCTTTGTTTTGATTGATGTAGCGGCTTAAATACAATATGGGCAAATTCAACAAACCTTCTTTTACCAAATACAGGATATTGATAATCCTGCCGGTTCTTCCGTTTCCGTCATAAAATGGGTGGATGCTTTCAAACTGATGGTGGATAATGGCCATTTTTACCAATGGGTCCCAATCGCTAAGTGAATTGTCATTAATGAACTGTTCCAGGTTGCTCATCAAAGCCACAACCTCGTCATGGGTTTGGGGTGGTGTGTACACTATTTCTCCGGTTTGCTCATTCTTCAATTCTGTACCGGGTACTTTTCTAAAACCTGCATCATTTTCTTCCAGCGTTGCCTGCATTTGAATGATGTGGTTGTTTGTCAGAATTCCCTTTTGCCTAACGGTTTCAAAACCCCAACGCAATGCTTCGGCATAGTTGTGAACTTCTTTTGATGCAATGGATTTGAACTCTTTTTTCAAGTAATCGCCCTGATACAATTCATCATGTGTGGTAATGATGTTTTCAATAGCCGAGCTGTCTTTTGCTTCCTGCAAGGAGAGTGTGCTGATTAAAATGCTTTCATTGGGAATGCTCAGGGCAGCCCCTTTCATTTCAGCCAATGCACTGCGGGCAGCAGCCGCTTTTTTCAGAATGGCTTTGGATTCTAAATCCAAAGGCAAGGGGAGTTGTGGTATTTTATATGCCATATCTGTAAAGTTGTTTTTGCACACTAAAGCCGTCAGGTTTATTGTGCAGATTTTGGTTTATTACATTCATAAAACCTAAATTCACCAACATTTGTAATGCCGGAATCTGGTTGAAATGTTCTTCTTTAAAACTTGGTGTGTCTATTTTTACCATTGTTTAAGATTAAGTTCAGAATCTTTAATTGATATATTTTTAGAAACTAATGCCTTAATTACATTTTTAATATTTTCTTTTTTCCAAGGCTCCATTTTTGGGTGAAAAATCAGATCGAATTTGAGTTTCTTAAAATTTTGAATTTTCATTTTAACAAAAGGAATGTCATCTTCTTTAAAACTGTGTGTGTCCTGTTTGATCAAGAAACGATATTCCTTTTCATGCTCAAAACTTAAATCCTTTTGAAAGCCAATGATTGGAACTTCATCTTTCAAATTCATTCTATCATCAGGGTTGAAGAAATCTTTATAGGCAATTCTGCCATGATAAAGTGTTTTCATTTTTTCATTCTGGTTTGTGTTTATAGTGTTTTCGCTAATTGTAGTAATTAAGTCTGATGCTTTAAATTTTAATGCTATACCGTTTTCGTTAGAATAAGCGTTCCACATAGCTACAGATTCTCTGTGATGTATTAGCCAACAACTAATGAAGTATTTTTTTTGTCTGGTTTCTAAAGGCATCTCAGTCCTTTTGGAATTCTCTTTATTACTTTTCGCTTTCATCCTTTCAACATCTGCACCATACTTCAACAGTAATTGATTTAAACTGATGCCTTCATTCACATCTTCCATTTTATCCATTCTACTGAAGAAAATGGATTCTTCAATAACTAGCGATAGAAATTTGTGAAAATCGAAATAACCCCACAGGTAATTGTTTTCAGTAAGTTTTGTGCCAACGTTTTTAATATTCATATTCTCTTATTTAATTATCCATTTTTGAGGTGTCCATCCTTTTGGCCTGATTTCCTGATAGAATGACGTTAAGGCATCACCCTTTGCAGGGGGATTTATATGTGCAGGTGTTACTAAGGAATCTTTGACACCTACATAAAATTCCTCAATAACAGCTAATTCATCGTCAAAAGCCGGTGCAATGCCAAAAGACTTCAATTGGATGTACCTGGAAACAACAAATGCCACTAAGTCGGCAATTTGAATTAGTTGAGAATGTTCTGATTTTGAAAAGAACGGTATGTCAACTATTTGACAAAGTCTTTCTATTTCGGCTTGCTTCTTTTTAGACTTTGGAATTTCAACTTGGGTGAAAGCATCTGTAAATGACAAATCATCAGATAACAACTTTATTAATCGTTTATCATGTTCACCCTCTTCATCAAATATGACAACTGTTTTGCCTTTGTTATTTGGAGAACCATATTTCATTCTTTGCAAGCTCAATAGCACATTTAGCGAACCTGTTTCATAAGGAAAATGTAGTTTATTTGCTATTTCATGCCCTTGCTTTTTAAGCTCGAAATATTTTGCTGAATCAATCGGGCAGACAATCAGTTTGCAACTTCTGTTATTTACCCATTTCAATAAATCTTTGAATATTTGCTTCCTCACATCTGGGGCTATACTGCTCCATTCTTTCCTGCCTCTGAAAATCTGGGCTGACTTTAATTCAGCAACTTCTACTCCATGCTTATGAAGGAGTTCTTTTAAAAAGCTTGAATGTTCGCGGTTTGTTTTGTGAATTTTAGTTGCATCAGATACAACACCAACCAAAACTTCTACGGGTTGGTTTGGGTCAAATTTTGTTCCGCAATGTCCGCTTTCGTCAACGTAACAGAAATACATATTTATTCGGGCTTGTTTTTAAATAGAATATTGAACTGCTCTGAAATCCCATCCAAAACACCATTAGCTCTTAAATCATCAAGTGAGCCGGAACTGCCAGGAGGAATGGATTTGTATGTAAAGCTCGCTGTCATGCCACTTGCACCCAATGCGGCAACTTGCCATGGTTCAAGTTGTTTGGTTCTTTCTGGCCAATCACCGTGATGAATAATTCCACCAAAGTTTTTTGAAGGGTCATTGTAATCATAATAAAGAACGAACGGATGCTCGTCAATTACATTCCCTTTATCTGGTCTAAGACCTACAAATGAGTAAAGCATACCTGCTGTACTTCCTGAAGCAGCCATGACAAAACTGTTGCACTTGTCAACCAATCCATTGCTAGCAATAGGGCCGGGAAGCTCATGGTTTTCGATTTTCTTATACTTGAAATTGCCAACCATTTTTTTAAGGTCAGATTCTTCTGGTAGTTCGTCAAGCGGACTAAATTGGTTCTTTGCCATGTTTTATTTATTATTTATTTTCAACCTCACCTTCCCCGTCAACAACACCTGCATCAACCCCTTCTTCTGCTCCCTCAACTTCTCTGCTTTGGCTTTGAGTAGGCTGATTTCTTTATCTGCTGCTTGCAGGACTTGAGCAATGGCGGTTTGTTCTTCGAGTGATGGTAAATTCAATTTTAATTGACAGAGAGTTTTGAAATAAACGTAAGTCCTAGAACCGCCTTGTTTTTGTTCTTCTGCATGCATTTTGAATTCGGAACCTTCATTTAATTTAACCAAGAGAAAATAGCTATTAATATCTTTTGTAGTAAAAACTGGATAGAGTGTGCTGACAATTCCTCTGTCAACTATATCATTGATGTTGAATTTAAAAATTAGGTCGTCACTCATATGTCGATATGTGAAATAACCTCTTGGAACAACATTATATCCGGTATTATCTTCACTAGCAACATCTCTTGTGTAGTAGTCAGATTGAAGAAAAATCCCTCTTCTTGAAGATGTTAAAACAGGGTATTGATTATTTAAAGTTGATTTTTCATCATGTTTAACTAAATACTTTTCTAATCTTTCCTTTTTCCACTCCCCACCAAACCCCTTCAACCTTTTCTTGCCCGTAAGCAATTGCTGCATGAGCCATTTTTTGCGGAGTTCTTTTTGGGCAATGAGTTTTTCGTTAGTGTGAATGGCGGTATCTGCCGTGCTCAGTAGTTGGGCAATGGCTTTTTGCTCGGGTAGTGGGGGGAGTGGAATTTTGAATTTTTCAAATGCACCTTTAGTAATTATTGGAACCGCTGTTTTGCCCGATAAAATTTCAAGCCTTTGTTTAGAATAACTTAGATAGTAATATATCCATTCATTGTGGTATTCTTTTTTAGGAATTATGGAATTAATTTGCTGATTTGTTGCCATTGGAACTGCTGCCAATGCATTATTTCCAATTGATGCGATACATGTAACAAGCACCGAACCTACAGGGAGAATTCTTGCAACACTTGCACCTTCTTTTGTTACTTTTTCAATTGTATCAAATATATATTTATCATTAAAATCTTGTGCAGTAGCCCAACAGATATCGCCATTCCAATAAGTATTTTCTGCTCTTGATGGGGTATTCCCAGTAACAATTTTTCCAACTTCAAATAATGGTTTTATTTCCCAGTCACCTGGAATTTCAGTATTGTAAAAAGGTTTGGTATTTTTTGTTGCTGTTATCATTTCACCAATTGATTTAAGTATTGGTTAATTTCAGTCTGCACTTTTACAAGTTCATCTTCTAGTTTGTTTATTTCAGTTTGCACCACAGCAATATCCACCTCGGCTTCTTCTTCAAAAGTATCCACATAGCGGGGGATGTTCAGGTTAAAGTCGTTTTCCTGTATTTCTGCATCAGTGGCTACATAGCTGAACTTATCTTCCACAACACCAACCTGTAGTTTACCGGCAGCAAAATCACGGTAGGTGTTTACAATGTGTTCAATATCGGTATCACGTAGCTTGTTTTGGTTTTTGGCAGATTCGTAGTGCTTGCTGGCATCTATAAACAAAAAGTTGTTGCTAGTTTTTTGCTTGTTAAAAACCAATATAGCAGCCGGTATACCTGTACCAAAAAACAGGTTGGCAGGTAAGCCAATTACTGCTTCGAGTAGGTTTTCTTCAATGGTGCGTTGGCGTATGCGGCCTTCGCTGCTTCCACGAAACAATACACCATGCGGCACAACCACACCAGCTTTGCCATGCTCATTCAGCGTTTCTATCATGTGGCTGATAAATGCCCAGTCGCCTTTGCTCTTGGGTGGCACGCCTCTCCAAAAACGGTTGTATTTATCGGTTTCAGGATCGTAGCTGATGGTGGTTTTGTCGCCTTCTTTATCTTCTACCTTTCCCCATTTGTCTAAGGAGAATGGCGGGTTTGCTACTACTGTATCAAACTTCATGAGTGTATCGCCCTCTTTCAGTTTCGGGTTGCGTATGGTATCACCCCAGCGAATAGTAGCATTGTCGAAACCATGCAAAAACATATTCATCACTGCCAATGCCCA
>CAMDAB010000224.1 GCA_945888475.1 Saprospira grandis DSM 2844 | reverse complement strand
TGCCCGCCAAATGTAGTGATATGCCCCAAAACCGGGTCATGGGTGAGCGATGACATTATTTCTCGACTACTGATAAAGGTTCCAATAGGCATACCACCACCAAAGCCTTTTGCCAGCAGAAGAATATCTGGAACAACATTGTAGTGTTCAAAGGCAAACATTTTTCCAGTTCTTCCGCAGCCTACCTGGATTTCATCAAAAACTAAAAGTGTTCCAGTTTCACTGCATCTCTTCCTCAATTCTTGTAAGTAATTATCGAGTGGAAGCTCTACCCCACCCTCTGCTCTGATGGGTTCAACTATAACAGCTGCACAGGTTTCGTCAATTTCTAATAAATGTTCAAAATTATTAAATTCCAAATGTCTTACTCCAGGCAATAAAGGACGATATGGCGCCGTAAAATATTCATCACTCATCAGACTGAGCGCGCCATTTGTACTGCCATGATAAGCATTTTTAAAGGAGACCAGATTTTTTCTTCCAGTGTATCTTTTGGCCAATTTTATTGCTCCTTCAGTAGCCTCAGTACCAGAGTTAACAAAATAAGCGCAGTTTAGCGTTTCGGGCAAAAGCTCTGCAAGTTTTGTAGCAAGTTTTACCTGTGGCGATAGTACAAATTCTCCATAAACCAGTGTGTGAAGATATTTTTCACTTTGCTCGGCAATTGCACGCATTACATTTGGGTGGCGATGCCCCAAATTACTAACTGCTATGCCCGAAATGAGGTCGATATATTTTCTACCCTCTGTATCATAAAGATAAAGTCCCTCCGCTTTTTCAATTTCCAGCGCTAAAGGCGCATCGTTTGTTTGTGCCAGATGTCGAAGAAACAATTGTCGATTACTTATCATTTTATAATTTATTACAAATGTTCCACGTGGAACAACCATCATTTATTACGAGCAATTGTTTATTTGTTCCACGTGGAACAAAGACTAATTGAGCGATTTTGTTGCGTCGCCTTTCCTACAGATATATTTTTTAATACCTGATTGACTATGAAACGATATAAAATTTAACTGGTTGGCTATCTCAGATAACAAAATAGTGTTTTTTATGCTCAATAATATTGATTTTTTGCATTTTTTTGTCTCAAGATAAATAAACATAGCGAACATATCGGCTTTATCGCCAGATTCATGTCCAATATAATTATAGATCAATTCTTTATTATCGTTGTATAGAATCAAATTAGACTTTAAGTATTCAAATAAATATTCTTTGGCCTTTGGGTGCTCTTTGTCTGTTCCAAGTTCTATTTTCAATTTGTATTTTTTTTCAAAAACTTTTTCAAGGTCGTCAGCAAATATTTTTACAGAAATCTGATAGGTTTCGGTAGTTGTGTTGTATTTAATTTCAGTGTTACTGATGTAAATCGGATGTGTTTTTTGAACAAAACCCGATGATAAAAGTATCGAAAAAATGAGGCTTTTTGTCAATAAAGCTGGCATTATTGGTGTATTTTGATAAAATAATTGTAAAATTACATTGTCATTCGATATAGTTACAAAAATACAGCCAATACTTTAGAATAATGAATTTTGGACTTTATTTAAATTTGGGGCTTGAGCATATTACAGACCCATTAGGTTATGATCATATTCTCTTTATCCTGGCAATGAGCGCAAACTACAGGTTGAGGGAATGGAAAAAATTATTGATATTAGTAACAGCATTTACATTTGGCCATTCCTTAGCATTGGCCATGGCAATGCTTAAAATAGTACCAGTTAATGCAGCCTTTATTGAATTTTTGATACCCTTGAGTATATTTACTACCTGTTTGCTGAATTTAAACAAGCCCTTATCGAACCAAATTGGCTATCTTAATATAGATAAGGGTAAAAACCTGATGAACTATTTCATTATTCTAGGCTTTGGACTAATACATGGACTCGGGTTTTCAAATTTCTTAAAGGAAACTTTAGTAGAAAATGAAAGCCTTTTTATACCCTTACTTGCTTTTAACCTGGGTCTTGAAATTGGGCAAATATTTATTTTAAGCATTTTCTTAATTTTTAATTTCATTATCCTCGAAGTTTTAAGAAAACAACCTCGAGATTGGTCAATTTTTATCTCCGGAGCTATCGCATCTTTATCGTTTTTGATGCTTTTGGAAAAAACTAGGGCGATTTTAGGTCTGTCGGAGGGTTAAAACATTATAATATTAAAATAATTATACTATTTAAAACATTGAATAATACAGCCTTATGATGCATTTTTGTACACTAAAATCGTTCGTCCCTAGAATTGAATAAAATTGAACCTTCTGTACCTTTGCCCGTTTTATTAAAATCTAAACCATAATAAAATCTATTAAAATAGTCTATATGAACACATTTATTCGTGTAATGATATTAAGTTTCATTCTTGCATCTTGCAATATTTTGACAGCACAAAACAGGGGATTTGAAAAATTCAAGCAACTCGAAGAAGAATTACCAACACCAAATCAGTATCATAATTCGGCAGGTGCACCCGGTCATGAATACTGGCAACAAAAAGCAGATTATGATATTCGTGTAAGAGTCGATGATGAGAAACAAAGAATTTATGGTGATGAGACAATTACCTATTACAACAACTCACCCGATGTCCTCACCTACCTTTGGCTTCAATTAGATCAAAATCTTTTCGAGGAAGATTCAGATAGAGCTTTAACGTCTACCAAAAAATTGGATCCTAATAATGGGCTTCAACAACTATATTCTTTACATGAAAAATTTGAAGGTGGATTCAAAATTGAAGAAGTAAAAGCAAAAAATGGAGCTCCATTAAAATTCACCATTAATAAAACAATGATGAGAATCGATTTGCCGACTCCGCTTAAACCAGGGGCAAGTATTTCTTTCTCCGTAAAATGGTGGTTTAATATTGTGAACGGATTAGAAACAGGTGCGCGTAGTGGATATGAATTTTATCCGGAAGATGGAAACTATATTTATAGTATGGCTCAGTTTTACCCTCGCATGTGTGCATACAATGAAGTGATGGGTTGGCAACATAAACAGTTCTTGGGAAGAGGTGAATTTACTTTGAGTTTTGGTGACTATAATTTATATGTAACGGTGCCCGAAGATTTTATTGTTGGTGCAAGCGGAGAATTACAAAATTCTAAAGAGGTATTAAAGAAAGAACATTTCGAAAGGATTGAAAAAGCAAAAACAGCCGAAGCCCCAGTTATGATTATAACAGATAAAGAGGCTGCAGAAAATGAAAAGAAAAAAGGAAAGGGAACAAAGACCTGGCATTTCAAAGCCAACAATGTAAGAGACTGCGCATTCGTGGCTTCGCGAAAATTAATATGGGATGCTCAAGGTGTAAAATTCGGTGATAAAACAGTAATGGCTATTTCATATTATCCAAAAGAATGTATGGGACTTTGGGATAAATACTCTACCCGAGCAGTAGTACATACATTAAAAGTATATTCACGATATACTTTCGATTACCCCTACCCTGTTGCTATTTCAAGTCATGCGAATTTTACAGGTATGGAATATCCGATGATCTGTTTCAATTTTGGAAGACCTCGAGCCGATGGTACTTATCCCGAAAGAATCAAATACGGTATGATCAGTGTAATTATTCATGAAGTGGGACACAATTATTTTCCAATGATTGTCAACTCGGATGAAAGACAGTGGACTTGGATGGACGAAGGATTAAATTCATTTTTACAATATCTGGCAGAAGATGAATGGGAAAGAGATTATCCGGTTCGTCGTGGACCAGCTCGAAATATTGTAGAATATATGTCAGGTGATAAAAATGGACTTGAGCCCATTATGACAAATTCTGAATCATTAATACAATTTGGAAACAATGCCTATGGCAAACCTGCAACTGCTTTGAATATTTTACGCGAAACGATTATGGGCCGAGAATTGTTCGATCATGCTTTTAAAGAATATTCTAATCGTTGGAAATTTAAACATCCTACACCAGCCGACTTTTTTAGATCAATGGAAGATGCCTCAGGTGTTGACCTTGACTGGTTTTGGCGTGGGTGGTTTTATGGAATCGATCATGTAGATATTGCTTTGGATGAAATAAAATGGTATAGGGTTAATACCATGAATCCGGAAAAAGAAATGAGTTTACAAAAAGTTTGGGATTCGAAGGAACCGGAATATATTTCTGTAAAAAGAAATAAAGAATCAATAAAGCAAACCCTAATGGAAACAAATCCAGAATTAAAAGATGTATACAACGATCGGGATAAATATCGTGTTACAGAAGAAGATAAAACAAAGTATAAAAACGCAGCTGCAAAACTGAGCGAAAAAGACAAAGAAATTGTCAGTAAGGAATATAATTACTATGAAATAAAATTCAAAAATATTGGGGGACTAGTCATGCCTATCATTATAGAATTGGTTTTTGAAGATGGTAGTTCAAAAGTAGAATTTATACCTGCTGAAATTTGGCGTTTTAATGCCGAGGATGTTAACAAAGTTTTTGTTACTGAAAAACCTGTAAAGGAATTTATATTAGATCCTTATTTAGAGACAGCAGATACAGATAGAAATAATAATTATTTTCCACAGAGAATTAGTCCAACGAGATTTGAAATGTTCAAAAATAAAAACTAATTTTTATTGTATATCAATTTTTTTATAATTGATTTATTTTGTGAAATAAGTTTAATAAAATAGGTGCCCGATACAGTGTTGTCGGGCATTTTAATTTTAATTAAATTATTATTTATTTTTGTGTACAAGACTATTTTACCATTAATATCATTTATTTTTAATTCAGAAAACGCTTCTGGAATATTATCAATTTGAATATAATCTGAAAAAGGATTAGGGTAAATTAGTGGTTCATTAGCATTTGTAATTTCATAAACAGCAGTATTGGGTAGAATCCTTACACAATAATCTTCAGTTTCACCATTCTGATATTGTGTACATAAGGTTGGATATGTTGACCATTGCAGCGCAACACGCATACGGGTTACCCCAGGACTTGCATTGGCCGGTATATTAATAAGTCCGGAAATACTATCAGTAAAATTTAAGATTCCTTCAAAAACTTTCTCGTCTGAATCGTTAAAATCATTATCTCGATTAAGGTCTATCCAAATTCTGACAGCTTCTTGAAAATTATTTCCCTGTTCAATTGAAAAATATACGGTTTCTCCTGCTGATAGGGTTTGAATAATGGTATCGAAAAGTTCATAACCAGCGCTTTTGCCTGAAATATTCCTATAATCTGCAAGTCTAAAAGATTCGATCCAATCGAAATCTGTTATTGTGCCCGTCATTGAACAATAAGGGG
>CAMDAB010000223.1 GCA_945888475.1 Saprospira grandis DSM 2844 | reverse complement strand
CGGTGATTTGAAAATTTGATGATGTTAATCGTTAATCGTTAAATGTTTAAAAGTTATTTGTTATTTGTCTTACATTTAATTGTCTAATGTCTGACGTCTAATAGTCTTTTGTCTAAAAAAAGTCTTGATGCGCTTCGCGGAACTTCGTTTCCTGATACCTGCTACTTGATACAAATTTTAGAAGTGAAGAGAAACCTAGAAAAGCGTGGTTATATTTTGCAAAAATATTAACACTAAAAATTTATTATTCAATACATATTTGTATATTTGAGTTGTTGAAAGGCGCTCTGCCTTTTAAAAGACATAATTAGCGTTTGCTAACGAACCTGTTCTAGAAACCGACCAACATTTCGAAAACATACAGGAGAGTGGCAGTACGCTCACGTGAAGGCGTGGGCGTTGCTGTACTTTGTATGTTGGGCTCTTGGTCGGGCCTCTAGAACGAAGTCATGGCAACTGTCCCACGCTGATTTTATTAATGGATACTCTATGGGGGATGGGTGGAGTGAAGAAACCTAAGCTTTATGAAAACTTCTGGTCTTTTTATCTTGCTATTTTTATCTACTATTTTGCAAGCACAAAAAACAATCACCAAAGAATCACTGCTCAACAACAAAGATATAACCTGGGTTGGCGAATATGAAGTGACAATACCTTTTGATCTGATTCAGTCTGAAATAAAAAAAATAAGTAGTTTAGAATTGCATTGGATTAATTCTGAAAGGTCTTACAGCAATACTGAAGTTTATACTGACTCTTTTAATAAGAGTTTGAACTTAGAAAAATTGAATTTGCTTAAGTTAAAGGAAATGGACATTCATTCTACTTTAGGTTATTTATTGCTCAATTCAACAACTAGTAAAAATGTAATGGCCTATAATGATACTGATTTAAAAAAATCTTTAAATGAGAATGAGAAAAAAGAATTATTCATTAAGCTTCGCGACACCGCTATCACTATTAATCCTGATACCTATTCTGAGGAATATTCTATAGTTGCTAATGAGATTAGAAATTACGATTTATCTTTATGCAAGGTCAGATTATTCGTTTATTACAACAATACAAACAGTTGTTTTAATATGGTATGCTCTGCAATTGCCCCAATTTTAGATAGGCTCGATGGTAAAGGCAATTTTAGAAAATCAGAACCCTTGGTATGGCTTCCTGTCTATATGCTTGATAGTACACTAAATTACAGCAATCCTAACATAAACTACGCGGTTAACTCACTTGTTACGCTGGAAATTTCAAAAGCAAAAGAACTTAAATCACTTGAAAAGGCTACTGAAGCTATTGACAAGCTCATTCAAAGCATAAAAAAATCACCCGATAAATTCGATTTAAATATATGGAATCTTAATTATTATGAAAAAGGTGACATAATAGAAAAAAAAGAAAAACAATTGATTGATACAAAAATTGACACAGTTTGGGTCATCGATCCCTTTACATATGAAGAAAAATTCGCAGTTGAAAAAACAGAATATTCATCAAAAAATGTTACTAATTTTCGATTTGAAATAAACTGGTATTTCGACAGAACGGAACAAAAACTATATGCTACAAATCTATCATTTGCACCTTTATTAAACAAATATTACGAAGATGGCAATCTTGGTACTAAGCCGATATGGAAACTCTTATCCCAAAATCCATGGTTCTATCATAAAGTTTGTATAGGAAAAATATACAGGTATCAGGAATAACTTACAATAAACTTACTTACGCATTTATTCAATTTCTCAACCTAACATATCATGAAGAATTTATTTTTTATTTTTTTTGCCTTATCCATTTGACCCTTTGTGCATGCACAAAAAACCGTAACCAAAGAATCACTACTCAACAACAAAGACATAACCTGGGTTGGTGAATATGAGGTAACAATACCTTTTAATCTGCCTACCAATAAAAGTTTGTTAAGTCAAGTTGTACTTAATTTTGAAAAAAATTACTATGCATCAACTTTAAACAAAGAGTTTAATTCCGGGCATTTCAATGAAACCTTAAAAAAAACTTTTGATCTTGATAGCTTTTCAATATTGAAACTTAAAGAAATGGATATTTTTTATTCATTCAGTTATTTATTAGCCAATTCAGTTCGCTCTAAAAATGCATTGGCTTACTGGGATCCTAATTTAAAAACACAACTTTCTCCAGAGGAAAAGAGTAAAATATTAAAATATAGAGACACAATACAAGTTATTGATCCTGATAATTATGAAGAGAGAGAAGAAATAATCTGGAAAGAAAAGAACCCAAATAATTTTATTTTAACAAAGGCAAAATTTCTGGTATATTTTGATGCTGCAAATGCAAAATTCAATGCAATTTGTACAACAATAGCCCCGGTATTAGATTATTACGATGCTAAATCGAATCTTATAAAATCGGAGCCTTTATTTTGGATTCCTGTTTATACACCTGATACAACATTAAATTATTACAACCAAGATATTAATTATGCCATCAATTCAAGTATTTCATTTAATCTAAAAAAATTAAATGAACTTAAAAAAATTGATTCATTACGATCAGGCTTTGATAAACTATTGCAGAATATAAAAGCAAATCCGACTAAATTTGAATTATACAGAGGGATATCATCAAGGCTCGGATCTAATTTCTCACCTACTCAGCTAAATAATAATGAAAAAGAGATTATTGATATGAGATATGACACTGTATGGATTGCTAATCCAGAAAGTTTTGAAATAATAGGAAAATATGTTTCTCATACAGACGATTCAGAAGATGTGAAATCAATGGGGTTTGAAATAAATTGGTATTTCGATAGTAAAGAACAAAAATTGTACGCACTCTCACTCTCATTTGCACCATTCAAAGAATACTTTGACGATAACGGTAACCTAAAGCACATAGCCCCATGGTTCTATCAAAAAATTTGCAAAGGAAAGATATACAAGCCTGGCGAATAATAACTTTAAAAATTAGTTTTTTTATGGAAATTCCTTACTGGAATTAAGGCTCTATCTGCTGGTTTACAGACAAATATGTAACTGTTACCATCACTGATTTACGGTAAATTTCGCTTTAGCTCCGGGTTATTACATGTTATGCCAGGTATTATCGGGTATGTTCGTAGGTTAAAACCTACGTATCCTATGGTACAGAAAAATCCGAGGCTACCCCGAAAGCTTTCGGGGCCATCGGATTTTTTTTTAACTTTGTGTTGCGCTGCCAAGATCATCAATATCAACTTGCCAAGCATTAAACAGATTTCTGTTTATACCTTAATAATTTTATCAATACATCACAAATTTTAAAAAAAACAATGCCGCTCAGGAATTTTTTAATCACCTGCGCTGTTATCAAAAATAAAAAATTATGAGAACAGGTGCCGGCAGTATTATTCTGTCAAAATCAACAAAAAGAATCCTTCTGACAAAGCGAAGTGTACATCTGCCCCAAGCAGGAAAATGGTCAAGCTGGGGTGGCTGGATAAATAGTGGAGAAGATCCGCTTGAAGGCGCACTGAGAGAACTGGTGGAAGAAACTGGCTATTCGGGTCAGATTCTCGAAAAACACAGTTTACTTGTTTATCAAAAATATAATTTTCAATACCACAACTTCCTGCTGCTTGTTGAAGACGAATTTTACCCTACAATCGACTGGGAAACTGAGGAATATGCCTGGTTTGAGTTGGACAAATTTCCAGACCCCCTACACTTCGGTTTAAGGAGACTGATGGAAGAAGATTCCGATAAAATAAGGCAACTTATTGAGGCATTATAGAAAAAAGGTATCAGCGATTTGGCCGATACCTTTTTTCTTTATTTGTCAGGGGTTTTGTTGCATAAGGCTATTGCCCGACATTTCTTCCTGCGGAATCTTAAAGAGTACCGATGGATCGTTATATGGAATTCCGTTTCGAAGCGGCTCTTTCATTCTTTTGAGATTGTGCAGTCGGTCACCTTCAAACATGAGCTCCAGGCGGCGTTCCAATCTGATATCCTGAAGCAGCTGTGCCTGATCGGATGGAATTGTGGGAGCTACTCCCCTGCGCAATTCATAAAGCTCACTGTAAAGATCTGTTGCTCTGGCTACATCTCCATTTCCACCAGCTGATAAATTCGATTCAGCAACAATAAGGTACATCTCGGCAAGTCGCAACACACACATATTGATGCCATTTACCGCATTAGGCAGGTCATATTTCGCTATGGTCGAATCGCCAAAAAAGCTTACATAATAAAAACCAGTGCTGTTGTTAACTCTTGTATCTCCTGTTGGGTATAAACTCATGGCAGATGCCAAAGGACGCATTAGCGGAAATCCAAAACGTGAAAAAGCCCAGGCAGGAGTACCACTGCGGTCTTCAGCTACGCTGACCAATTGAAAAATCTGTTCATTTACATTATTGGCCGAATTTTGTGTAAAACAGGAACGTGGCACAGCCGATAGGCTGAAAAGTCCGCTATTTATTACTGCATCGGCATATTGTGCAGCCTCGGTATATTTACCCATAAAGAAATGAATTTTAGCCAAATATGCCCTGATTGCCCATTTGTCAACTCGGTCGCGGTGCCAGCTGTCGTAAATATCGCTACCATCGCCAAGGGTATCAATTGCTTGCAGGGCATCTTCAAGATCTTGAACTGCTAAAGTATAAACTTCCTCAACACTGTTTCTTGCCATTGCTAATCCATCAGGTCCAGTCAGGGTAGCCATTTTGCGATAGGGAATACCAAGTTGACTATTGCCGCCGGTATTATCCGGATCGTAGGAAAGTCCCCAAAAACGAACCATCTCGAAATGCAAGCTAGCACGAGCAAAAAGTGCAGTGGCTTTATAAACAGCAAAATCGGTAGAATTATAGTTGATATGACTTTCCAAACTTCCCGACTCAATAACCCTGAGCACATTATTAGCTCTGTTAATGGTGGAATAACAATCGCGCCACATATTTCTCAGGTCATTTATCTGAGTGGTCATCGTGCGATTGTACATCTCGAGGGTGCCGAAAGGACTCAGATTCGATTCGATTACTTTGGCATCATCGGCAAAAAAATCGGCATAGACCACTCTGTTGCCACCCAGGGCAAGACCGCTTTGCATGCCGTCATACACAGCCTCCACCAGATTTTTTAAATCGGCCGGAGTGGTAATTGCCTCCTCGTTTGGCAATGAATCTATTGGCTCAATGTCAAGGGCTTTTTTACAGGATCCCAATAGCAGCAGCATCAGCATTGGAATGATAAATTTTATATTATATCTCATAATGTCAGATCATTTCAAAAATTAAAAGTCGGTTTTCAATCCAAACATAATCATACGAGCCTGTGGTGTTTGCCAGGATGG
>CAMDAB010000222.1 GCA_945888475.1 Saprospira grandis DSM 2844 | reverse complement strand
ATATTTTTTAAAAATAAAATCGAATCATAATTACTTTTATAAGCAAAAGTTAATTACTTAAAACAATTACATGCCTTTTTATTTAGCGCTCGTAATTTTATTTCGCCAAGCTTAAACTTTAGCAATTTTTAATACAATTAAATTTAAATAAAAAAAATGCTTTCAGGATTATTTAAAGATACAGAAACTTTAGTTTTAAAAACAGCAGATTTTATTACTAGTCAGCTCGGTAATATTGTAAATCAACAGATTGAAACCAAGTCTTTGAACAGTCTGGTATCTTTTGTTGACAAAAAAGCCGAGGAAATGCTGGTGGAGGGTTGTATGAAAATTCTTCCCGAAGCAGGTTTTATTACTGAAGAGGAAACCATCGAAAAATCGGCTGATAAGGAATGGCTTTGGATTATTGATCCCTTGGATGGTACCACCAATTTTTTACATTCGCTGCCTTTTTTCTCCATAAGTATTGCTTTACAGCATCGTGGAAAAACTGTGATGGGTTTGGTCTGTGAAGTTAACCGTCGTGAGCTGTTTTATGCCATAAAAAATGAAGGTGCCTTTTTGAACGGCAAAAGGATTTCATGCAGTGAGACAGAAAAACTGGCTGATTCACTTTTGGCAACAGGCTTTCCCTATTACGATTTTGGCAAAAAGGAAAATTATTTGAAATTTATAGGCGACCTTATGCCCAAATGCAGGGGAATCAGAAGATTAGGCTCCGCCGCATTGGATTTGGCTTATACCGCCTGCGGACGTTTCGATGCTTTTTTTGAGTATAGTCTAGCTCCCTGGGATGTAGCTGCGGGGGCCTTTATAGTTGAAGAAGCAGGGGGAATTGTTACAGACTTTTCGGGTGGGGATAATTACCTTTATGGGAAAGAAATTTTTGCGACAAACAGAGGTATTAATAAAGAAATGGCTGAATTACTCCAATCGCATTTCAAGGACTAAAGGCTTTCTATTTGCAAAAGGCGGCAGCTAAACAGTTCGAGCAGTGCTTTGAGCTCTGATAAATTATCGTTATTTAACTTAATATTGGTTAAAGACGGCAGGTGTTGAGCATAATAGATATTATTATTCGACATATCCAATAAAGTTGTAGCCAATGTTTGAGCATAAGGAAAATTTGGATTCACTGCATGAATTTTATCAGATAAACTCTTACAGAGCGATTTATAGGTAACATAGAGTCCAGCCTTGTTTTCTTCATCCACGTCTTTCGAATGATAAGCCTTTACGCCCTCCGCCACAACAATTCTATGTAAAATTGCTTCATCGACATGCGGAACGGCTGGGTTTGTCAAAGTAGATTCTACCAACATCGACAAAGTAATTTTTAATTTTTTCTTCGGATCCTCGATATTATTTGTGTTAAATTCAATCTGATATTTCACCCATTCCCAATACCAGGATACCAAGTATAATAAAAACTTGTGTTTATTTTCAAAATATCTGTACGCAGATGCCTCGGTTGAAGCTATTTTTTCTGCTAATTTCTTAAATGTAAATCTTTCGAATCCAAGCTCATCGATAAGGATAATGCCTTGTTCAATAATTTTTTTTCCGAGTTTAGTCTGCTGAGGATCCCTCAAGTACAATTTGTTGCTCAGCTGTATCTGAATTGAAATCATATCTAATTTAAAATTTGTCCGCAAGATAGACTTTTTATAAGATTCGGTTAAAAAAAATAAATGCCATTGAAATAATCTAAACTTTCAACATGAGTCTTTCCCTTTTTAATATTCTTAGTATTAACTTTACTGCGCAAAATATTTTATTGTACATAATATATACACAGAATCATGGATAAAGATAAGCTTGTACTGAAACTATTTGAACTGGGTGTCCTTCAATTCGGACAATTTACTTTGAAAAGTGGTCTATCCTCCCCTTTTTATCTCGATTTCAGAAGAATAATCGCTTATCCAGATACCCTGAAAGACATCAGTGAGCAGCTTTGGAAATTGGTTGAAGATCTGGAGTTTGATCATCTTTGTGGTGTACCTTACGCTGCTTTGTCCCTTAGCTCTGCTATGTCGATGATGCATGGCAAGCCTATGGTGGTAAAAAGAAAAGAAGCCAAGGAACATGGTACCAAAAAATTAGTGGAGGGTATCTTTTCTCCCGGACAAAAATGTGTTGTCATTGATGACGTTATCAGTTCCGGTATCAGTATGATTGAAACGCTCGAGGCTATAGAGGAGGCTGGGCTCGTCGTCGAATACGTCATTTCTATTGTCGACCGTATGCAGGGTGGCGTAGCAACCCTTGCAAAAGAAGGCTATCAGGCCCGTACGGTTTACACTATAGAGGAAATTCTGGAAGTGCTTTACAAGCACAACAAAGTTGACAAAGATACGCATGACCGAACATTAGATTTTATCAAATACAATCAAATTGGTTACGACCAATTGCGTCTGCAGCGCACGGCGGTTCCAAAATTGAGCTACAATACCATTAAGGTGAATGCTGTTAATAATATCACCAAACGTCTGGTAGATATTATGGATAGCAAACAAACCAATCTATGCGTTTCGGCCGATGTGAATTCTAAAGCTGAATTGCTGCGACTTGCCGATCAGGTAGGTCCTTATATCTGTGCACTTAAAACGCATATTGATACGGTTGGTGATTTTGATGCCGACCTCATCGTATTACTAAAAAATCTGGCAAAAAAACCCAATTTCCTCTTGTTTGAAGACCGAAAATTTGCCGACATTGGTCATATAGCCATGCAGCAATTTACTGCTCCGCCGCTAAACATAGCCGATTGGGCGGATCTTGTAACAGTGCACGTGGTGGCAGGTTCGTCCAGCATCGATGCGTTGCGTTCAACAGGAAAACTTAATAATACCGGACTTATCGTGGTGGCTCAAATGTCGACAGAAGACACGCTCACCTCAAGAGATTATACCAAAAAAGCCCTCGAAATTGCCCAAAAACATCAGGATGTGGTGGTGGGTATTGTGGGTCAAAACAAACGGCCGCGCGATGCGGGGCTCATGATGCTAACTCCGGGCATTAGCCTCAGCGAAACCGGCGATGCACATGGTCAGGTTTACAATACGCCACAAGAAGCTTTCGAAGAACGTGGAATCGATATTATGATTGTCGGTCGTGGTATCTACAAAGCTGAAAATCCTGGAGCCAAAGCCGCAGAATATCGTCAAATCGGTTGGCAAAGCTATCTGAAGCGCTTGGGTGTTGGGTAGTTCAACTTCCTTTAGCTAATAATTTAATAAAAATGGCTTCTGCGTACAAATTCGCAGAAGCCATTTATTTTAATGCGTAAAAAACAAACAGATTGTCTTAGTTGAAATCCGTCTTCCGCTGTAAAATCTGTGTTTTGAAAAACAATAATCAGATCTAAATTTAGGATGCTTCGGTTTCCTTTTTTGCATTCAAACAAATGAAATGTTGCGCTTCTCCGAAGCTTGATATCTTATCGCACCTCTAGTGCTAGGGATGTTGCGCTTCTCTGAAGCTGATGTTCAATTACTCCGTAAAAAACAAGCGGAATGTCATAGTTGAAATCCACCTTCAGCTGTAAAATCTATGTTTTGAAAACATCATAAACAACGTTTTGAAAATCTAACACAGTGAAATGGTGAAAAATCCAAAGGATTTTGAACGACCCCATTCGGGGTCAAATATTGGTAACAGACAGCATAGTGACTGTGCCCCGATCCCGTTAGGTGATCGTATATTGAAAATATGGACTTGCGGCATTAAAATACCGCACTCCTTTGCTATTTTTTTTCTCAAAGGCTAAAGCCATTTGGAAAAATGCGCCGCAGGCACCGCTTCAGAGGTCCGAAGCAGCAGCGTATGGAAGCAGCATCGGCTGGCAATGGTACTGATTGAATGACGGACAAATGGGGCGGAGTAACAAACTCAGGTTACAGATGCTGCTTCCGGTTTCGGGTTCCTTGTAAATAATCTATTGGTTTACATGGGCTAATGACCCGAAAACGCCTTGCTGAGGACTAGATTTTTTGTTACTTTTTTAGCGATGAAAAAAGTAAAAAAGAAAAGGAAGAATTTTGGGGTTTGAAAATCTCACGGTGAGCAGGAGGAAAATATATCGATTATGAAAAAAGTTCAAACAGCTGCATTAGTTAGCGGCATTAAAATACCGTACTCCTTTGCTGATTTTTATTCAAAGGCTAAAGTCTTTAAAAAAAGTCACAGACACTGCTTCACAATGTGCGATGCAGCAGCGTATGGAAGCATCAGTGAGTCAATTCAATTTTTCTTCACCGAGAAATCGCCCAGACTCAGCTCCTCTGCTTTTCCAAAAAGCTCAACCGAACTGCCCAGCATGGTATTTTCCAATACTGCATAGGAAATCTTGCAGGCATCCTGAATAAGACTTTTGCTGATAACAGAATTGTTGATCCGGCAAGCGCGTCCAATCGTAACATGTGGACCGATAACCGAATTTTTTATCACCGCACCCGATCCGATATGCACCGGTGGAATAATGGTAACATTGGTAAATTTAGCATCGGTAGCAATGCTGGCAGTTTCGCTTTTGATTTCTAAAACCCTGCTGTTTGCATAAATCACCGCATCTTTGTTGCCGCAGTCGAGCCATTCCGATATGCTGTGCGTGGAGAAGCGTGTTCCTTTGCGCTTCATGTTTTCGAGTGCATTGGTCAGTTGATATTCTCCTTTTTCGCGGAGGTCATTGTCGAGCAGGTATTGTAATTCATCGCGCAGATATTCAGCATCTTTGAAATAATAAATACCAATAATGGCGAGGTCGGAAACAAAGGTATCGGGTTTTTCGACAAAGTCGGTAATATGTCCTTTTTCATCGAGTTTTACCACTCCGAATGCCGAAGGATCTGTAACCTGCTTTACCCAAATAATGCCTTCCTGACTGTTGTCGAATTTAAAATCGGCTTTGAAAAGTGTATCGGCAAAGGCAACAATCACCGGTCCGCTCATCGATTCTTTGGCGCAGAGTATGGCATGAGCCGTTCCCAGTTGCTCTTTTTGGTAATAAATACTGCCTTTGGCGCCCAATCTTTCGGCCAAAGCAACCAGCTGCTTCTCGACAGCAGTGCCAAAGTCGCCTACGATATATGCTATTTCATCAATTTTCGATCCGTAAGCTTTTGCCAAATCTTCGACCAGATGCTGAACGATGGGTTTGCCGGCAACTGGTACCAGGGGCTTGGGGACGGTAATTGTGTGTGGGCGCAAACGCGTACCGCGTCCCGCCATAGGGATGATTATTTTCATATCAAAACTATTTTTTAACGGTTCGGCGGTAAATATAGTAAAAACTGATGAAGGAGAAAAGAGATGAAGCGGAAAGAGCTTGTGAGAAAAGAATATGTAAATGTATCGCAAGTA
>CAMDAB010000221.1 GCA_945888475.1 Saprospira grandis DSM 2844 | reverse complement strand
AAAGCTACATTGTTCAATGCATTTGGATCGGCCGAACCGTTGGCAGTTGTAACAGTAGCATTATAAGTATTTGCTCCTGAAGTAGAAACTGTGATGGAAGGCATTGTTACAGTTGCTGATGCACCAGATGCAAGGTTACCTGTCCAGTTGAAATTGCTATTTGCAGCGCCATTCAAATTGTAAGTAATGGTGGCTGAAGTCAGCGCATTAACACCAAAATTTTTAATTGTAATTTCGGGTGTGAAGCTATTTTGATTGCAATAGGTGCCACTCAAATTGGCAACCTGAGTCAAACCAGCATCTACCGCAAGGGTGCTGGCATTGGGATTGTAACCATCCAATACAGTTACACCAGAGTTATTAGGATCGAGCCAGTTGCTCAAACGATTGTTATTGGCTCCACCACCAGTCCAAGATAAGTCGAAACGACCATAGTAGTCGGCTTGTCCATTATTTACTAAGCCACTACAAGCTGCACCACCACCGTATAACTGACCAATGACGCGTTGATTTTGGTCGAAAAGCGGTGAGCCAGATGAGCCTGGTTCGGTAGTACCTGAATCCCAGTTAGAGACTTGCCAGGTTTGAGCTCCGCTAAATGTTGATGTAGTCAAAGCATTATTTTCACGGCTTATTTTCTTAACATCACCGCTTGGATGATGAACGCAGGTGGCTTGAGTAGCAGGAGTTGCACCTCTGTTCCATCCGGCATAATAAATATTTCCGGTAGGAGTAGAATTTAATCGCATTAGGCTAAAATCTGTTCCACTGCGATTTGCACGCAAAGCGGCACCATTTACTTGATTGTAAGGTGCTCCGGGATCTGTAGAATTTTGATTCACAGCGCATCTTGCAACCGGACTATCCCAATTGAAACGGAATACCCAGTTTCCCAAACCAGTCGTTCCACAATGGTTGGCACTCAAAAAATATGGTGTTCCATCCTGAAGAGTATTGTTTACCAAAGCACCAGTACAAGCACCAGAACCACCTACGATAATGATTGCGACTGAATTGATTTGATCTTCCCAACCTGTACCAAGCGGACATTTAACATCATTATTACAATTGCCAGAATCATTGAGCCCTTTTAAAATGCCTGCAGCATAAAGGCTCAAAGACTTGTAACCATGAATCACAGTTCCGATATTCAACTGACCCTGACCAGCAACAGCAGCAGGTTCGTAATATTCAACCACAAGACTTTCGCCTGCGACAAGTGAAGTACCTAAAATCTGATCACTGTTGTTATTGGCTGAAGTATATGCTCCGTCAAAATTAGAATGAGCCTCATCGTAAATATAAACAGCGGCACCCTCTGGCAATACAAATTTATCAAAAAGTACATTCATACTAAGTGCACCGGGAGAACGAAAAACAACTCTCCAGATTTTATCGCCATTTGGCAATTGAATCCAATTACCGCCATTATTCAAACCAAAATTTACATTGTGCTCATAGCCAAAACGCCAGGGTCCAATCTTATTCGCTTCGTTAATGGCATCCGCTCTAAGTTGAGCTGCAAGATCAAAGGCAGGTAATTGATGAACTGTAAGTTCTCTCTGTCCTGAATTTTTTAGCGACCAGCTTTTGGGGGTTCCAATATTAGCAGTTTGTGCATTGGCACCAATAACAAATGCTAAAAAGAGCAATAGAGGTAATAGATTTCTGTACATAAAAATGTTTTGAATTGAATTTTCTGTTAATAATTCATTTTTATAGTTGCGACAAATTTAAGTAATAATTTGGTAAAACTTACAATAAGCTCAAGTCTATTTGCCAAAACTTAATACTTATGAAATATAGGCTGTTCATAGATAAAGAGACCTTAAAAATAATAAGACAATAAATGATTGATTTTGTTGAATCTTTTCGTCTCTAAGTTACTAAATAAGACTTTTCAAATGTTTTAAGCCTTTAATTTCCCTTTCTAAAATTGATTTTTTTTCCTGATAATGCTCAGATTTTTCCAATTCAGAAAGTTCAAGAACAGGGCTTAAACAAAAGTCAAAATCTGCGGCCCAGCTGACCCATTCATCTCTGCTTTTCTGCTTGAAAAAATCTTCAATTTCATGCTTTGGAAAAATATGAACTGATAATTCAAATTGTTGCGTTCTTTTCCATTCGGGTTTCAAAGCTCGATCACAGAAAGCATCCCAAAATTTTAGTTCCAAAGCAGCAAGTGCAATCCATTTTCCATCTAAACATTTATACACATTATAATTAACCAGACCACCGCTCAAAATTTTCATTTCATTTGGATCGAATCCACCCCAAAACTGGCTAAGTGGAAAACTTAAAAGTGGGATAATGGCATCAGTCATCGAAACATCTAAATAAAGCCCCTCGCCTTTTGTTTGTCGCTCCAAAACAGCAGAAAGCACAGCTATTTGAATGGTGTAAGCACCTCCTACTATGTCAGCTATCTGAATACCCGGAATTACAGGCTTACCATGTTCATCTCGAATCTGATCCAAAACCCCCGAAATTGCCAGATAATTCAGATCATGACCTGCTTTTTTTGAATTTGGCCCTGATTGCCCATAGCCACTCAGCGAAATGTAAATTAGCTTTGGATTGATCGCCTTGAGGGATTCGAAATCAAGTCCCCAATATTTCATTACGCCCGGTCTGAATTGTTCAATTAAAACATCGGCAGTTTTTATAAGCTCCATTAAAGCTTCCCGCTCATTTTCAAGATCCCAATTCAAGATTTTAATTTCCTTATTATGATTCAATGCATGATAAAGCGTTGAAATATCCTCGATGAAAGGAGGCTGAAAGGCAACGTAATCAGCATTATTTGTTTTCTGTATTTTAATGACTTCAGCTCCTAAATCTGCAAGCATTTTACTGCCAAGGGGACCAGGCAAGAGGCGACTGAAATCGATGATTTTGATGTTCGTAAGTGGTCTTAGCATATCAGAAAAGTTCTTTTAAACTGTTTTTTACAATTTTACCCATCGCATTGCGAGGCAGTTCATCAACAAAACGATATTTTTTAGGAATTTTGTAAACAGGTAGTTTATCTGATAACCAATCATTGATGTTTTTTGCATCTATCATACTATCTTTATCCTTTAAAACAACCACTGCTACTACGGTTTCACCCCATATTTCATCGGGAATTCCTAACACAGCTATATCGGCAAATGAGGGATGTTCCCTAAGGCATTCTTCAATCTCAATGGCAGATAATTTATATCCGCCCGATTTGATAATATCGGAGGAAAGACGTCCCAAAATCTTGTAATATCTATCGATGCAGACAGCAAGATCTCCGCTTTTGAACCATCCATCCTCTGTAAAAGTTTCGGCTGTGGCGGCCTGCTTTTTCCAATATGATTTAAAGACCGCGGGACTTTTTATTTGGATTTCGCCTGCTTCTTCGTTTTCCGCAATTTTTCCGCTCTCATTATCAAAAAGTCGAACTTGAACGCCTTGCAAGGGTAAACCGACAAAACCTGCTTTTCTTTCACCCCTGTATGGATTCGAGATAGCCATTCCTATTTCAGTCATACCATAACGTTCGAGCAGAAAATGTCCGCTGATCGTCTTCCATTTTTCAAGTACTGATACGGGTAAAGCAGCCGAACCTGATACCATCAGTCTGAAACTTTTCAATTGCGCCGACATTTTCAGTTTTTCAGCTATTGTTGCCAATTCATAGGCCGAAATAAGTTTTGAATAAATGGTCGGAACTGCCATAAAAATATTGATTTGACCCGAGGACAGTGAGTCCCAGACTTTTCCTGCATCAAATTTTGGAAAGACAAAAATTCTAGCACCGACAAAAAGCGGACAAAGCAAGGCATTAACCAAGCCATGTACATGATGTAGGGGAAGTACATTCAAAATGGAGTCCTCTGAAGTCCATTCCCATGATTCGACAAGTGTTCTTAACTGCGCCTCCAAAATGCGATGTGTAGTGAGCACTCCTTTTGGTTTTGAGGTCGTACCACTTGTATAGATGATCAGCGCATCATCATCATAGTCAGTTTCTGATATGTATGGAAGATGCCTATCGAAATCTATTTGTGATAAATTTATAATCCTGACTTTTTCGTTCAGCATTTCTAAATCCCTGGCTCTATATTCATCTATTATGATAATTGAGGCGCCACTGTCTTCAACGTAGTATTCAATGGCGTTTGCCGGTAAATCAATAAAAATGGGGACTGCAGTTGCTCCGCACTTCCAAATTGCCAATAAGGCAGCGCAGAAATTAAAACCTGCACTCACTATTAATATTATTCTTTCGGATTTGAGCTTTCCGAATCGGCGCTCCAGTTCATTTGCTATATTATTAGATTGACTATCAAGCGCTTCATAGCTATATATTTTAGAAGACTCAACAATAGCAGTGCTATTTCCAAATCTTCCTATATGCTTTATCAAAGAAGGTATCATTTTTTAATTTCGGGACATTTACAAAAAATTAACATTAAAATTAGCACAAAGCCGCCGTAATTCTGTTGCATTGTCATAATTTTACAAGTAGTTTATAGGCCTAATGCCATATCTGAATGCAATTTATCAATTATGCAGCAAATTTTATTCATAGCCGGATTGGCATTTATTATTTTTGGAATTTATTCTTTTTTCAAGGCAAAAAAAATCGCTGGAGCAGTTGGAGTGATTGGCGGAATTTTATTAATTTCATCTGCTTATCTAACTGTCTATCTCGGTAATAAGGAAAAAGACCTGACAAAAATTGAAGTAAATATCAGGATTAATGGATCTAAAACCATAGGCCAGTATCTAATGCCCGAACTGGTAAAATCTTTTCTGGAAGAAGAGGGATATAAGGTCAATGCTCAAGAAGATAACGCTGAAAAATACTTGATCTCTGCTTCAAAAATAAGTGGTAAAACAAATAGCATCATCAACTTTGAAATCATCAGCAAGGGTTCATTGAGCGGTTTCGAAGCACTAAAAAATTCAGAAACTACGCTTGCAATGTCGTCCACTCAAATGTCCGCAGAGTTGGCAGCTGAACTGGGTTCGGAATTTGAAAAGGCAAGAAATAAACATATCATTGGTTACGATGCACTCAGGCTCATAGCTCATCCCAGTACCAAAGACAATTTTCCTTTCATAAAATATCAGGATTTCGAGAAAATAATGCTTGGCGAAATCAATGATTGGGGCAAGATTGTTAAAAATAAAAATGGTGAAATTACTATTTGTTTGAGAGACAGCATCTCTGGCAGTTTCAGATTTATCGAGGAGAAGTTTCTATCACATAACATTCCCGACAAAAATAAAAAAACTGCAAAGTTTGAGCAATACGATTATTTTGAAAAGATTGTAAAAAAAGTTTCAGAAGACCCCAATAGTTTAGGTTTAATCGACTACGGCATCGACAGTTCACTGTTAAATAATATTTACAATTTAGGTCTGATTATCAACGACAAGGATACT
>CAMDAB010000220.1 GCA_945888475.1 Saprospira grandis DSM 2844 | reverse complement strand
GAAAATCCACCACCTTTTCCACCGGCTCCGCCTCCACCACCATTACGGCCAGTTCCAGCTGTTCCGGGATTATTATTTGTGGTACTGCTATTAGCTGCACCAGCTGCTATACCTACTGCACCTTGCCCTCCGGCGCCTCCATTTCCGCCCGGTGCTGATTCCGAACCGAAGCAACAGGTATAATTTCCATCACAACTTCCCGATCCACCCTGAGATCCATTATTACCATTAGCTCCATTAGCACCTACTGACCCGATAGAACCAGGACTTGCATTTCCAACAGTTATATTACAGCGGCTGATTGTATAATTAGAGCAGTTATTAACCCATACAGCATAATTGGACGATCCACGATTTGAAGGATCTACGCCTGAGACATTTGTCGTAATGATCGAAAGGTCTTTCAACTGCCAATTTGAAACACCATCTGCTTTGAAAGCCATCAAGTGGCGTACACCCGATACAGTTTCTATCCCTGAAAATGTAATTGTAGTTGTCTGCGCAGTTGATTTTGTCCAAGTAGAACCGGCAACAGCAAAGCTACCTTCTACTGTCAAACCATTTGTAACATTGACAATCGAGGCCTGGGTATAAGATCCTCCAGCCATCCATATGGTCGTTCGGCTGCCGCCTACCATTGTTAAAGCCTGATTAAGGGTAGCGACAGGCAAGGCAGCAGTTCCTGTGTTTGCATCATTTCCAATAGCTGCAGATACATAGACAATATCACAAATCTGTGACATTACTACCTTAGGCAACATTACAGTTATTAGTATCAAAATTCTGTAAAAAATTGCAGGCAAGCGTTTTTTTAGTTTCATGGCGTTTGAATTTCTCGGTTTAATTTTTCTCATTACGCACAAAAATATAATTGTTCGTAATAAAAAGAAGCTTAAAATAAAATTTTAACATTATTTGCAAATTGCATAAATAAATTGGTAACAGGAACTTTACTTAAAACTTAAGCTCAATCTCCGTCAAATGTATTTTGTGTTAAATGCTCTCCCATTTGAAATGGTCTATTTATTTGTGGTGCATTACTTACAATCCTTCTGGTTGGATATGCAAATCCAATGTCATTGTGTTGCTCAAAACATTCCAAAATTGCCTCCCAAATTTCTTCTTTTGCTACCCTTCTTCTGTTAGGTTTGCACAAATACCTCAAACTAAGGGTAATGCCCTGCTCTTCAACATTTGTATAGACTGTTGGCGTAAGTTTGGTATTTTGAATAAAAAATTCGCCTGTTAGAGCTTTTAATTCTTCTTCGGCATGTTCATAAATTTGCGGGGCATGTCTCAACAGAATCTCCTGTAAAAGCTCCTTTGCTTTACGCCAATTACTTTCGAAGGTAATATTTACTTCAGTTTCGTCCCAGATATAGTCGACCAAAGAATTGTAATTACCTATTACTGAAGAAAAAACCCGCATATTTGGTATATGCAAAATCCTGCCTGTGCTCTGATCTCCATTCACCCAATTTCCTATTTCTACCAAACGGAACTCATACAATGAGATATCGACCACGTCACCAATATGTTTATCAACCTCAACTCTGTCGCCTACTTTGAATGGTTTTCGAAAAACGATGTAGTACCAGCCTGCCATATTTACAATTGGATCTCTAAAGGCAATTGCCAAACCCGCAGATAACAGACCTAAAAATGTTGCGAAAGAGCCAAATTGATTAGACCACAAAAAGGCAATTCCTACAAAGGCAAGCGCATTTGTTGTATATGAAATAGACTTACGCCAGTTGTATCTTGCAGTTTGGGAACTTTGTATTTTATTGACAGACTGGAATAAAATTCTTTTGATAATCCACTGTACCAAAAGAATCAGAAAGGTGAGCACAACTTTTATCTGCACATCTGAAAGGCCTACATGAAATAAATTTCTAAGCCACTCAATAAATTCGTTCATATCTGTAATTTTTTTTATTTGCCTGTTTCTTTTATCGCATTCAGATCTAAAACAAAGGCATCTTTCACTTTATATTTTTCCTTGATACTGCTGCAGTAACTGTCGGCTTCTTCTTTTGTAAAAAAGGGGCCCATGATAATTTTGTAGCTAGCTTTCCCCTCCGACTGATCGGCAAAAACAAGTCCACCCTTGAACCAATTATTCTGCAAAACCGACAATTGCTTTATAACTGCCTCATAACTACTGTAGGCAGCAACCTGTACTCCCCAGCCCTTTGGTTCCAGTTTCATTACCTGCATTTTATACAGACCTCCTTTTTCGATATCGGCTGCCTCTTGGATGATATTGAGGCCAGATTCCTTTTTTACTGTATTTTTTGTAGTTTTTTTGGCTGTTTTTTCCGGACTCTTTTTAGCATCAAGGAGTTCCACTTTTACCCTTGTTTCTGCACTTATGCCCAAAACAGCCGCGGCACTTGAAGATATGCCAATGATTTGTCCTTTAAGATAAGGGCCTCTGTCAACAATTGTGAGTTCTACAGATTTATTGGTTGACAAAACAGTCACCCTAACTTTCGAGCCGCATGGAAGTGTCTTATGAGCCGCAACATTTTGCGATTTATTGTACTCCACTTCGCAGGCCATTATCTTTTTGTGCATTGCATCATCAATGATAACGGCATTACCAATCTCGGAAGGAAAAAAGATTGTAAAAGATGAAAAAAGCAAAAAAAGGAACGCCAATGAAAGCAATTTAAATACTAATGTCATTTTTAAGGTATAAATATTCATAAAATGTAATTTCTGAAATTGTTTAAACAGACCAAAATTAAGTTAATTCTAATAAAACAATCAAAGACAGCTGATTTACTTATCAAATATTCTGCTCCAATTTTCTTAGTTCAATGTATAATCGATGCGTAGGTAAACCCACAACATTTGAATAGGAACCCTCTATTTTTGAAATCTTGTTTAATCCTATCCATTCCTGAATAGCGTATGCCCCTGCTTTATCATAGGGTTTGTACTGTTCGATATAAAAGCTTATTTCATCGAGCGATATCGGCATAAGCGTCACATAAGTTTTTTCAGTAAATTCAACTTTTACAGAAATTCCCCTCAAGGAAACAGCTGTCATCACTGTATGTGTTTTTCCGGAAAGTGCGCTTAGAATTCTTATTGCATCTGCTCTATCGGAAGGTTTCTCATAGCTTTTACCCTCACAAATGACTGTGGTGTCGCAGGTTAATAAAATTTCGTTATTTTCTTTTAGCATTCCGCTTATCGAATCGGCTTTGAGTCTGGCAAGATATGGTGCGATCTCTTCGACATCCAAATCAGCCGGATAGCTTTCCTCAGTATCCTGATGCACCAGTGTAAAATCAAAGCCCATATCGCGGAGCAACTGCTGTCTTCTGGGCGATTTTGAACCAAGTAATATTTTTAATGTTTTCAAGGCGGTATAGTATTATAAATTTTAAGCTTTAATTCCCATGCAAATATGCAAATTATATTAAAAACAAAAGTCGAAAAGGATGTTAATACTGTTTTCGAAGCATTCGATCTTGAATTATTTAAAAAATTGAAGCCTCCAGGGATCGGTTTGAAAGTTTTGAGATTTGATGGCTGCGAAAGCGGCGATATCGTGGAATTGGAGCTTAATTTCGGTCTTTTTAAGCAAAGGTGGAAAAGCAATATAACAGATTCAGGAACTAGCGAAGATGGATTTTACTTTGTTGATGAATCCTATGGCAAAGATCTTCCTTTTTTCCTTTCGTCATGGAAACATACACACAAGATTTGTAAAGATGGTGAGGGATCTGTCATTAGTGATGAAATCAATTTCAAATCTCCATTTGGGTTACTTTTTTACCCTGCTGTGTGGTTGCAAATGTTCATGAGAAAACCGGTTTACAGAAAAACATTCAAAAATGTACGCCCGACAAGATCATAATTTTAGTTTTCTTCTGTTTCAAAATCATATTTAGCACTAAGCTGTTTTGATGTTTTTGCGCCAAGCTCCCTAAGTTTTGCTGTTTTTTGAATGAGATTGTCCTTGCCATTTACCAACCTTTGAAAAGAGGCATGGTAAACATTCTGAACATTTTGGATTTTATCGCCAAGATTTTCGAGTTCTTCTACAAAACTAACGAGCTTATCGTGCAGCAGTCCGCCCTGCCTGGCTATTTTTAATGCATTCTTATTTTGCTGCTCTTGTCTCCATAAATTCGAGATTGTTCTTAGCGTCGCAAGGAGAGTACCTGGGCCCAAAGGTATCACATTTCGCTGCATGGCATCGTACATAAAATCATTTTCGAACTGTAGAATAAGGCTAAAAGCGGGTTCTACTGGAACAAACATCAGTACATAATCGGGGGAGTTGATACCATTCAGCTGCTGATAATTTTTTGCACTTAACTCATCTATATGCCGTTTCAGTGAAAGAAGATGTTCTTTAAGGTACTGAGTTTTTAAGTGATCTTCGTTTGAACTACAATATTTTTCATATGCCTTGAGGCTTACTTTTGAGTCTATGATAATATGTCTACCCATGGGAAGATGTATGAGCAAATCTGGCTGCATTCTCCTTCCCTCTTCGTTGACAAATGATTGTTGCACTTCGTATTCACGCCCCTTGCTCAGGCCTGAAAATTCCAAGATACGTTCCAATATTAGTTCCCCCCAGTTACCCTGAAACTTTGAATCGCCCTTGAGTGCCCTAGTCAGATTTTTAGTTTCATCTGTAACCAAACGGTTCAATTCAGTCAAATTTTTAATCTGCTCAATCATTGCTGCCCGTTGCCGGTTATCATCCACATAAAAATGCTCAATTTTCTTTTCAAATTCGAACAGCTTCTCTTTCAGCGGGCCAAGTATGGATCCAATCTGCTCATGATTCTGTTTCATCAAGCTCGATCCTTTTTCCTCGAGTAGTCTGGAGGATAGCAGCTCGAAATCCAACTTAAGTTTTTCATGAATTTTGTTGTTTTCATCGACCCGATCTGTATTTTGCTCCCTGAGCGTGTCAATCATTTGTTCCTGCGATGCAATTGCACGATTCAATTCGATTATTTCAGCATTTTTGGAATCAATCTTCAGCTCGGCATCTTTTAATCTGTTATTGACATCCATAAACACTGCAATACTGATGTATTCCTTTTTTAGTGTAAGCGTATCAGTCATTGTGCCGTATTTATTTTTCAAAAAAATATAGGCAATCAGAAAACCGAGCAGCACAGCAAAAATTAAATATAAATATTCCATATCATTGATTATCAATAACAAAATATCATCCTAGCCTTAATGACAATATAATTATATAATCAAATAAGGTACAATGTCACCAAATATATTACACTTTGCCCGCAATTGCCAATTAATTTGCAGCATTTCAGATTTTTTAAAAAATATTTGATTTTTTTTGGATTAAAATCGAAAAAATTAAAATTGTTCTTACCTTTGCACGCTCAATGAGATAACAAGTTAAAAAATATAATAGTCATGAACGAT
>CAMDAB010000219.1 GCA_945888475.1 Saprospira grandis DSM 2844 | reverse complement strand
ATCTATTTCGAAAAGCTGACAATCATTGAAATTGACTGCACATCCGAAGATAACTATTACACTTACCTTGATACTGAATTAAAATTAAATTCAGAGATAGTTTATTACCGTTTAAAACAAATCGAAAATACCGACCGCTTCAATTATTCTGATATTATTTATCTCGCAACAACTAATGATATCGGTTTTAACGATTAAATCAAATTCGCTACAAAAATTAATTTTAAAAAATTAACATTGTACATAAACAATAATATCAATAAACCTATGAAAAAGCTGCTTCCCCTAATGCTCTGCGCTTTGTTTTTAAGCAATATTATCCAAACTTATGCAAACCCTCCTGATAAATCTTTTGAGGGTACCAACTGGTCATTGGATCTATTACCTGCTGATGCCGAAAAATCTGAAGGCATAAAAGTTACAGAAAATTATCCGGTACCAAAAATTATTTCCAATTTATTTATAGAGACAGTTTGGACGCCTAATTCGGTAAATACTTGTGCAGTTAGATTCCCAAAGCGTTTCTATCCAAACCCTTTACATGGGCAACTACTCGACGTCAAACATTTGCGAATATTAAAAATTGAGGTAAAAATTTACAATAACTGGGGTATACAAGTTGCAGCATCAACGCTCAGCGGAAAAAATCACCTTAATTACTCCTCTAAAAAATTAAGCCTAAAGCAAAATGAGCTCAATTTCAATCAAGAGATGAAAGAGGGCACTTATTACTACGTAATTGGTATCTGTTGCTTCAACGGTAAAAAAACGATAAAAGAAGGTGAAATCAGGTTATTTAAAACACAAAAAAAGTAGGTCATGCTTACAAACAAAAAAAGGAACTATGCAATTGAGCTAAGTTCCTTTTTTAATTTTACTTCAACAACGATTACTCGCCTTCCGAATCATCTTCCTCTTCTTCAACCGTTTCTTCCGTATTATTGGCATTTCTGCCCATTTCCATCAACATATTCGCCAAAGCACATTTTTCTTTGCCTGCAAGTTTCTCCAACATAAGGTCAAACATCATTTCGTCTGAAAATCCGGGCTCTGACTCCAGGTTTTCATATCTTTTTTTCATTTTTTCGGTGTTCGATTCCATACATTCCTGAAACAATATACCTTTTTCTCCGGTTTCATCTGCTGCAATTTCCTCCACACTTTTGTATGTTTTATTAACGCAGTTACAGATAACATTTGCAGCATCTTCGGCAGCGTTATCGAAAACAGATTGAGCACTTAGGCCTGAAGATAATGCAGTAAAAACAAAAATTGATAAAAATACTTTTTTCATGGTTTGATATATTTAAAATTAAAAAATCAGGCCCCTTTTTAGCCTATAAATTCTGATATAGCAAGCATTTTTCATGCCAATTTTTTCATAGAACTAAATTATGCAGTCATCAAGGAATTAGCACCAATTTTCCAAATTGTTTTCCTTCATCCATATCGGCAAAAGCTGCGGCTCCTTCAGAAAGCGGACGCAGATCTCTGACAAAAGGCACGATCTGATGTTGATTAATAAGCGCCAGCATATTATTAAAATCACTGTCATTGCCCATAGTTGACCCATACATACTAAGCTGCTTCCAAAACATTTTTTGAGGATTCACTTTGAAACTACCACGAGTGCCGCCGTAGAAGACTATTCTTGCTGCCGGATTTGCCAAATCGAGAAAATATTGAAACCCGTCTCCCCCTGCGCTGTCCAAAATAACATCAAAGCCGCCACCTGCTTTTATTTCCAATGCTTTGTGCCAATTTTCGGATTTATAATTAGTACCTCCTTTGGCTCCCAATTGCTGCGCGAGTTCAATTTTATCATCAGCACCCGATGTTACCCAAACTTCAGCTCCTAAGGCCAATGCCATCTGAAAAGCGATGAGCGCAACGCCACCGCCAATTCCCGAAATGAGCAATTTTTCACCTTTTTTTAAATCGGCTTTTGTAAAAAGAGCGCGGTATGCGGTAAGTCCGGCAAGCGGAAGGGCTGCTGCCTGGGCAAAAGTAAGATGGGCTGGTTTTGGAGCCAATCTATCGGCCTTAACACAGACGAACGCTGCGAGAGTACCATTTGTTGGCATGCCGAGAATATTATATTTTTTATCCTGAACTTTTGGATTGTCGCCCCAATTGATGTTTGGGTTAATGAGCACATCCATGCCTTGTAAATCCTTCGAAACTGAAGCGCCTGTTTCTACAACAGTTCCTGCGCCATCCGAACCCAAAATTACGGGAGTAACGATGCCGGGATAAAGTCCCTGAGCAATATAGAGATCTCTGTGATTGAGTGCTGCCGCAGCAATTTTCACCAAAACTTCACCTTCTCCAGGTCTGGGTATTTCAACATCTTTGTAAAGAGGCATTGTCTTTACAGATTCAAGCAGAAGCGCTTTCATTATTTTATCGGATTTTATTCTTTGCTCCAAATATTAATTTAGTTTTGGGCATGAGATCCCTCAACTCAGATTTACGCTCAGTTGATATGTCATTACCGGCCAAATAAACGGTGTGCAAATTCTTTAGTTCCTTAATTTCGTTTGGAATATTTTTTATTTCATTGTAACGGAGGTCTAATTCCTGTAGACTTTCCATTTTGAGTATGGCCTGAGGAAACTCAGAAACCCGATTTTTCGCCAAATTTAATTTTAACAATTTTTTCAATTCTATACTCTCTTTGGGAATGCCCTCAAGCAGATTATTTCTAAGAATTAAAAATTTTAAATTTGTGAATCTTGAAATCTGTCTCGAAATTCCTACAAATTCCGAATCGGACAAATCGAATTCTTCAATATTTTTTTTGTTGGAAAGTTCAGCTGATGATGGTTTCCATACTTCTCCGGGACCAAAATCTTCTTCTTTTTCCATATTGCAGGAAAATAATAAATTTAAAAACAAAAAACCCGAAAGAATAAAAAATAGCTTCATAGTAGTTTTGGTATGATCAGTAACAAATTGCTGCTTTTCACAAATTAAATCGTAAGCAAATTGCAAAATGTAGATGCATAATAGGGAAAACTTTTTATTTCTTCAATTAATTGACCGAAATTAGTTTTTTTATTTGTAAAAATAGTCATTTTTGAGCTCAGATTTATTAAAATCATTGAACAGAGAAGTTATGAAATATTTGATTTATTGTGCGGATGAACTGTGGGGCGGTCTTTCAGGGTTCAAAGAATTTATCCAAAAAAATACGGATTCTATAATTTACAATCCTGAACTATCGGAGATTGCTAATGATAGTCTTGATAAAAAAGCTTTGATTGTCTTTATTAGTGACAATTTGTTAAAATCGGTGCTCATTGGCAGGATTTTACAAATTGAACTGAAAGCGTTTGATGTATTTATTCCGGTAATCATAAGGAGTTCTTTACTAAAAAATGGCATTTCAACAAATGTGGAGACTCGCATCAGCAGCCTACACGAACAGATGCAATACCGCGATTTCTGGTATGAGGAATGGATACGATTGAGAAAATTAAATGCCGAAGCATCTGGGACTGTGTCAGAAAACCTTATTGAACAGACTAGGAAAATTTCTGGAGAAATCAGCCCTTTTTTAAAAACAGTCGCATTGCATCTGCCAATTGATTTTCAGAATTTAGCAAATGAAAATTTTAAATTTCTTTCTGAAAAATTCGGTTTTCCTGTTGAAGATGACAATACAGTGAAAGCTGAGACAGAAAAAGCCCAAACAACTAGTTTTGAAATTGAAAAAACTGAAAATGAAATAATTTTTTCAAGGGAGCCATATTTTGAAGAAAATATCCATATCAAAAGAAAAGAAATCACAAGGAATAGCTCTACAGAAATAGAAAATCAATCAATAACAATAAGCCCTGAAGAATCTATAGATACCATGAAAGAAGAAAACCAACTGCCAGCAAACATTGAACAACTTTATGAATCGGCAAAAAATGCTGTCGAGGAAGAAAATTATCTTGGCGCCCGAAACTGTTATGAACAGCTTTTAAAAATTGAGCCCATGAATGCAAAGGGGCTCAGGGCTTTGGCTGTACTTATCGACAGACATTTCGAAAATGAATCAGCAGAAGAAATCTTCCGCAAAGCATTGTTCTGCCATGAAGAAGATGCAACTTTGTATTTGGAATACGCGCAGCATCTTTCCAAAAATCCCCAACAACTACACAAGGCGGCAGATATCTATCAGCGTTCGATTGAATTGGACGAGACAAATGCAAAATCATATCTGGGTTTGGCCTATTGTCAGTTAAATATCGGACAAAAAATAGCAGCTAAAGCAAACTACCTGCAGGCCTGCCTCATCGAGCCCGATTCAAGATCTGCCGAATCCGATACGCTTTTTGCAGTTTATTATCCCAATCCTGTTTCTGCCCAGCAGGAAGAGCAGGTATTGGAAATCATCAAAAACCCAAATGAAGATACTGTTGTAATGGTAACAGGTGCAACCTCTGGTATTGGTAAAGCAATTGCTGAAGTTTTTGCAATGAACGGCTATAAAGTTATCATTACAGGGCGTAGAGAAGATCGTTTGGAACAGCTAAAGGAAGAATTTAACCAGCGATTTTCTGCTAAAATACAACATCTTTGTTTCGACATTAGGTTGGAAGCGGAGGTCCACAAGGCTTTGGAAGCACTTCCGTATGATTGGAAAAACATCGACATACTTGTTAACAATGCAGGATTGGCCAAAGGGAGAGATCCAATACACATGGGGAATCTCAACAATTGGGAAACGATGATTGATACCAATATCAAAGGCTTGCTTTACATCAGCCGCTTGGTCAGTCAGGGTATGGTCGAAAGGCAAAAAGGTTTCATTGTAAATATAGGATCTGTAGCAGCTAAAGAAGCTTACACCGACGGAAATGTTTACTGTGCTACCAAAGCTGCTGTGGATATGCTTACAAAAGGCATGAGACTCGATTTACACAAATATGGCATCAGGGTTGCAGCTGTTCATCCGGGCCACGTAGAAACAGAATTTGCCCTTGTAAGATTTGATGGTGACGAACAAAAGGCTGATATTTATGGAAATTTCACCCCACTTACAGCTGTGGATGTTGCCGAAACGGTTTACTATATCGTCAACAGACCTTTACATGTTAATATCCAGGATGTATTGATGTTTGGCACCCAACAAGCAAGTGCTACTGTAGTAGATGCCAGCGGTAAAAAATATAAGGATTAGCCCAATACTATGAGATATATCAAAAAAAAAGCCGGCTGAAAATTCAACCGGCTTTTTTATTTCTTATATAGCTATTACAAAATTCAGACAAATACTACTGTATCCACTCAAGGTCGAAGAAAGTGTTGTTACCTTCCCATACAGCAACATCGTCACCGTTATCAAGGGTAAAGATTACATCATCTTCAGTATCACCATTGAAATCAGTATAATCAGCACGGAAAGGATCTGCAGTGATTGTAGCATTGATTGGAGTTTTAGGAGCCTTTACAGTAGCTGACCA
>CAMDAB010000218.1 GCA_945888475.1 Saprospira grandis DSM 2844 | reverse complement strand
AATTGTATATAACGCCTTTCTATAAAAAAATCAAATATGACTCCAGCACGTGATGCACAAATCAATTATATAAACATCGGTTTAATGGTAATTAGTATGATAGCTGCATACGTTTTACCTTTTGAGGTGTTTTTATTTGCTTATGCTTTTTTAGGCCCTTTGCATTACCTGACAGAAATAAGCTGGTTACACGATAGACAATATTTCGCAAAAGGCAAATATGATTATATCCCATTGTTGATAATTGGGGTGGTATTGTCCTATGCTGCCTTAGCCAATGACTTCGATTTTCATCGTGATTTTTTAATTCAATATCAAGAAATAAATTTAGGAGACATTCTGCTTTGTCTTGCCCTTTTTAGCAGTATTTTATTCGCCTTTGTTAAGAATTTGTATTTCAAATTAATAGCTATTTTATTGCTTTTTATTTTCATTTACAAATATTTTAACGGGGGCATGAATACCGATAATTTTGCGGTTTTCGCCGTTACTTCATTGGTACCTACCCTCATACATGTGTATCTTTTTACCGGATTTTTTATGCTCTATGGAGCGCTAAAATCCAGAAGCAAAAGTGGATTGATTTCAGTTGCAGTATTTGCTATAATACCCTTTATTCTAATGAGATTTCTTCCGGCTGGACATGTAGTACCTGTTACGAATTATGGTAAAGCAGCCTATTACGCAAATGGAGATGGATTTTTTAATACCAATTCGGTCATTTTAAGAGAGTTTGGTTTCGGCACAGCAACTGAACCAAAAATGAAAAACTACACAGTAGTTAACATTCTCAATAATTTTTCTGAAGAAACAAAAGGAAATCCAAAATCATCGCAAATAAAGACCTATAAAGACTCATTAAACAAAAAAGCTAAAGAGGATTTCTACTTTAGCAGTTCCCAAAGTGCTGAATATAAAAAAGGTCTTGCATTCAAAGAATTTTATAAGTTGGTTGAGAATGACCCCATCGTAAATGCAGCAGTTTTAGGCGCTAATTTGGACAATAAAGTTGTTAATGAGAAACTAAATGAAGTGTACAGTAAGGATGTAGTGGCTGCCAGTTATGATGCAAAAGCACCATTTATATTTTATTCATCTGTTGGGATTTTGTTGATGCGTTTTATTGCTTTTGCCTATTTGTATCATTACCTCAACTGGTTTAGTAAAACTGAAGTTATTCGCTGGCATAAAGTACCTAAGGCCAGATTTGTTCTTGTTATTGGCTTGTGGCTATTGGCCTGTGGCTTGTACATTTATGATTATGGAATAGGTCTGACATTCCTTTTCTTCCTCAGCTTTACGCATGTCTTATTAGAATTTCCACTTAACATGGTTTCTATTTTCGGAATTGGCAAAGAGGCATTGGACATTTTTAAAAATGGTTTTTCGTCCAAAAAAGATGCTCCAGTAAAGAAATAAATCCTTTTGTCAAATTGTTTTTACTTATAAAACGCTGTTAGGATTTTAGGTAAATACAAGCTTGCATCAGAAAAGTTAATCAGTAAATAAATAGCAGAAGCAGTTTCTGTAAATTAAAATAATAAACCTGCCTGTAGCGCTTACAGGCAGGTTTATTATTATGGGCATATCGAAAATCCTGGTCTAAATCTTTATCATCTGACAGCTGTAATGATTTATTCAAATTAGTCTATCGTCGAATCACCCAGACATTCAAAGTCTTACCGGCATTGATGAGATCAGAATGAAGATTATTCCAGCTTTTGAGTTGAGAAACAGTGACATTGTACTTTTTGGCTATGGAGTACAAGGATTCACCTGTAGTGATTTTATGAACATATTTTACCCGTCCGGCAGTACTGGCATTCGGTACCGAAACTGTTTTTGCCGGTGTTTTTACCGCAACTTTGGTTGCAGCGTTTGACGGATTTTGTTTTACAGTTGTATTCTGAGGCTTACTTATAACAACTGGCGGCGGTGCGGGTATTTTCTTCAGACTGTCCACATTAAAGAAAAATTCTTCTCTTTCGCTGTACTTGTCGAGCCAAGACATAGTATTTCTGATTGATTCAAAAAAGAGGTCGCCTTTAAGCTGATAACCGGGTACCGACAAATGTATATAATCGGGTTGAGCAAGTCCCTGATTTACCCAGTCGTGCATAGTGCCTTGTCCACCGGCAATATAAAACCAATCGAAAACAGCACATTTGGTTTCGGCAGCAATACGGTGAATCAGATCTGAGAAGGGAATGCCCGAGCGGCAATTTCGGTTTTTGAAAAACAGATCCTGCGATGAAGTGAGAATGATACAGGCATCGGGTGCCGCTGCACGCATTTTCGAAATGATTGTTTTTATCTCTTTTTCCAGTTCGGGGCGGATGATATCGTCGTACAAATAGTCATTGGTGCCATAATCTAAAACAATCAGATCGGGTTTTACATAGGGTATTTGTTTCCATAGCAGTTCGTAAAATAGCAGGGAGCTGAACCGTGCTGCTCCTACACCTGCATTGTGGTAAAGAACACCTTTTTCCTGCTCCGATTCCAGACTCATGCCATAAAACTCAAACTCATTTTCGTCTGGGTTGTTTTTTACGACATGAATGGTCATTTTTCGACTGCCTATTGCAGGAATTTTAACTGTGATGAAAGGATCAGGATTTTTATCATCGATGATAACCGGCGTAAATTTACCGTCTATTTCGATGCTTAAATCGTAGCTGTTTAGGGTCTGCTTACAGAAAATTTTAAGTGTTGTGTAGTGGTTTGGCACCTCAGAAAAGAAGGAAAAGTTCAGTGAAGCCGGCGACTGAACTGTGCGGCAGGTCATACCGCGTACACCCAAAGGCAGACGGGGCAGCATGGTGAAACCTTTTTCATAGGACCAGATACCAGTATGAGAAGTCGAATATTCAACTGAAGTGTAAGTATTAGCGGCTGAGTAGGGAAACATGAGTCCTCGTCCTCCGGCACCATGCAACTCCTGAAGTCTTTTTCTGATTTGACCCGGAAAAGCCTCGTGCTGACAATGTGAATCGCCAAAATGTAAAATGCTGAGTTTGTCTGAACCGGTATTTTTCCATTTTTTATAAAAAGTATTCAGCGATTCACGGCTATAAAACTGAAGCATGCACATTTCGGGATGCAGAAATTTATGCTTCGAATAATAGGTTTCCTTCAAAGGGATCAATTCATTTCCTCCCTGAGCTTCGGCCTTGAATATTCCCAAGCTTAAAAAAAGTATAATGCAGCTTACAATTCGCATTGTATATTTTTTTTCTGGTTTCAGAATCTTGTTTTTTGCTATTGCCCATTCACAACTGTCGAATCTTCTTTTTTCTCTGGTTCTGGCTTGTTCTCAGGCTCTTGTTTTTTTACAACTGTATTTTTTTTATTTTTTTTTATTTTCCGTTTTTTTATTGGAAGTGCCCGAACTGTCTTTTGATGCTTCTTTTTTGTTTTTTTCAAGAACCGATTCCAATAGTTTACCTTCCGGAAACATAATATCCCAGTCGGGTAGCTTATGGGCAACGCAGAGGGTTGAACTTTTGGCAATCCGTTTGAGCATGTCGGTATGAGAGGTTGTATTGGCCGAAAAACTGTTGTGGAAAATCAGTAAATCTGTTATCTCATTCTTTTCAATAAAATCTTTCAGATTACATTCAAAATAACGATAATCGCAAACATAAGTGCGTTCGAAATGTGAGACAAAATATGGTGCAATCGCATTGCCAAATGAATTTTTCAGAATGAGCAGTCGTTTGCCGTTTTGCTGTTTCGATACAATACAAAGTGCAGGAATGTCACCTCCTAAAAAGACTCCATAGGCATTGCCTCCTCGGGCATTTTCAACATAAAGTCTCGATTTTTGAATTTGACCATAACCATTTCCCACTAGCTGATAAGTCACATTTGAAATTGGGACCTTGTGATAAACTACCGAATCGATGTTATTTTCCAATCTTTTATCTCTGGTGCTTCGATAAAGTGTACCAAGAAATCGTGGAATGACTCCTTTGCGCATTTCAGATAGTGGAACCGGCGTCAGACCGGTCTTTTTGCAGAAGGCTACATAGGCATAGTAAGCACCAGTCCCGGTCCAGTGATGATCGGTATTGAAAAATATATATTCATCTTTATGTTTGTACAATTCAGAACTGATGTCAAAAGATTTTACCGAAGGGTCGAGGAAACTGTATGCCGTGTCAATCAGTTTTCTTTCAGATGTTCTTTTGTCAGCATATTCCGATGGAAGGTAAAACTCCCCATGTGTTGGGGTAATACCAAGATAGACATTAACATGGTCGGGCAGTTTTCTTTTGATTTCATTCAATGCTTTTGAAAGATAACTTGCTGTATACTTAGACCCACCAAATATTTGTATGGCCATCCCGTTGTAGATAAGCAAGCCCTGACTCAGGTTTTTTACTTCTTTTGAATCCCCGTCATTATGGAAAGTTATTTCGGCTTCGTTTTCGTCCCCTTCCAGGCTGTCATTTTTATCCTTCAAGTTTTCTGTACCTGCATCAAAATCGATACTTTCGTTGTAAAAGGCTATGTCTTTTGAAACAATACCCCTGTGCTGTTTTATCTGAAAGGCAAGGGCTACAAAATTATCTCTGAAGGGAAAATTATCTGAATAATAAAGGTCGATACTGTCAACAAATTTACCATTCGCTAATTTTTCCCAACTATACTTTGGAAAGCTGCTGAGTGGCCTTTTCTCGAATTCCGATACTGCTTTTTTAGGCATTACAAAGAACAATACTCCCATGCCCGTAAGTAAGAGCACGTAGAGTACGCTATTGAGCCTTAATAAAAATTTTCCAAGCATGAATTGATCAGAATCTGAAATAAATGAAGGGGTTATAAGTGTCGCCTACCAGCATGGTAATTGACAAAAATAATAAAAATATCTGAATTCCGGTAACTCCGATAAAGTAAATCAGTGAAGCGCGTTCCCGTACGACCTTCTCAAACCATTTGGAGAAATAGGGGTATATGGGCAAGCACAACAATAATGCCAGCGAGAGCCAGAATACATGGTTTTGCAGTACCAGATTTAATTTGAAACTCCATAGCGGATTGCCCGCTGCACCTACCATAACGGACAGGAACTCAATCAATCGACCCATATCGGCAAAATAGAAGAGGGTCCATCCGAACAGCGTTGCAATAATAAGGTACAAATGTGCAAAGGGTGGAAATGCCTTGAGCACCCTACCCAAAAAGAGCCTTTCTAAGAATATTAAGATGCCGTAATAGAGTCCCCAAAGCACAAAATTCCAACTCGCGCCATGCCAAAGCCCGGTCAAAGCCCAAACGATAAAGAGATTGAGGTAAGCTCTGAAACGACCTTTTTTATTGCCACCCAATGGGATATAAACATAATCTCTGAAAAATGTACCCAGTGACATGTGCCAGCGGCGCCAAAAATCAGTTGCCGACTTTGAAATGTATGGATAGTTAAAATTTTCGAAATAGTGAAAACCTACGGTTCTGCCCAGGCCTATTGCCATGTCGCTGTAGCCCGAAAAATC
>CAMDAB010000217.1 GCA_945888475.1 Saprospira grandis DSM 2844 | reverse complement strand
CGGCCAGCACTCCCCTTTCTCAAGACTCAGATATCCAAACCTTCATCTGGTAAAAATCTCAGCAATGCAGAAAGAATTAAAAACTGCAGGAAATAAAGTCCGAAAACAATGAATTCAAAACTATACCACTCTCCTTTCAACATTGTCGTTTTAGCGGCAGGTTTGGGTTTTTTTGTAGATACTTTCGACTTATTCCTGTTCAATGTCTATCGCATTCCTTCTTTGAAGGAATTAGGTTTTAGCGGCAATGCACTCACAAGTGCCGGAGAATTTTTATTGTCTATCCAGATGTTAGGAATGATGATTGGTGGCATTATCAGTGGCATAATTGCCGATAAAAAAGGTCGTGTCACTGTTTTATTTGGATCCATCATCCTTTACTCCCTGGCAAACATATTAAATGCCTTTGTGTATGACTTAAACAGCTATGCGCTGATCAGGTTTATTGCCGGAGTAGGCCTCGCAGGTGAGTTGGGCGCAGGAATAACCCTGGTGGGTGAAAGCATGAGCATCGAAAAAAGAGGATATGGAACCATTTTGGTTGCTACCCTTGGTGGACTAGGTGCCGTAACTGCGGGCCTTGTAGGTGATTTTTTACCCTGGAGGACTGCATTTTTAGTTGCAGGAGGATTAGGTTTTCTTTTGCTATTGCTTCGTGTAAAAGCGATGGAAACTAATATTTTCAAAGATAGTCTCAGCAAGGAACAACCAAGAGGATCTTTCTTTCATCTTTTCAAAAGCAGAGACAGAATATTTAAATACATCGCTTGTATTTTAGTTGGTGTGCCTATTTGGTATAGTGTAGGGCTGCTGATTACCCTTTCACCAGAACTTGCCCTGGAACATCATATCGATTATCTGAAACTTGGATTATGCTTTATCCTTTTTCAGGTAGGAATCACCACCGGTGATTTAAGCAGTGGGATTTTAAGTCAGCTTTTTAGAAGCAGAAAAAAAATTCTGATTGCTTACATGGCATTTGCTATACTGGGAACAATTTTACATTTTATACAATTGTATCAATCAGGGTCTATTTATATTACATCATTGTTAATGGGCATTGGTTGTGGATATTTATCAGTTTTTGTTACATCAACATCAGAACATTTTGGCACCAATCTGAGGGTAAGCGCTACGGCTACAGTTACCAATTTTATGCGGGGCGCTGTTACCATTTTAATCCCTTTAAGAATTTGGATTCAAGAAATGGGGTCCTTCAGTCTGAGCCAATCCCTTATTTTTACTGGGATCATTGTATGGTCTTTGGCGTTGATCGCTGTTTTATGGCTACCAGAAACTTATGGACGCAACTTGGATTATTTGGAGGAATAATTCAATTGAGTTGCAGATGAGTCTAAATTTAATTTAACAAATCTTCAATTCATGGGGGATATATTGTTTTAAATTAAGTTTTTAAGATTAAGAAATATTATTGAAATGACTTAATAATTGCATTATTTAATCGCTCATACACTCATTTTTTTTATAACAAACATAAAATTACTTTATTACTATTATCATAAAATTACCATTTTAAATAAATGAAACTATATATCTTCGCTGTATTATTAAAACAGTAAAGAGTGCTTTTATTCAACAAATACTTAGAATAACTTAAGTTTCTTTGATTGATAAAAAGGCCAGACCATCATCCTTTTGCAAAATGTTGGTATTTTGCATTATAAAACTAATAAAAATGAACAAAAAAACGCTTACACTCATTTATGCCTCAGCCCTAATCAGCCTTAGTTTGAACGCTCAATTCAGCAATACTCCAACTACATGGAATGTGCCAAACAGCTTTGAGAATGCTAGTTCATCAGGAAGAGCCAACGATCAAGATCATTCAACCTTTGACATCAATGGTGACGGGCTTCCAGATCTTATTGACGGCATTGATGTATCGAGTGGCAGTTACCGAGTTTGGGGTTTTGGCACTTCGCAGTACTATTGGAAGGTATACTTGAACAATGGAACTGGATTTAGCAATACCGCTACAACATGGAATGTCCCAACTAGCTTTGAGAATGCTAGTTCATCAGGAAGAGCCAACGGTCAAGATCATTCAACCTTTGATATCAATGGAGACGGGCTTCCAGATCTTATTGATGGGATTGATATATCGAGTGGCAGTTACCGAGTTTGGGGTTTTGGTACTTCGCAGTACTATTGGAAGGTATACTTGAACAATGGAACTGGATTTAGCAATACCGCTACAACATGGAATGTCCCAACTAGCTTTGAGGATGCTAGTTCATCAGGAAGAGCAAACGGTCAAGATCATTCAACCTTTGATATCAACGGCGATGGGCTTCCAGATCTTATTGATGGTATTGATATATCGAGTGGCAGTTACCGAGTTTGGGGTTTTGGCACTTCGCAATACTATTGGAAGGTATACTTGAACAATGGAACTGGCTTTAGCAATACTGCTACAATATGGAATGTGCCAACTAGCTTTGAGAATGCTAGTTCATCAGGAAGAGCAAACGGTCAAGATCATTCTACCTTTGATATCAATGGTGACGGATTTCCAGATCTTATAGATGGTATTGATATATCTAGTGGCAGTTACCGAGTTTGGGGTTTTGGTACTCCACAATACTATTGGAAGGTTTATTTGAGTGAACTTACGCCATCGCTTATTGAAGCGCACGAAAATCAAGGAATGTTGATTTATCCAAATCCTGCTACTGACTATCTTTTTGTGAATTTGAATGCTGATATGTACACTAGAGTTGAACTAATAGATGTTCAAGGTAGGCTTGCGCTATCTGAAAATATTTCTTCTAAAGATTTCCACTTAAACTTAACTAATCTCAACCCTGGAGTTTATTTTATAAAAGTATATGGGGCTAATCAAACAGCACATCAAGTTTTTATCAAAAAATAATGCATTGACTGGAGACCTTTTACTAAGCAGAAAATTTTACTAATTGATAATTTAATTTTTATTAGGATAAAATATTTTGTGTTAAAACAACGCAATTCACAAATCAGCAAAGCTTTGATCATTTCTTAATTTATTAACTTAACATTATGGGCTTATTTAATTTTTTTAAAAAAAAGACAAATAAAGAGAATTCCAATATAGACCCTGATGATTTTATGGCAGAAATGGAAGCCATGATGAATAAGATTAAATCGGAAGAAGGTACTGACCAGGACGAATTACCAAACCATATGGGTGAATTTGGCTTCTCGAAAGACAACCCGATACTTTTAACGAGTATTGCTGAGTCGGGTAAATACTTAGATAGACTAATTTATATTAAACCAGGTTCATCACAATATAGCTGGAAAAGAACTGGTTCAATCAGAAGTACAATTGTAAGTACGCCTATCGATGAATACAACTTATTGGATGCTGATTTAAATATTGTTAAAACGATTTATATTTGGCCATATAACAAGGTAAATTCCAAAAAAGTGCCGGAGGGATTTGGCTTTATGGAAGGCTAGATTCTGCAAAGTCCTAATCAGGATAGTACTTCCGATAATAATATTTAATGCTACAGAGAGGACTTCGGTCCTCTTTTTTGTTTTGGCAATTCGCCTGAATTTAATCCATCAAAAAAATGATACGCTTAAAATCCATCTTGTATAATTTGGATATATTATAGTAATACACTATTTTAATAGTATTAAATTTTTTGCTGTGATTTACTTTTTTACAATAACTTTAATTGTGTTTTACATGGAATATGTGCACAATTGGAAAAAACTTGCGCAAATACATCCAATCATGAGACACATACGCAAGTTTTTATAAAACAGACTTGATATGTTGAAAAAAATAAAGTAACTTTGGTGACATAGCCTTCACAAAAGTCAATACCCCAAATGAAAATTACTGTTAGCTTATTTTCTATTGATAATCTGAAACAATTTAAGATTTTCGTTCCCTATAATGCTGAATTTATTCTTAAAATAAAAATGATCGAGGATGCATTTTGGCATAAAGACTTAAAAGCATGGACCCTGCCTTTTAGAATAGAGAACTATATTAAACTCAAATCTTTATTTGAAAATGAACAGATTAAGTTCGAGGAAGACATCATAGCTTTTTTTGAAGAAAAGGCCACAAAGTTGGAAGTTCGAATAGAGATAGATGGCAAAAAAATTATCATCTATATTCCAAAAAATGAGGCATTTATAAATTTCATCAGAGGCTTTAACTATTTAAAATGGGACAAAGAACTCAGGGCCTGGTCTGTGCCCAACTATTCTGACAATTTGGATAAAATACTGGCTTTTTTGGATGGACAGAATATTCAAATCATACATAAGAACAGTATAAGTGAAGCAAAAACGACGCAACTGAATGGCAAAATTAAAGCCATAAAAACTGCAAAAGGCCGTATAAAATTGATATTCAATTACAACAAGAACATTGTTGGCATTATCAAAGAAATGCCTTTTTATCAATGGGATGATAAAAACAAATGGTGGTCGGTACCATTCTCTGAAAACATAAAGGAAAAACTGATAGATGCAAGTACAAAAGAAGGCTTGGAATTGATTTGGGAGGAAGAACAAGCTTTGGAAAAACAAGCAAAAAAGTATTTAAACAGCAGCAATCGCCGCGCTTGTCCGGAAAATATGATCTTAAAGCTTCGCGAAATGCGCTACAGTGAAAATACGGTAAAAACGTATAAAAATGGCCTTGAGGAATTGATCAATTATTATCCGACACATGATATTGATAAAATTACAGAGCCCATGATTACTGCCTTTTGCCAATACTTGGTAATCGACCGAGGAGTTTCCTCCTCTTATCAGAACCAGGCTATCAATGCCATAAAATTTTATTACGAAAAAGTATTGGGCGGACAAAGAAAATTGTACAATCTGGACAGACCAAACAGAGAAAAGCAGTTACCTACGGTGCTCAGTAGCGAAGAAATCATGTCGATTATTCAAAAAACTGATAATCTGAAACATAAAGCTATTCTTATGATGATATATTCTGCTGGCCTGAGAATCAGCGAACTGATCAATCTTACAATAGCTGATATTGACTCGAAACGAATGCAAATTCGAATTACGGCGGCTAAAGGCAAGAAGGACAGGTATAGTATCCTATCGGTAAAAACCCTTGAAATCCTTCGTCAATATTTTACAAAGTACAAACCAAAAAATTATTTGTTTGAAGGGCAGGAAGCCAATCAAGCCTATTCCTCCAGGAGTATTCAGGTATTTTTCAAAGAGTCCTGTAAAAAGGCTGGGATTTTGAAAAAAGTAAGCGTCCACACCCTGCGGCATTCTTTTGCCACACATTTGTTGGAAAATGGTAGCGATCTGCGTTATATTCAATCTTTGCTTGGGCATTCAAGCTCAAAAACTACCGAAATTTATACGCACATCACCACCAAAGGCATGGAAAAAATAAAATCTCCTTTGGATAATTTGGATATATAATAATGATACCTTACTTTTACTTTTATAAATTTTTGGCTGTGAATTTCGATTTTTTATACATACTTTTTCCTTGCAACTATATGGAATATTTGCGCAAGTTTGAGGGAAGTTTCGCAAACACAGCTGTTACCG
>CAMDAB010000216.1 GCA_945888475.1 Saprospira grandis DSM 2844 | reverse complement strand
ATTTGTTATTGTTGGAATATTATTGATAATTAAATTTACTGAACATTTAGGTTTGATGGAAGATTAGCAGCAACCGGAGTTGTAGTACCCAACTGAGCCACTCTGCGCAGTGTGATTTCAGTTTCAGCATTGTTTTTCAAGATCATTTCGTTTCCGCTGTCTGAAATGATGTATTGGAAGTCGCCTTCTAGTAAGTCAGACAATGACTGGTGATTTGGATTTGTGATGCTGCAGCTTGCGAAATCAACAGTGATATTGTCAGTTGCAAACAAATAGTGCTTGCTGCAAATATCGCGGCCAAGTTTCATTTCGATATAGTCGTTGTAGAAATTCATTTTTGGATGCTTCACAGTAAAGCTGATGTTCACATTTTTTGGAACTGAAACGACTGAAAGCACTTCCCAGTTTGAACCTTCTAGTACGTTGCCAGTCAATGACTTTTCAGTCGTGATAATTTCTTCTGTAAGTACTTCAGTTTTTTTGCACTGAACAAAAAGTAAAGAAGCAGTGATTGCGATTGTGAGGATGAATAACTTTTTCATGACGTTGTGATATTTTTATGATTTTTAAATTCGTTTTGATTATTTGATGTTACAAAGGTAGGCCGCCATTTACCCCAATTCAATGACCGAAAACCAAAGCCATGATGACGCGCATCAGTTTTGATTGATTTTTGTAACTTTTTTTGATTTTTTTTTAAAAAGAGGAAAATCTACTTTTTTATCAGGGCTATTTTAACCACAAAGTGCACGAAGGAAACACAAAGGGCCACAAAGACTTATTAGCCAAGTTCGTCAATCTGTTTAAATCTGTGAAACGAATTTTTCCAAACGGCCCTCGAAAGCTTTCGGGGCCTTTGAGAAAAAAAACTACCAACGGAGGGCGGTATTTTAATGCCGCATATAATGAACGGTTCGGCATGATGTGTACGACCACCTAACGGGGTCGTGGTCACTAGTCACTATTGTGTCTGTTACCAATATTTGACCCCGATGGGGTCGGTCAAAATCCTTTGGATTTTTTCTGCTTTTCGCAGTGTGAGAAATTTATAACTGCCCGCGCTTTGTAAGTCCTTAACCAAATATGTCAATCCGTTTAAATTTGTATTAACAAAGTTAATCTGTCTAATCCGATAGCTATCGGATCAGTATTGACCACTAAAAAATCTGTGTGCATCTGTTTGATTTGTGTAGGACAAAGTCCTGATCTGTGTTTCTAATTAGAGGAAAGATTGTAAGAGGAAAGATTGTAAGAAATTTCGACTCGTCATGCAGGCGAGAAAAAGCATTTTTTCCAAACGGCCCTCGAATGCCCCGATAGCTATCGGGGGGGCCTTTGTGAAAAAACAATACCGAAGGAGCGCGGTATTTTTATGCCGCTACAACGCTTCGGCATTATGTGTACGACCACCTAACGGGGTCGGGGGCACAGTCACTATGTTGTCTGTTACCAATATTTGACCCTGTATGGCTGTTCAAAATCCTTTGGATTTTTCACATTGCCTGCCCAGCAAAATTGAAGTATTTACTGCTTAAAAATCATACCTTTGAGTTTCAAATAGAGATAGTCAATATTTTTATGAAACTAATTTTAATTATCTGCACCCTGCTCGTTTTTTCAGAGCTAAATGCCCAGGAGCCCATAAATTTACAATGGGCAACACATTTGGGTGGACCGCAGTACGATCACTGTTCAGGTATGGTTTACGCTAAAAATTGCCTCTACAGTTGCGGATATTTTATAGGTAGTTTTAATGGTCAGCAGTCGGCTGGTGCAAGCGATGCATTTGTTTCAAAATACAGTGAAGAAGGCATTCTTATCTGGCAGAGATGCTTTGGCAGCTCATCTGAAGAAAGAGCACAACAGCTTTATTACGATAAAAATAGCGGACAAATTTATGTCACGGGTTATTTCGATGCAAAGCTTTATTATGGCGCCGATAGTCTGATTTCTTCCGGAGATGAAGATATTTTTTTAATTGTATTGGACAGTAGCGGCAATTGGTTATGGGGAAAAAGTTTTGGAGGAGCAGGCGCTCAAAGTGCTTCAGCGGTATTTTGCGATGCTTCAGGTAGGATAAGTATCAGCGGTTATTTTGAGGATACACTCAATGCCGATAATATTCAACTCATCAGCCGAGGAATAAGAAATATATTTTTATTGCAGACCGACTCAATCGGAAATTGCCTTTGGGGACAAAGAATGGGAGGTTTATTGTATGACGAAGGCTTAAACATCGTTGCCGATGAGCAAGACAATCTGTATTTGAGTGGTTATTACCGCGATACAGCTGATTTTGGCCCATTTCAAACCAGGTCTGTATTTACTTATGATTGTTTTCTGGTGTCACTGACAAGTTATGGTGATTGGCGCTGGCTGAGAAGTTTTGGAGGAGGCTATGTAGATAATTGCCCTGCACTTGCTTATATGCCACAATCAAAACGCATTATCACTGGAGGTTGGTTTTTTAATGACATGAGTTTTGGCTCAGACACTACACTATTTGCAAGCGGCGAAGAAGAATCCTTTTTGGCTGCATTCGATACCCTTGGAAATCTAAGTTGGGCAAGAAAAGTAGGCAGTGAAATGGCCGAGCTAATCTATGATATTGCCGTTGATGAAAATGATAATATTTTAGCCATCGGTAGCTTCGATTCTATTATAATCATCGGTTTGGATACCTTGAGGGCAAAGCATTACAACAGGCCTGCCGATCTTTTTGTGATGGGTTTTAGTCCTGAAGGGAAATATCTGTGGGGTCATCGAGAAGGTGGTTCTTTTAGCGATTTTGGATATCATGCTGCATGGGGCGATTCCTCCATGTTTTATCTGGCCGGCAACTTTCTCAATCGGACATTTTTTGGAACGGATAGTATTAATGCTTTTGGAAATTATGATATTTATTTAGCCAAATATTTCCTCGACACTTTAAGTATTGGACCCACCGTCACTAGTACTCCCGATAAACATTTAGATATCAAAATATTTCCAAATCCTTTCAGCGATTATTTATCTGTTGAATTATCTGATAATTTATCGAATGTCCAAATGCAAGTATTCGATATTGGTGGAAGAAAATTAAAAACTAAATTAATTTTAGAGCGCAACAATAGGGTTAATCTTTCAGACCTTGAGATGGGACTTTATATTGTTTGTTTTTATTCGGATGACGCTGAATTATTGTTTAGTCGGCTTTTGCACAAAAAATAAAAAAACCGCGGAGCAATAAACCCCGCGGCAACCAATAAACCAAAATAAAAAAGACTATTATAAAAACATGAATGCTAATTTTTTACGATTTTAGTACTGTGTGATTTAGCAGCATTGGTATGAATTACGCGCACATTGTAAGTACCGGCTGTCAAATCTGAGATGTTAATCATCTGGTTGTTTTTGCCTACAGAAACATTGAAGTTTTGAACTTTTACCACTCTGCCAAGCATGTCAAGGATTTCAATTCTGATGTCTTCGTTACGATCTGTTGCAAAGCTGTAGAAAAACTCATTAGAAGTAGGATTTGGATAGAATGAGAAGTTTTCTGCTTCTACTTTGTTTTCAACCACTACAATTTCAGAATATTCAGTTGTTCCATCGGTATTCACCAATTTCAGGCGATAGTAGTTTGCACCATTCTGCATGTTATAGTCGTTGAATCCATAGAAGTTGGTTTCAGAACTTGTGCCTGCAGCTCTTACTGTACCGATTTTTTCGAAATTTACAGCATCATAGCTTCTTTCTACTTCAAACTGTGCGGCGTCTTTTTCGCTTGCAGTAGCCCATTGCAATTGGTTGTGATCGTTCATGTTTTCACCTGTGAAAAACATCCACTCAACAGGAAGGAAAGCGCTTGGAACGAGAACAATTGCACCTGTACCTCCTGAGAAACCAGTGATGCCTGAAATTTCTGTGTAGTTTGTTCCGTTTGAAGTAACACCGTTTGCGGTATTGTTCAACATGGTAAAGTTGCTGTTATCATCGAAACTTGGGGCGTTGTAAGTTACATTGTTATTTTTGAACCAGAACCAGCCATTGTTACCGGCGTTGTATTTGTAAGTGTAGGCACAGGCAGGATTGGCATTCATAAAGGCATTTGCAGCGTTGATTACAGCGCTACGTTCGGCCTGATCGAAATAGTATCTTACTTCATAGGTACCAGAAAGCGTTCCAGTATAGCTTACATTCCAGTTTCTCTGCATTTCGAATTGCGCTTCGCCTGAACAGCTGTTAGGGTTGCCCTGATCACGGTAAACCGAACCATTGTCGCTGATACTTGCGGTTACTGTTCCTGCATTGCTCAGGTTACCTCTTACAGACAGGATAATATTGTTAGCGTTGTAGAAATGATGCCATCCTGAGTTGTCGGTGCAATAAGTTGCCGCAGTAGTATTATTTGGAGCGTAAACAAAATCTCTCATTGTGATAGTAGTCTGAGCATCGGCTGAAGTATTGCATGCACCTTCTCTGCGGGCATATACAACTGTGCTTGAAGTTGGAACCATTGTATAATTGTTACCATAACCCAATAAAGTTCCTGTGCCGTTTGGACCTGTGTACCAGGCAATCTGAGCGCCTGTTCCATTATTGCCACCATTTGCACTTATACTTACAGTTGTATTAGGACAGATGATTGAAGGTGCGCTAAGATTTGGAGCAGTAGAGCTGGTGTTTACAGTTACTGCAGCCTGAGCACTTGCTGAACAACCGTTTGCACTTGCAGTAAAATTATAAGTAGTGTTTTGGCTTGGGCTAGCAGTTGTGTTCTGAGTAGATGCTGTGAAACCGCTTGGTGAAGCGCTCCATGCATAATTTATTGTGGGAGCAGTGCCTGTGATAGCTATATCATCAATATTCCATCCATCGATATTAAATGAATTGCCATCGAACATAAAGCGGTAGAAGAAAACAGCATTGTTGTGTACGCTAAGGTTGATATTTTCTGTTCTTGGCCCGATATCGGCAGTTGGGCTTAGTGTCCAACGGTCAGTCCAGGTAATTCCGTCGAGAGAAGTTTGAAGACGAAGTGTATATGGTGTAGCATAGTGGTTTACAAAATGTTTGAACTGGAAATTAAGATTGGTATAGCCCTGTGCAGGAATTGCATTGCCGAATTGGCACCAAAACTGACCGGTTGAAGAGGGTGTCCAGTTGAAGAACAATTCAGGTGAACTGCCACCTGCATTGGCGGTGAAATCATAAACCCATTTGCCATCGTTTCTAACAAAGTTCATAAACTGTGCATCAGTGTTAGCCTGATGTAATGTAGTTGGCATTGTTGCTGCACCGTTGAGCTGTATACTTTGGCCTGAGCAAATTGTACCCTGATTAACAGTAGCACTTACTGCAGATGGAGTTGGATTTACCACTACGGTGTATGATGCACAGTTTACACTCCAGTTACCGTTGTTATTGTTGCGAGCGTAATAAGTAGTTGTTGTAGTAGGATTAACTGTTACGCTGTTGCCGGTTGCAAACTGTCCTGTAGTACCGCAGAAATTATTAAACCAATAAACAGTTCCGTTTGCGCCATTAGCTGTGAGTGTTACAGCTGTATTGGCTCCCGCACAAATGCTTCCTGTGCTGGCGCTGAT
>CAMDAB010000215.1 GCA_945888475.1 Saprospira grandis DSM 2844 | reverse complement strand
GCAAAAAATCGGTACATGTGTAATTATAATTTAGAAAAGATCTGTTCAATAGCGGCTGCTAACAAAAAATCTTTTTCAGTGACAATATTTCCGGCATCATGAGTTCTCAATGTGATTTCAACCCGATTATATACATTACACCATTCTGGATGATGATTCATTGCTTCGGCAGCAGCGGCTACCTCTGTCATAAATGCAAAGGCCTTTTTAAAATCTTTGAATTGAAAGGAAGCTACCAATTCGGAGTTTTTTTGTTGAAAATGGTTTAATGTCATTTTATTTTTTTAAAATTCCCATAATCTCATCGAGCTTGGGCTCTAGAATGATTTCTGTTCTGCGATTAATTGCTTTACCCTTTTCATCATTGTTCGATGCTTTTGGAACATGCTCACCTCTTCCGGCAGCAGTCAGTTTAGAAGGATCGACCCCATTTTTAATCAATTCCTGAGTTACCGACATTGCACGGTTTGAACTTAAATCCCAGTTAAGCTTATCATCCCCGTCAGAATCGGTATGACCTTCGACCAATATGGACAAATCGGTATTTTTTGAAAGTACGCCTGCAATAGATTTTAGCGCATCAATACCTCTTTTGTCAATTTTTGAACTACCGGATGCAAAAAGTAATTTCTGACTCAGTGAAACATAAACTTTACCGTTCTTGATTTCAACACCAAGGTCTCCAGCATCGGCAAATCCTTTTAGCGCATCATAAAGTTTGTTACGCAATGCTTCGGTTTGAGCATCACGTTCTTTTATAGCAGCTTCGAGATCTTTAATTCTTTTTTCACGTCCGGCAAGCTCTTCCTCCAATTCCTTTTTATATTTGTTCAAATCTGAAATGTTGGCATCTTTACCTTCCATATCTTTTTTAAGCTTTTCGAAAGCATCTCTTTCTCTTCTTAATTCAGCTTCGCGCTCATTCAGAATTGTAGTTCTTTCCGATAGCTGTCTGTCGAGATCCTTTTTCTGACTGGCCGAAAGTTCCATCATCTCGCGGTACATCTGCTGAAGTTTTTCATGAGCAAGGTCTTTTTGTTTGGTCAGTTCCACCTGTTCATTATAAGCTACCCTTAGTTTATCATACTCAATTTCCATTTTTTTAAAGGCCTTATCTAGCGTTGCTAAACTATCAGAGATTGTTTTTAGTTCAGATTCGGCCTTGGCCCTGGCATTTGCCTCTTCATCGGCTTTGCTTTGAGCCGACCTGCGTGCCTCAGATTCTTCGAGAAATTTTCTGTTTGAAACACAGGAACTTAGCATTCCCAAAAAAATAATTACTGCAAAAGTTTTGTTAATGGTTTTCATATGCTATTATATCAGATATTTATTTAAATATTATTTCTAGAATGACTGGAGGTAGCTTATAGCTGTTATGCTCGGGTCTTGATGCTGATGACTGTGTTTGATACCTGTCGAGCGGAAAATTTCTGCTTTCGAAAAATGAACTTATCTGTCTTGCTCTGTTATACGCCTGCATCCATACATCCTGGTTTTTAGCCGATGGATTTGCAAATGTTTGAATGTTTGCAATCGTAGCAGTATCCTTTAATAAAAGTTTTAATAATTTATCAAGAATCGTTTTACCCTGATTCGAAAGGTTGAAATTTGTACCAAAAATCAGCGTATCACTCAGTATCACAAATGCATTTTTGTCAGAGCCGTAAATATAGCACAGATTTTTTGGAATATCAACTAATGAATCCTTTAGTTTTTCAACCAGTTGCCTCGACCGATTGTTGGCGGCATTTTGTGCTATTGCCTTATCTGAAATAATTTTTTGGAGTATTGCTGCTGCTTTGACAGAACTCTCCAAACTGTCGGTCATCACCTGTAAACGTTGATACATTTCCCTGTTTTCCCGCACAAGCATATTCAGTTTCGAATCTGTTGTGATAAGCTGTTGTTCCGTTTTATCTTTTAGCAGATTCAATAAATCGGAACATTTTTTTGCCTCTCTGCGAGCATCAGCCAAGAGCGTCTTCATACTGTCAACCTGTTCATTGAGCACAATAATGCTGTCTTGCAGCCTTTTTTGTGCAAATAAATTCGAGTTAAGAACTGATAACAGTAAAATTAAAATAAAAATTCTCATGATTTTATTTTTCCATTTCTACGCATCCATTCCGAAGCAACCACAGTAGCGGCACAGGCAACATTAAGCGATTCAATCCCAGATATCATTGGTATTGTCAGCCAGCCATCCATTATTTCGCGGTGTTGCTCACTTACACCTTCTGTCTCGTTGCCCATCACAAAGATGGCATTGTTTTTAAATTCCTGATGGTATATATTTTTCCCCTCTTCACCTGCAAGGCCATACACCGAAAATCCTTGTTTCTTTGCAGTTTTCAGTGCTTGACTGAGTGTGTCACATTTTAATATCCTACTTTTAAATACAACGCCTGCCGATGCCTTCACCACAAGCGGATTTATCTTAGAACTGCCTTTAAGGGGTAAAATAACGCCCAAACCCAAGGCCGCTGCAGTACGAATAATCATGCCCACATTCGCTGGTGTCGTAACACCGTCGAGTGCGAGCCAGGCTTCATTTGATTTAGTCTGATCGAAATTTTCGAAATACTGCTGCGCATTGTCCATCCCGGGTGCAACTACATCAGCAGCAATTCCTTGGTCCTGATTTGGATTTTTCGATATTCTCGATACTTCCTCCGGGCTAACCCAGCTTGGTTCAATACCTTTCTTTTTACAAAGATTGAGAATGTCTTTGATGATATCTCCCTTCGATTTAATGGCAATAAGGACTTTAGCAATCGAAACATCCTCCATTTCAAGCAGTTCAATTACAGGTTTTCGCCCGTAAACAGTAATATAGGTATCGCGCGGATGTTTTTGGTAGTTCATTTTTGGAGCTTGTATCAATTTTTGATTTTAAGGCACTTTTTAGTCGATTCAAATTAACTCAAGTGCCTTTTCAAATGCGGCAATCATAATTTCGGGATCCTCGAGACCGGCATAATAGCGAACCATCGTAAAGGGCAGGGAAGGAGCTTCGCCCAAGCTGTCGAGTTTGTAAAATAAAGCAGTTGGTACTTGCAGCGATTCGTAACCACCCCATGAAACAGCCATCAGAAAAACAGGCGCCATCGCCTCGCAAAATTTTTCCATCGTAGCCAGATCTTTTGCTTTAAAAACAGCTGAGAAAAGTCCGCCGGCACCCCTCATTTGTTTTTGTGCCAATTCATATTGCGGATGCGACTTCGACCAGGGATAAATTACCTGTTCCACTTTTGGATGTTGTTCGAGATACTCCACAACCTTTATGGCAGATTCCTGAGAGCGTTGAACCCTCAGCGGCAGGGTACGCAAACCGCGAAGCACTAGCCAGGCATCGTTTGGCGAGATGTTTGTGCCCAAGGTCATGTATTCTGAATAGAAAATTTTATCCACCATTGCTTTGGAGGCACATAAAACGCCTGCTACCACATCGCTGTGACCGTTGATGTATTTGGTGCCGGAATGGGTCACAATGTCAACGCCCAATGCTATAGGGTTTTGGAAAAGAGGACTGCTGTAACTGTTGTCGCAAACAGTTATCAGATTGTATTCTTTTGCAATCTTTACACAGGCAGCAATATCCTGCAGTTCAAAACTGATAGAGTTGGGACTCTCCAGAAACATCAGGCTAGTATTAGGCTTGATTGCCTTTCTGAAATTTTCGGGATCGGTTCCATCCACAAAACTATATTCTACGCCAAATCTCGACAGGAATTGTGTTAGTAGCTTATAAGTCCAGGAGTATGGCTTCTGTACGCAAACAATATGGTCGCCAGCTTTGACATTTGCAATCACAGCTGCCGAACAAGCCGCCGACCCACTACTTAAGACCAAAGCATCCTCCGAGCCCTCAAGCGCGGCCAGCTTTTTTCGCAAAATAGCAACTGTGGGATTACAACCACGGGTGTACAGTGGATTATTCACCTCGTCTTTCAGCACCCTTCTGAACTCATCAAAGGTTTTATAGGTAAAGTTTGACGATTGCATAATTGGCGGAGCAACCGAATTGAAATATGCTTCGCGTTCTTCGCCAAGGTGGGTTAGTATTTCTGTTAGATCCATGTATAAGTTAAAAGTTATAAGTTAGTCTCGTCTTTCGGACGAGAAGAAGTTAGAAGTTAAAAAGTAAGATGTTAGTATTAATTGACGGACCTGAAGAAATTGGAAATCAGAATGTAGAATATTTCACTACCTGGAGCTTCGGTTCAGCATTGTTTCTTTTCTCTTCAAATCTTTTTTGCATTCAAATCTCAAAATATAGAAAGAAGTTAATAAATTTATGCCTCCAATATCGCTAAAATTCCAATTTCCATAAAGCAGATGAAGCTTAATTTAAGAATTTTTATTTTTTCTGCCCTGTTTTTAAACCTTGCAAGTTTTTTAAATGCACAGGTGGGTATAAACATTTTGCAGCCAGATTCCAGTGCCATACTGCATTTGGAATCTACAGACAGAGGGTTTTTGCCACCCCGACTAAACCGTCAACAGCGCGATAACATCAATAACCCAAAACCTGGTTTGATGGTTTTTAATACTACAGATTCGGTTATGCAATATTACAATGGCGATTGTTGGATTGCTACTTGGCAACGCAATTGCCGCGACTGCGCCTTCAATTTTCAGATCGATAACAATGCAGGGTATATCGACCGTATTAACAGCAATAGCGATACTGCCATGTTGGCCATCAGTCAGTTTGCCGGAGATACTACTCCTATTGCCGTTTACATTGTTCCAAACTTGCCGCAAGGAATAACTGCTACGCTCGATAATTATCTTGTGAATGGTTCCGATACGATAATGCTTAGCGTTAGTGCCGATATCTTTGCTCCTCCGGGTATCTACCCTGTCATTGTTCAGGCAGTGTGTGGAAATACCATTGGCAATCAGGTTTTTATTGTAGCGGTCGATACCTGTTTTGAAGTGGACATTAACACTGGGCAAACCGATTATAATCTTCAGGCAGCAAATGGATTGCCAACGAGTGTGCCAATTTGCGTGGTTGCACGTATAGCCTCGGGCGTGACCTTGCAAAATACGCCTAACAATTCAGTATTTACAACAGGTTCATTACATCCCGATTCTAAAGTAGGCATATGGAATCGTGGAGATTTACTCGCCAGAGGTGGTAATGGTGGTGCTGGTGCTGCAATCAGCGGAGGAGGAAACGGCGTTGGAGAAAATGGTACCAATGCATTAAATCTTACTGTTCACACACATCTGGTTAATGATAATGGTCGTCTTTATGGCGGAGGTGGCGGTGGTGGTTCCGTCGGATTGGTTCAGGTAATCAACTTGGGTATCGGAACTTTTACATTGGGGATTGGTGCAGGTGGCGGCGGTGGCGCTCAGGCTGCTTCAGGTGGGAATCTGGGTACAGGATTGGGATACTATGCGCCCGGACAAAATGCGACGACCGGTGTTTTTGCTGTTGGTGGTGATGGCGGAGTGCTTTCAACACCCATCAACTTTAATCTTTTTGGTGCAAATATCACGCTTACGCCCAATGTCTTTGGTGGAGATGGTGGTGACTATGGTGTAGATGGAACCCAGGGTACACTCACTGTGAATGTACTTGTTCAAATCAATATTCC
>CAMDAB010000214.1 GCA_945888475.1 Saprospira grandis DSM 2844 | reverse complement strand
AAAAAATTTTGTTTAACATATTATACAGTTTTATTTAGTTTGAATTGCATACAAAAGACTTGATAAAATTTCACAGTATAAAAGTAACTATAGAAAACAATCAAAAAAATCACAAATTTTACACATTCTAATTTTAATTTTACTAATTTTAATCATTAAAACTAGTTTAAATCGATATTTAAATGATTATATCCTAATTTAATTAATTTTTAATTTTATTTTTAAAATGCATGATTCTAAATTAATTTCAATTCTAAAAAAATTAAACAGCAGAGAAAGGACCCGTTTCGGGGAATATGTTCACACAGCTTTTTTTAACAAGCATAATGGACTTATTAAACTCTGTGATTTTATATTAGATTTTGCCCCCTACTTTAATCACGAGAAGCTAGCGCAAAAGGCTGCTTTTGAAGCTGTTTTTCCTAAAGAAAAGTTTTCAGAGCAACATATTTACACCTTAATTTCTAATCTGCTTGAACTGATGAATGGTTTTTTAGCCCAAATTGAGTTTGAAAAGAGTCAATTGACTCAAAAAAGGTTTACAATGGCTGCTTTGAGAAAACTGAAAGAGCAGAGACAATGGCAGTCGGTTAAGAAACAGTATGAAATATTACGATTGAAGGAAATAGAAAATAATGCAGGTTCATTGCTGGAATCTAAACTATTTTACGATGAGCTTGATGCAAACTTTATCTCTAAACAGTTGCGCGAATCGGATCCAAATCTTCAGCAAAGCTCAGATATGCTCGATAGGTATTATTTTGCCGAAAAGCTCAAATCTGCTTGCGACATTATTAGCAGAAATATAGTCATAAAGGTAGATTATATTAGTTTTGAACTGGATGAAATCTTAAAAATAATTGATAGGAATATAGAAAAGCTATCAGAATGGCCAGCTATTTTAGTGTATAGGAATATTTTAGAATTGCTTAAAAATGATGCTGGTTACCACAAAACAATAGCTGTTATAAAACAGTATAAACACAATTTTTCGGCAGATGAACTGAAAACCCAATTCGATTATACCATCAATTTTGTCATCAGAAAACTCAATAGCGGTGAACCTGAATGGTATAGAGCGTTTCTGGAACTGCACCGTTATCTTTTACAAAATGGAATTCTGCTCAGGGATGGAAAATTGCCTGAATGGGATTTTAAAAACATAGTTACAGTTGCATTGAGAGCAAATGAAACAGATTGGGTAGAACAGTTTATCAATGAATACAAAAACTCCTTACCCGAAAATGTAAGAGAGAATGCATATTTATACAACATGGCTTCTTTTTATATGGAAGCCGGTCGGCATATTGAGTCAATGCAACTGTTACAAAAAGTCGAATTCACGGATGAATCATATCAACTGGGTGCTAAAATAATTTTACTGAAATGTTATTATGAATTGGGTGAATACGAAGCTGGCATGTCACTGATTCAATCTTTTAAAAAATTGATAGAGCGAAGTAAAACCCTTTCAGCATACAGGCAAAATAGCAATTTAAATATGCTAAAGGTTGCAGCCAAACTCTTCAAATTTCAATTTGAATTTGAATACTCCAGCTCGCCAAAAGTCAGACGGATAAAAAAGGCAATCAAGGCTGATCTTGATATACTTGAGCCTATTGCTAACTTTGATTGGTTGAACGAAAAATTTGCTCAAATCGACAAATAAAAAAGTACTATACCTGACTCTTCAAAGCTGCCCTTTTACTATTTGTAGCTTTAAGGGCGGCTGTCTTATTTGCTTTTCGATTCTGCAAGCCAAATCTCAAGTAGTCAAATGCCTGTAAGGTCACAACGAAGAGCAAAGACAAGGCAATGGATCTGTATCTAACAATAGTGCCTACATTGCTCACCAATAAGCCCACAAGTAAAAGATTGCTGGCCGCATAGAAGAATAGAAAATAACTGAGAGGATTTGCCTTAGTTTCTGTTCTTTTTAAAGAGATACTGAGCACAGCAAAGACCCAGAAAACGAAAATTTCCAAGGAAGATATAACCTGAAATATATCGTTACAATCCCATAGGAAGGGTCTAAAAGAGACATTCAAAATAGACTGAGGAATTTGTTGAAAGAAGTTACTCCATGTTGCTTCGAGTGGTTGAACTCCTTGAATTGAAGAATTTCCCATTTCGCTTAGAAAAGCAGCCTGCCTTTCAGCCAATACATTTAAGAGTGGATATAGCCCAAAAAATTCCAGCGCAAAAAGAAATAAGGCAAAAACGGTATAAACTGTAAGATATTTATACAGAGTTGCCCTGTTATTTTTATAAACAGACCAAGCCATTGCAAGTATTCCAGGAACAATAAGGGGCAGCAAGTAATACCTGAAGAGTGCAACAATAAAGATACCAATAAAAATTTCCAGACTGATAGCTTTTTTAAAGAGATAAAGTTTTCTCAACCCCAAAAGCAGTAAACTTATACCTAGATAAACCCAAACATCTTTGTGAAGCCCGGCAGTCCAAAATAATACTGAGGGCATAAAAAAACAGGCAAAAATTAAAAAATGTTTTGGCAAATTTATAGTATCAGAAAGTGCTCTATAGATATTAAGACTAGCCAAAAGGGCAAGAAAAGCCACAAATACTATATGAACATTGTAGTATCCAAATGAAAAAAACTGCGGTACAGCGTGTACATGAGAGAGTAAATAAGTTCCGTAGTCTTTTTGTATATATGCCCAATCAGGGTAAATGTAAACAGAAGCGGAAGGGATGTCAGGGTTCATAAATAACCATGACTTGAAATAATATAAAGGATACTGAAAAAAAGTATTGGCAATCTGATCTGAAGCCATGAAATACTCCATTGTATCGCCGCCGATAAAATAGCTCCTATGTAAATAGCCATATAATATACCTGCAGTTAACTTTATCAAAAAGGCAACACAAATAAAAAATGTAGACAGGCCTTTTATTTTGAAAAAACCTGATCGTGCTATAATGAAGCAAAATATAAAACAGTAAAGTATTATGATGAAAATTTCGAGCATTGCTGACAACTTACTGCTAATTTATTTCTTTTTTACCGCCTAAAAGTGGGACGAATCGAAATTCCTCAAACTTTTCGTGACTATAATCAGTTTCAGATTTTCTTGTAATTCTGGTCATGGTTTGTACGTTTAAATCCCCAAGCGGCAGTACCATCAATCCGCCAATTGCCAACTGTTTTAATAGGAGCGAAGGTACATCAGTAGCGGCACAGGTGATAAGTATTCGGTCAAAGGGTGCAAATTCCCCAAGGCCTTTTGTTCCATCTCCAAAGTAACAACGCACATTCAACATACCAAGCTGATCGATAATTTTTTTTGCTTTCAGGTGTAGCAATTCATGTCTTTCAATAGTGTAAACTCTTGCACCCATTGCCCCAAGAATTGCTGCCTGATAACCCGATCCCGTGCCTATTTCAAGTACTTTTGTCCGTTTTTGAACTTTTAGTAATGCTGTCTGATAGGCTACTGTATAAGGCTGTGAAATTGTCTGTCCCTCATCAATTGGCATGGCCTGATCCTCATAGGCCTTATCCTCAAATGCTTTTTCGAGAAATAAATGTCTTGGAACAGTGTTCAAAGCCTCTAAAACAGCTTCGTCGCTTATCCCTTTATCCCTTATTGCCTCTACCATTCTTTTGCGCAAACCCTTATGCCTAAACGTATCTTCCATCGTATTCAAATTATCGAAGGGCAAATATAAAACTTTTTTATAAAAAAATAACCGTGAATAAACTTGTTATTAACGGTTAGGAGGATGAATTTATTGTCGGCCTTATTCGCTGTAAGGAGTAAGTATTCTCAACACTTTTGTATCGGATACTCTGTTACGTTGTTCAAAATAAGTCTGTTGTGCAGGTTTTAGAGGCTTTATGTCAGAATTTATAATAACGGAATAGCCATTGAGATTTCTTTGTAAGACCAAATTGGCCGGTAAATCCTGATTTTCTGTCTGTTCAAAAACAATTCTGTCTGAATTGTGAGCAGTCATCATGTACACTACGGTTTTTTTGTAGTCATCTATGGGCATTTTAAGGAAAATTCTATTCGATTCTTTGTCGAGATAAATCGTTAATTTTTCTTCAAAGATTTTGTTTTTGCCGCTGGTTTTCGTGCCAATGCATTCTATGCTGCTGTTGTTTAACTTATGCCAAATTTCCAACGATTTACCGCCTTCCTCTTCATTGTCAGTCCATTTTCCAAGTAACCACTCAAAAATTTGCATTTGTCCGTCAAGCCGCTGGATATTGTCTCTTTTTTGTGATTTTGATTTAATCATAGGCACCGAACTGTTTGATTTTGTATTGGCAGTTCTGGTAGTCGTAACATTATCTAAATTGTCAACCTGTGTAATGACGGGAGGGTCGGCATAAGCTCTGCCTGCCTGTTGATATTCATTTCGGTTTACGACATTCGGTGTATTAGTTCCCCTGTTGCCGCTGAATAGGTCATTATTTTCAGCTCTTGGTCTTGCTATGTATGATTTTTCCTCGTCAGCTGTTGGTTCTACTGTAAGTACGATCAAATCTTCTGACTTTTCATTTATTTCAATTCTGTCTAGACCATATTCTGCAATAATTTTTTCTGCTTTTCTGTTTTCTCCGGCATTTTTTTTGGCAGTTTCAAGCATTCTGTTCTGTTGAATTCTATCCTTGTTTTCAAAAGCGCTAACTCTTTCAGATTCAGATGTCGGGAGTGTTTCCTCTGTATCCCGAATAATTACATACTGAACCGGATTATTTTCAACAAGATTCTTTTTATCTGCCGATTCCATTTTGTACAGGGAAAAGGCGATGATGAGTAGGAGTAGAATAGCAGCTGCAGCAAAATAAGGGGTAAATCTTTTGTAGTTTATGGCTACAGTTTTACCTTTCGGTAATGTATTTTCAGCATTTACATTTCCGCCATCGTCTAATTTTGTTTCAATTCTGCTCCACAAATCAGAAGGTGGAGTCTCTTCCAGTTTGTGCTCGTTATTTATAAAGAGTTGTGAGATATTATCTTCTCTACTCATATGATCTGTATTTTTCAAAGTCTGTTATTTTTGTAATTTTGAATTCGATAGGTTTCTGTTTTTTTACTTTTAAGCCCTTTCCGGGCCACCGGTTCTTATGATAGATGCTTGTTCTACAAGCACTTTTAATCTTTTCTTTGCCAGAATCAATTGTGATTTCGAAGTGTTGATGCTGATTTCGAGTAATTCCGCTATTTCTTTGTGTTTCAAACCCTCGAGTACATATAAATTAAAAACTGTTCTGTATCCTGTCGGAAGCTGATCCAAAAGACTTAAAATTTCATTTGCCGAAAGTTCATCTTCAATAGTAATATCGACTGCCTGAACTGGCACATCGTTGATATCAAGATGTTCATTAAATCGGTAATTTTTCCTAATAAACATCAATGATTCATTTACAACAACTTTCCTTATCCAACCCTCAAAACTTCCCTGGCCTGTATATAAATCTATTTTTTGAAATACTTTGCAGAAAGCCTCGACAATTACTTCCTCGGCATTTTCAAGAGTTTTTACATAGCGGCGGCTTACTCCAAACATTTTTGAAGCATACTTTTCATAAAGAGTCTTTTGTGCTCTTCTATCGCCTTTCAGGCAGCCATCTATGAGTTCCT
>CAMDAB010000213.1 GCA_945888475.1 Saprospira grandis DSM 2844 | reverse complement strand
CCTGCAACAGATTGTCAGCCGCCGTGCAGAACCAACCACTCCTACCGTGCTCAGTTTTGGAAAAATAAATTCTGATGGTGGCGCTACCAATGTGATTCCTGAAAAAGTATCCATTGAAGGTACCCTCAGAACCTTTGATGAAAAATGGCGATTCGAGGCACACAGACTCATTAAAGAAATGGCCGAACAGCTTTGCTTAGCAATGGGCGGTAGCTGCGATGTTAGGATTGAAGTTGGATATCCTTTTGTGAAAAATCATGAAAAACTAACGGCCAATCTCAAAAATACAGCAGCGGCTTACATTGGTGCCGAAAACATCGTTGAAGTGCCCGCCCGCATGGGGGCCGAAGATTTTGCCTATTACACCCAAATCATGCCGGCTAGTTTTTACCGTTTAGGCAGTAAAAATCCAAACGGAACTGGTCTGCACAGTCCTATTTTCGATGTCGATGAAAAATCATTGGAAATTGGAGCAGGACTGATGGCCTGGCTCAGTATCAATGATTTGATGCATTAAGTGCTTTTACATTCAAAACAAAACGCATGAAAAAATTTATATTTCGTTTCTTTCTTTGGATATTCGCAATTGCAGCGCTGTGTATAGTCATATTAATTGGCATTGCTGCCTTTTATGAAAAAACTGTCGGAAATCTGGTTATCAACGAACTGAAAAAATCGCTCAAAACAGAACTGAATGTTGAAACTGCGCAATTATCGCTCATCTGGTCCTTTCCAAATGCCTCGGTAAGCCTCAAAAATGTGCGCCTTAAAGGAATTGGCAAGAACGGCAAAGAACTTATCAAAGCCGATGACATTTCACTAAGCTGCGGAATATTTGGGTTGATTAGCGGACATTATGTCATCAATCGCATAGAAATTAACAACGCAAAACTTTTTGTGGATATTAACAAAGATGGCAAAGGCAATTATGATATTTTCAAAGAGGATGATAAAGAGCAGGAGCCGTCAAAACTGGATTTGAGCATCAAAAATGCAAGACTTAGAAATGTAAAACTGGAGTACAATGACGATCGTTTCAAACACAATATCAGGCTAACAGTTATCAATTCAAATTTTGCCGGGAATTTTACAGATGAGCGTTATGACCTAAGCTCGGATGCTAAAATCATTTCCGAACAAATAGCTTTTGGTGATGATATTTATTTCCAGGGTAAAGAGTTGGGCTATGAGGCGGTCATCGATATCGATCATAAAACAGCAACCTATAGTTTCAAAAAATTTAACCTCGACCTGCAGGGCAATGTATTAAAATCGGAAGGCAATATCCGTTATTTGAAAGATGGACTAAAAATGGATCTGAGTTTAAATTCGGATAAAGCAAAGCTTGGTCCTTTGTTAAGACTGCTGCCCAATTCGCTTGAAAAGAGTTTTGGCGGTTTTCAAAGCAATGCTGATATGAATTTCGATGCTACGGTGACCGGTGTTTATAACGCAAGGTCGATGCCAAAAATAGACATTAAATTCGGGCTAAAAGAAGGCAAAGTCACCCATCCCCTCATGGCAGGTTACCTCAAGGCTGTAAGCTTTGATGCTGTATATAAACATCCTGGTGGGAACGACAAAAAAGATGGCTGGTTCAGGCTCGATAATTTCAAAGGTTCAATTTCGGGCAATCCGATAGGGCTCGAAATAGAAGTCACAGGCACTGAAAATCCGCTCATTGAAGCATTTTTTAATGCCAAAATTCCACTGAAATCGGTTTATGGTTTTTTTGGAAAATCGGCAGGGAACGGTTCGGGTGAAGTTGAAATTGAAGCGCTTAAAATGAAGGGAAAATTGAATGATATTGTCAATCCCCGAAACATCAGCCGGGTAGAACTTGGGGGTAAAATAAATTTTGATGCGGCAGCAATTGAGCTGAACGACATTCCACTTAGTTTTGAACGCGGGACTTTGAGTTTGGAAGATAATGTACTCGATATTAAAGACCTATTCTTTAAATCGAAGGAAACTCAAATCGTTGCCAATGGCCGTCTCGAAAATTTGCTGCCGGTACTTTGCGCCGACTCACTCAACAGTAAAGCTGCAGAACTGGAATTTGACCTGAGTTTTAAATCGGAAAAAATTAATGTTGATGAATTATTAAAAGCCTTTACAAATCCTGTAGAAATTCCTCAGAACAGTACTAAAAGTACGGAGGAACTAACAGATTCAATTGCTGTGTCGAAAAATGAAAACAGGGCATTCCTGACCAATTTCCTTTTTGGCAAAATCAATACAAAATGCAAAGAGCTGGTATATGGCAAAATTGTCGCAAGAAACATTAGTTCACTATTGGTTTTCGAAAATAATGTGCTCAAAATCATGGGTGCAAAAACCAATGTTTTTAAAGGAAATTTAGGTTTCAATGCCAAAATTAACTTCGAAAAAGAACCCTCGATGCTGGCTTTTTTCGACTGTGAAAATGTTGATATGTACGAACTGCTTGACCAAACAGACAATTTTGGACAAACAACGCTTACTTCAAAAAATTTGAGAGGCCAGCTCAATTCGGTGGTCAAAATCAATGCTTATTGGGATTCTACTGCAAATTTCAATTACGATAAACTAGATGTAATTGCCGACTTAAGCATTAAAAAAGGGGAACTCATCAATTTTGAACTCATGAAAAGTTTGGGTGCTTATGTAAAGATGAAGGATTTGAACCATATCAAATTCAATGAGCTCAAAAATCAACTTTACATTCGAAAAAAAGAATTAGTCATACCGGCGATGTTCATTCAAAGCAATGCCATCAACCTTTTACTTGCCGGAAAACATGGTTTTAACCAGGATTTTGATTTCAAAATGAAAATAAATGCAGGGCAGGTGGTTGCGCAGAAAATGAAAAAATACAATGCTAAACTGCCGCTGATTCCGGCCAAACAAAAAGGACTTTTCAATATTTACTGCTCGGTTTACGGTAATATCGAGAAAGAAGAATATAACTACAAATTAGGTAAAAAACATGCAAAAAAGCAATTGGAAAGCGATCTGAAACAAATGACAAATCAAGTAAACAATAGCCTTAAAGCTGAATTTGATAAGTCGGATCTTTTCACTGGTAAAAATGCTGTAGTAGACGCTGAATCAATCACCGAAAAAATAAATAAAACCATCGAGCCCGAAGCCTGGGAAGACGATGGCAACGAAGATCTTTAACAGCTTAAAAAAACAAAAAATGGGTAAATTTCAATTTCCTGATACAGGAATAGACAAAGAAAGCATATTTCAGTCGCTGACTGAACTGAAAGTTAATGACCTAAAATGGCAGGATGGTAAGGCCTTCGCCTACATTTACGGCACTGAAAAAGAAACCATGCAATTTGCAGCAGGGGCATATCAACTTTATCTCACCGAAAATGGCCTCGACCCCAGCTCCTTCCCCAGCCTGCTCAAACTCGAAACGGAAGTAATATCAATGCTTTCAGACCTATTGCATGGTGGCAAAGATGCCTGCGGAAATCTGACAGGCGGAGGCACCGAAAGTGTGATGCTTGCTGTGAAAACTGCCAGAGATTGGGCAAGAGCAAACAAACCTGAAATCAACAGGCCGGAAATGATTATTCCCGAAACCGCTCACCCCTGTTTTCAAAAAGCGGCACATTACCTAGGGGTTGATGTCAAAATCATTCCTGTTGATAAAACTACTTTCAAAGCAGATAGTGCTGCAATGGCCGATGCAATTAGCAATCAGACAATTCTGCTAGTTGGTTCTGCGCCCTCTTATGCACATGGGGTGATTGACCCGATAGAAGAAATTGCTGCCCTAGCAAAATCGAAAGCTTTACTTTTTCACGTCGATTGCTGTGTGGGCGGCATGTACCTGCCCTTTGCTGAAATGTTGGGCTATGAAATCCCGAAATTCGATTTTAGGGTCGATGGCGTGAGTTCTATTTCATGCGATTTACACAAATTTGGTTATGTTCCAAAAGGTTGTTCTTCAATTCTTTACAAAAATAAAGAATTAAGAGAATATCAGTTGTACAGCTGCTCGAACTGGCCCGGATACACCATTGTAAATCCAACAGTGAGTTCAAGTAAAACTGGTGGTCCAATGGCAGCTGCCTGGGCAATGTTCCGACTTTGGGGCAAAGAGGGTTACAAAAAAGCAGTTGATTCCTGCCAAAAAGCTACCGCGCAATTTATCAGTGCTTTGAAAGATATGCCCGAATTTGAATTATTGGGTAATCCTGCCATGTCATTGCTTTCTTTTAAGGTTACAGATCCTGCAATCAGCATCTTTCAGCTAATTGATAAAATGTCCAAAAAAGGCTGGTATTTGCAACTGCAATTGGCCTCCAATGCCTCCGGTGAAGCTATACATCTTACTATTACCGATTTCAATACAGCGCACATAGCTTCTTTGCTCAATGAGTTAAAAATCACCCTCGAGGAGCTTAAAAAAGAGCAACATCCATCGAACGAGATGCTTATGGGTCTGGATGCAAGCATGATTCAATTGCTCATGGACAATTTTACGCCCGATATGCTCGACAATCTCGAAGCTTTGCTGGGAATGGATATTTCTTCAAATAGTGGCATACCACAGGATATGGTCACTGTAAACAGTCTACTCAACTCATTGAAACCTGAACAAAGAGATGCTCTGTTGAAAGCTTTTGTGAATAGGATGTATTTGTAGAGGGGGAAAGGGTTTTTAATAATTTGAAAATTCGGTGATCCGATAGCTATCGGATTGATAATTTGATAATTTTTCAATTCGTCTCGTCATGCATACGAGATTCCAAAGGGCTTTAGCCTAATAATACGCTAAATTCAACTTATTATATGAACCTTAAAACTTTATTCCTCCTATTTTTTGTAAGCTTGTGCCTGGTCAGCTACGCGCAGTAAAAAAAAATAATAAAGGCACTAAAAAATCTGAATGAAGGGCTAAAACACATGTAACAGAAAAAAAATATTTTCTACCGCTTAGTGTAGATGGTAAAAATTTAAAATTCAAAAGTTGAGTAATTTGTTTCTACATTTTTACCCTTTGATTTTGAACAAAAGGCAAAGTATTTTCATTAGTATTAAGTTGAATAACAATTACAATTCAGATTCAAACAACTCGAATATGTCAATCAGATTTTTTCTTTCTATCCTCTTGCTAAGTTTTGCATTTTGTAGCTGTGCACAAAAGCAAAGTTCACCCAAACAACAAAAAGAACCCGAAATGAAACTAAGCGAAAAGGAATGGCGCGCCAAACTAACGCCTCAACAGTATTATATCCTACGCGAAAAGGGAACCGAGCGTGCATTCTCTGGTGAATTTGTACTTACAAAAGAAAAAGGAACTTACAAATGTGCAGGCTGCGGCGAAGCACTGTTCTCAGATGATATGAAATTTGAATCGCATTGCGGCTGGCCAAGTTTCGACCGTGAAATAGAAGGCGGAAAAATAGTTCAGACCGAGGATCTCAGCCATGGCATGAAACGCATCGAAATCACTTGTGCAAAATGTGGTGGACACCTTGGCCATATTTTCGACGACGGCCCAACAAAAACAGGACAGCGTTATTGTGTAAACTCGCTTTCATTAACTTTTGAACCTAAAAAAAAAGCTGAAAAAGAACAATTGAAAAAGACTGACAAATAGATTTTTTAATGTTTATGCTGAAAACAATTGTTTAATAAATGCAAAAAGCATTCTCTATAATCAGCCTTATTGA
>CAMDAB010000212.1 GCA_945888475.1 Saprospira grandis DSM 2844 | reverse complement strand
TGTGCCAGGGTCCTGATAATTTTTAAGTGCCGTTCCGAATTATCGAAGAGTGAAGTGAAGAGCTCGTTGAACTCCTGTTTTAACAGCGCGTCTTTTTTAAAACATAGCATATCAATATTTTGTGCCATACTAAGGCCCTTTTCCAGTTTGTCGAGATAATGAGGTATGCCACCCAAAGTCATATACAATTGTAATATGTCATATGCGGTGTAATCAATTCCCTTATTCTTTAGAAAATCGGCTGTTTCTTTCGGACTGAAAGGTAAAAGTCTGATTTTTCTACTAATGCGGTTGTGTAATCCTCCTTTGTTACGGATTATTTTTTGAATCATAAATGAAGCTGCCGAACCGCACAATACCACTACTAAATCTGTTCTTCTAGTGCAGTAGTTGTTCCAGAAATTCTCGAAAGCCATAATAAATTTTGACTTTGCAGTGGCCATCCAAGGGAATTCATCAATAAAAATAACTTTCTTTTTCTTCGTTCTCAAGGAGTTGATATAATTGCCTAATTCGGCAAAGGCATCCATCCATGTTTTAGGAACCGGATTTTCTCTGCGTTTTCTTTTACTCAGTTCTATATTGAACTGATGGAGCTGATCGGCCATATTTCCACCGTACAGGCCCGATGTTTCAAAGATTAGTTCTTCTTTGTAATACTGACGGATAAGATAAGTTTTTCCGACACGCCTTCTGCCAAAAACAACAAGCAATTCCGACTGATTGTTATCCAAAGCGTGTTTCAATTGCTTTATTTCGGCTGTTCTTCCTATGATTTTCTGCATGCTATTCAAATTATAATTCGCCAAAAGTAGAAAAAAAAATCACTTTTGGCGAATTATAATTCAATAAAAAATAAAAAAAATGGCATCAAAAGTATTGATATAAAGTTATTTGGATAATAAAACGCTATTAAATGAACTAGCTTTAATTTTAAATAGCTCATAATAGTTTATACTTCAGCAGAAAAGCTGCTTTGTACATCTTTAAAACCCTGTTGAATTTTTTTAACGGCTTATTATTTAGATTATACTTCGCCAAAACTGCTAAAAAAACAGCGTTTTGGCGAAGTATAAATTCAAAAATAAATAATAAAGTGTTGTAATTGAATATTTTATAAATTTTAAATTACTTTTATATGCTTTAAATTTGTAAGGAGTTCAAATAATAGGACAACGCATTAAAAAAATCCCGAATACAGATTTTTAAAGCGGACCGTAAAAATGAACTTCGCCAAAACTGCTAAAAAAACAGCGTTTTGGCGAAGTATAAAATATTAAAAAGCCGGTCAAATGTTGACTAATACTTGATTTTTTTAATTCAACTGACAACATTCAGGCAGTGCATTGTGTGCCGCTTCATTGCGCATCAAATCATCTGCATGATAGCCTGTGTTTGAAATAACCAGTCTGAGGGCATCCGGATTTGTCTTTTTGGCATCGTAATGCACCTCAACAATTTTTGTTTTGAGGTCAAGCTCTGCATGATAGACTCCCTCGGTTTTTTCTAAGGCTTCCTCAATATAAGTTTTGCACATGCCACAGCGAGCCGAGGTTCTGATGTTGATTTCTTCCCCATTGCTATGTTTATGTTTTTCCTCTGTATGTATTTCTTTGCCTTTTGGTTTGAAACTATAACGTATTCCGGCATAGCCCATAGCCCCCATAATTGGTGCAAATACGGCAGTTGCATCGAATGCCCTTCCGCCCGGATTGTTGCCAAAAGGATTGTCAAAGCCCAAAATTGGTGCCTTTTGTGTATAATTACCCAGGTTTTCTACTCCTATATAGAGGTCGAAACCATTTTTGAAATACTTGGTAGCCTGTGCGTTGAAAAGCACAAAGGCCGGTGCAGTGGCAGTCTGTCTGTAGTCGGGCAAATCGGTAGTGGTTCCTGTGAGTGCAGGCAGTCGCTGTGGACCTGTGAGCTGAGCATTGGCATTGAACTGCCAGCCTTTGTTTGGCGTAACATAATGTAATGCCAATAATCCGCGATGCTGTGGTGCAAAGGTTTGCAGGCGAAGGCTGTCGTTCATGGTTGCCCTTACATCATTGAATTTGTAAGCAAGGCGAAGTTCAAGGCCTTTAATGATATCCTGTGTCCAACTGATCAAAAATGAATTTGAAAAAGACTGCCCTTTTAGATTGTAAAAATGTACTTCATCGGCCGAGATATCCACATCGCTGATAAGTTGATTCTCAAAATCAGTGCGGTAGGCATCCAGTGTAAGGCTGCCTTCGCGAGGGCCAAGCAGAAAGTTCCATGCCATATTCAAACCATAATTCCAGGCAATTTCCGGTTGCAGTACTTCGCTGACAATAAAGTTACGGCTGCCAGGCATATAACGCATATTTTCAATGAGCAGGTTGGGCATGCGCATTCCACGTCCGCCCGAGGCCCGCAGGATTAGATTCTCGTTAAAATTGTATTTAAAATTGAATCTAGGCGAAGGTATAATCTTCTGGAAATTGGCAGTTTGCAGCCAGTCGCCGCGCATACCCAGAATAAAACCAATCGATTGACCTTTATCTGCATTAAAAACATGGTTAAAATCGTACTCAGCAAAAAGGCTGCTCTGCTGTTCCAATCTCGAAGTATTCACATCGGTAAAAGATTCGGTAAAATCGTCCAGCTGATAATTGACGCCGGCATTGATGTTATGTTTTTTGTCGATACTCAGGGGAGATTGGAAAATAAGATTGGCATAACCACTTTTTTGCAGGGCATTGTATAATCTGTCGCCGAATTTTCCTTGTTGATCGTGCACGGTAAAACTCCATACCAGGGCAACGCTCTGCAATGGATTTTCGAAACCCATATAACCAAGCTTTCCAAAGGCTTCGAGGCGACGCGTATCGTTCTTGATTTCATAGAGACGGGCTGGCAGTGCATGATTTTGCTTTTCGAACAACTTGGCTGTCTGACCGCCAAATCTGTTGTCCATCAATGCCTGTACATTGAATTCCAAATGCAGCTCATCACTGCTGTGAAATAAACGCCAAAGACCATTCAGCTGTTGTTTTTGCGGAACATCCAAAAACATATCGTGGTTGTGGTCGAGGTTGCCCTGATAATAATTGCTATGCAGCAATAGGGCAGTGGCCCACTGTTTATTCAGCTTATAAGCAAGATTTGTATTGAGTTCAAAACGCCCGATATGCCCCGCGTAGAGATTGATGTAAAAAGGATCCATCTTATGCGGCTTGTAAATTTCGGTATTTATCTGGCCGGTAATCCCCTGCACGCCATTTCTGATGGTGCTTGCGCCTTTCGAAACCTGTATGCTTTCAATCCAGGAACCAGGAATGTATTCCAAGCCATAGGCGCGTCCCAAACGGTTGAGCGTGGGGCGGTTTTCGACAAGCATCTGCATGTAAATGCCGCGCAGGCCCAACATTTCAATTTCGCGTGCTCCGGTAACTGCATCGCTGTGGCTTACATTTACCGTTGCATTGTTTTCGAAACTTTCGGCAAGACTACAGCAGGCAGCGCGTTTTAGTTCACAGGCACTGAGGTTTTCCATATTGATGGGATTCAGTGTGGAGGTAAAGGCATCTCTTTTGGTGGATTTAATCTCAACCGTTTCCATAACAGCATCGGCTTCAACGATCAGGCGCAAATGGTCCTCGTAGGGAAAAACTTCTACCTCGACTTGCGCATAGCCAACATGGCGTATAATTAGAATTTTTCCGACAGAGCTGTCTATTCTTGGAATCTCGAAATGGCCTTCAGCATCGCTTACTGTGCCTACACTAAGGCTGTCGCGCCATTGTAAGGTTGCACCAACTAAGGCATTCCCTTCATGGTCGAAGACCCAGCCGCTAAAATTATTTTGAGAAAATAAATTCGTAAAAGAAATTATTGTCAGAATCAGACAATAAAAAATATTGTAAATACGCATATAGTTTGAAATTAATAATGAACAAAGCGGCAAAAGCAAAGAGTTTACCATTCGTAAATTATTAATACTAACAGCGGTTAATTTGAATGCGGTTTAGTATTTCACGTCCGCTAAGGAAGAAGGGTGGTGGAAGAGCTGTAAAATTGAACCTAAGTTCCAAAAACTTATTGAGGCAATTCCTTTCAAATCTTGTGACGGACAAATTTTGTGCTAAAGCAGCAGGAATACTATATTGGTCTACAAAGCTTTCGCTCTGATAATCGATTGGGGCCTGGCCGTCGTAATGATTGTAACTAACTTTCGTATCGCAGCATTTTTTTGTTTGGATGCTGCATTTTTTATCCTTTGGTTTTGATTTATTTGTACTACAGCAGCTTTTTGTTTTTTGGGATTTTGTATGGCTGCAACATTCGGATTTAGTTTTAAAAAAGACTGATTTAAATACCTCGCCTGTACAGTCGCAGTAACGTTCATAACCTGTTGCTCCAAGGCTGGAGAGCAGGATAATGAATGCCATTAGGCTTGCAAAATATTTTTTTGTTTCCATTTTTAATCTGTTAAGTACAAAGATAGGGGCTTTGATGTACATTTTCAAATCAATAACAGAATATTAAGTTTTTGAAAGTCTAAAGTTTATGACTATTCAGTTGCTATGTTTTTAAATTTTTTAAAAAAAATACGAAAACTGACCTAGGTCATCTACGATAATGACCCCGCTCATTTTTATTGGAGATAAATATCATCAATTTTGTACCAACGATTTAACTCACAGGTTAAATTATTGCGGAACAAGTCCGCAACAAAGATTCATATAGGCGTTTGGTTTTGGTTTTGGTCGCCACTGCTTTACAAAAAGTGTGGCGACTTTTTTATATTTGTAAGCACTGAAATATTTCTTTGAAAAGAAAAATTCTGTAAGTTTGCCTAACACAAAACCAAAATCCAATGGACGAAAGAGAAAGCAAAATCATAGAGGACTATGTTGCCAAGATGCTCGAAGTACAGAAAGAGCAGTTTGAAAAACCATTAACGCTCAAAGAACTCAAAGAAATTGCTTATTCTGTGGGCATGTCCGAATCGGAATGGCAGGCCTCGCAGCAGGTGATGGAGCAGCACCTGCGAACCGGAAAGGGACATGTTAGAAATAAAAACTGGCTAGATGCTGTGACTGAAATAAAACAGGCAGTGGCCATAAATCCCTATCACGAGGATGGTTTGTACAATCTTGCAGTATCTTATCACGAACTTTACCGCAAAAGTGGCAGTGATTTTTATAAGAATGAGGCAAAATCTATTGCAGACCGTGTGCTTAAAAACCAAGACACAGCGATGGACTCGGCCTCGATTGCCTTGTTGAATGCAATTAGAAATACTGAAAGCGATTTTAGTAAAAAGCGAAAAGGGATGTTCCTAACTGTCGGTGCAGTTATTGGCGGTATTTTGCTGGTTTTTTTACTTGTCCTCTGGAGCGCTTCGGCCTCAGTTAGCAGTAAAACGAATGCGCTGGAACAATTGCAGGTAAAAGTGGAACAAAATTGGGCGCAGGTCGAAAATGTGTATCAAAGACGTGAAACCTTGATCCCGCAAATTGTAAATCTGGCAAAATCAGCCTCGAAATACGATGCGGCCAAACTAAACGAACTGCAGCGCAAACGCGAAGCACTCAATCCCGCAAACCGCGATGAGTACCGTAAAAAGCAGGATGAAATTACAAAGGCGCTCACAGAACTGATGGCTAATATGGAAGGGAATGCCCAAACCATGCGCGATATTCAGATACAGGTTGAAGGTTCAGAAAACCGCATCAGGGTTGAATGGAAAAAATACAACGATGTGGTGGCTGAGTATAATGCCGAAGTTGT
>CAMDAB010000211.1 GCA_945888475.1 Saprospira grandis DSM 2844 | reverse complement strand
TTTTCCAGAATGGCATCGGCCAATTCGTAGGTTTCTTCAATTGTCAAGTGGCGCAGGCTCTCGAGCGTCTGTTTTTTATCCCAGGGGCATTGCTCCCTGAGTTCATCCATGATTTTCAGCAGACGGCCGAAGGCCTCCAATTTTGATGCTTTCATTGTTTATTTTAACGATAAATCTGCCCAAAGATAACCAAACTATGTTAAACTCAAAAAACTAATGATTAAAAGCTCAGGCTAACCGGAAATACTTGCCAGGCAAAGACCTTAAAATTCCTTTCATTTCCAACTCTAAAAGTACAGAGGCCAGTCTGCTTGTACTTAGCCCGGTTTCCTGAATCAAAAAGTTGAGGTGTATACTGTCTTTACCCAATAAATGATCAGTAACCTGTCTTTCTTCGGCGCTAAGTTCTACAAAAAGCTGCTTCTGAACGCTGCTTTGCTGCCTTTCCCAGCGTAGAATATAAGCAATGTCATCGGCTGTAGTGAGCAGCGATGCACGATGTGTTTTAATGAGGTTATTGCAACCTTCGGAATAAGTATCGCCAATTCTGCCCGGAATAGCAAATACATCTTTCTGGTATTCATTGGCCATATTGGCTGAGATGATTGAGCCTCCGCTCATGGCAGTTTCTACAACGACCAGCGCATCGCACATGCCGGCAATGATACGATTCCTTGCAGGGAAATTACCAGACATGGGTTCAGTTCTCGAAGGGAATTCCGATAGGATGCCTCCACCAGTTTTTACCATGCGCTGTGCGAGGCTTGTATGCGAGGGTGGATAAATACGATCGAGCCCATGCGCAACGATGCCAATATTTGGTATCCCTAATTCAACCGATTTTTGATGTGCGCAGCCATCAATACCGAAGGCCAACCCACTTACAATCATCACATTATATTCTTTAAGCGCTTCAACCAGTCTGTCGCAGTGCTGACGGCCATAATCTGTAGGTTTTCGAGTGCCGACGATTGCTACAATGCGCGTGGCATTCAAATTACTCTCGCCCTTATAATAGAGTAGGAAAGGAGCATCTTCGAAATGTCTCAGTCTTTTGGGATAATCGGCGTCATCGAAACAAAGCGCTTTAATACCAAATTTATTCATAAAAACAATTTCCTGCTCAGCAAATACGAACTGTTCTTTTTTGATGAGCTCGGCGGCCGAGTCTTTGTTCACCTGTCCGCTCAAAAGTAAGCTGTTCAGATCCTGTTCAAATATGGCTTTGGCCGAACCAAAATGCTGGTATAGCTTTTTTGCAGTTACCGGACCAACTTTTGGGGTTTGTATAAGTGCTATCTGATAGAGCAGATCTTCCTGCATGATGTGTTATTTTATTTGTTTTTTCATTCAGCTTACGAATATCGGTTCAATCATTTACAATTGCAACTAAATTTTCAAGGTTAGGGGCATTTTATGGACTTTTACGGTAAAAAACTATTTAACCTTAATTTAGTTTAAGTTTAAAATAATATTCATATTTTGAATTAAAATCAATAAAGCTATGATATATTGTATTTTAAAATTATTAATGCGATTTTATTACATATAATGTAAAAGTTTAAAATTGGGTTGTAAATTATAGTTTTTTAGCTATATCTTTGTGGCGCAATTCGATAGAGTCGGATTTGCATTTATCACCATCAATCAATCAAATTTTAAAAAATTATCATGAACGATCTATTCAAAAAAGCGATTCAGGCCGGTTTGGGTCTTGCAGTTGTAACAACTGAACGCGTTAAGGAAATTGTAGAAGATTTTGTTGAAAAAGGCAAAACTTATCAAGAGAAACAGGAAAAAGAAGAAAAAGAAGAGGAAACTCCCAAAGGCGAAGCTGCACAGGATAAGGAAGAAAACGAGCCTAAGCAAAGCCGTTTCGAAGAAATTGAAAACCGTGTTAGAAAGTTAATCGAAAACGCAATTTCACGTTTCAACTTCATTAAAAGCGATGAGCACGAGCGTATCGAAAAACGCATCGAGGCGCTAGAGGAGAAACTCAATCAGCTTGTAAAAGAAACAATTGGACAAAAAACTGAAAGTTCTGAAAGAATCTAAGTGAAATTGTTTTCTTGTCAATAATCACCATGGATTGGTCCGGCGGGGAGACCCGCCGGGCTATTTCAAGCCAAAAAATTGTTTATATTATGATGGATAAAATTATACGCAAAGCACTCTACACTACTGTGGGAATTGTTGCTGGCACTACCGAAAGACTGCAAAATGCAATCGATGAACTGGTGTCTAAGGGTAAAATCTCGGCCGAAGATGGAAAAAAAGTGGTGGACGATGTGGTAAAAACTACAGATCACAAAAAAGATGAGTACGAAAATAGATTTCGTAATCTAATTGATAATGTGCTTTCTAAATTGAACCTTCCACAAGGCGATGCCTATGAAAAACTTGAAAAAAGAATCAAGTCACTCGAGGTGAAATTGGGTCTGCTCGCCAAAGAGCTAGAGTCTCAACGTAAAGTTGTAAGTGGAACTGACGACAATGAAGAAAGTACTGCTAAAAAAAGCAGCCGTAAAACCAAAAAAGCATAAAGCCCTTTAAGGGATAAAGATAACTGCAGTTTAGTCCGCAAAATTATGCTGCAGCAATAGGATGTTTCGATGATTCGAAAAGCTCTGCACCATTGGTGCAGGGCTTTTTTTAGGTCCTAAATTATTTTCTTATAACCGAAAATAGTTTTTTACCCTTTTCTATTTCAGTATCCTTGTTGAGCGCTTCGTTCTGATTTACAACCTCATAGAGATCAAAGTTTTTGCCTTTTACTTCGAGTTGGTAGGCAGTTTTCGATTCGGTGTTATCTACAAATACAAGGAGAGGAGTCGATGCATCTTTTGAAAGATAGAATCTTGAATAGGCCTGCCAGCCTTCGAAGCTGCCATCGATATTAAATTTCAAATAGAAAGGAATTTCATTTTCATCGGTTCCTTCAAATTTGCCTGAAAAGTAAACAGCATTTGCAATTTGCTGCTCATTTTCACATCCTTCCAGGAAAATGAATTTTGCGGCTTTCTTGTCGATATTCTGACAATTGACCAATTCGCTGCCTTCGAAATTTACGCTAAGGGCCTCGCCTTCGGGCTTGATTTTGATGCCTGGAATATCTTTTGATTCATAAATCCCATCTTTTGAAGTCAGTTTGCCGTTTTGTCGGTCCATATCGCATGGTATGCTGATGTCAAAACTTTCACCTTTGTTGCCTAATTTAAGGTAAAGAAAGTCTGCAGTCGGGTCTGCAGCTTTCATCTGCGCTTCACTCAGCCAGATGCCCGCTTTAAGTTTTACGCTATCTTCTTTTTTATCATCTCCTTTTTTTTCGGAACTGTTGCATGCTGTAAATGCAATACAAAGTAGGCAAGCTGCCAGAATTTGGTTTTTCATAATAAGTATTTTATTTGTTTGCCTGCAAAAGTAAAGATTATAATTAAAAAATAATTCAAAACCGAATTTATCTCTCTGTGGCAAGATAGTCTGAAAAATTCCAAGCCTGCAGATGTCTTATACCATTGCGGGAGGGAAAACTAAAATCATCGAGGCTGACCAATATTTTTTCATAGTGATCTGGTATTGCATCCAAAGAGGCATATTCTCGCTCAATAGTGTTATCATTTTCAAGCATATAGGTGCATTGTACATAGATTGTCCTGTCTGCTTTTTGGGCTACAAAATCAACCTCTTTGTCATATAAGGTTCCAACATATACTTTATAACCGCTTCGCCTCAATTCGAGATAGATAAGGTTTTCGAGCATGTAACCAACACCATGTGCAAAACCACTAAAGAGATAATTTTTGAATGATAGGTCGTTGCAATAATATTTTACATTGCCTGCTATAGTGTCTTTGCCTTTAATATTGTATCTGTCCACTTTGTGTATGAGAAAACAATCTTCAATATATGAAAGATAATTTGCAATTGTATCGTAGCTTACCTTTCTTCCCTTTCCTTTGAAATATTTTGTTATGTTGTTGATAGACATAAGGTTCGAAAAGGTATTTAATACATAGATAAAAAGGTCTTCCAATAGTTTTGGCTCTTTTATAACATGTCTTTGTATGACATCGCGCAGTAGAACTGTGTCTTTTACCGACGCTATGTATCTTTGTTTCATTTCAGCTTCAGGCAAGGCGTAAAGTTCAGGCAATCCGCCACTTTGAAGGTAATCGAGATAAGTGCTGCGACTTTTTTCAACCTTTTTTATGCCAACATATTCTTCATAGCCAAAAGGCAGTATTTCAAAATTTACATATCTGCCCGAGAGCAGCGTTGCCAATTCACCTGACAACATTTTTGAATTTGAACCACTGATAAAAACTTCATACTCTTTTGCGAAGTTTTGGGCGTAAGAGTTTACGAGGCGTTCCCACTGATCTATATTTTGTATCTCGTCTATAAAAAGATAAATTTTGCCTTTTGGCTTAAGACGCTGCTCATATTTTTTTATCAAAAGGTCCAAATCGCGATGATTTTTTATATCGTCAAATTCTATGTATTCTTTATTGAGATAAAAGATGTTTTTAGCTGCTATACCGTTCTTTATCAGTTTACTGGCTATTTGTCTCAGCAAATAGCTTTTGCCACATCTCCTTTGTCCGCTGATAACTTTTATGAGTGAATTGCCACAGAATTTATATATTTTATCTAAATAGATTGCTCTGTGAAAGCCTAGATTTGGCTGTTCTCTGTCCCAGAAATTATACTTTCTCAGCTCGTCTATTATTTCTTCCACAATAAATTTAATTTAATAAAATAGTAAAACATTCGTCCTAAACCTAAAACTAAACCAAAATTATAAAAGTTTCGTCTGAAAAAGAATAATTTCAGATAAATTATAAATTATTCGTGCTTGAATTAATAATATTAAGGCGAAAAAAATGCTTAAAAACACAAAAGTTTCGCCCAGAGACGAAACTTTTTTTAATAGTAATTTTTCAATTTATAAATTTTCCCAATAGCCCCTTTCCCTGTGCTCCAGCAGTATACTTACCAGATCGGAATATTTTTCCCTAAGCATAGCAGCAACAGTTTCAGCTGCATAGACCGACCTGTGTTGCCCACCCGTGCAGCCGAAATTAATACCCAAATAATCGAAATTACGGTTGAGATATTTATCAATTGCTTGTTCCAGAATTTCCATCACAGGTCTCAAAAATTGATGCATTTCGCCTTCCCTTTCCAAAAATTCGATCACATCTCTGTCAAGTCCGCTCAATGTTTTAAAATGTTCGTATCGGCCAGGGTTGTGAATGATGCGGCAATCGAAAATATAGCCTTGCCCATGTCCCTCGCTGACATCTTCGGGCAGGCCTCTTTTGTAGGAAAAGCTACGGATGTGCAGTTTAAGTGGTTTTTGAATGCTTGTTTCAAAGTTTTCCTTTTCAGGAAAAATTTGGTTTCTTTCTGTTAGCGTTTTAAAAACCCGTCTTAATTCAGGCAGTTCAAGTTTGAAATGAGCGGTGGAAAGCCAGTTTTCGAGATTTTTAAGCGCAAAGGGAATGCTCTGCAAAAAATGCGACTTTCGCTGATAAAAACCTTTAAAACCATAAGCGCCCAAAACCTGCATGCAGCGCAGCAACACAAATCCGTAGTAGTATTTTTTAAATTCAATACGATCGATTTCTTTATATTCTTGGAGGCAATCGAGATAATAATCCAGAAGTTCTGCTCTGAAGGATTCGGGCAGCTCTGCCTTTGCCTGATAGAGCAGCGAGGCAACATCATATTGTAAAGGCCCTTTTCTGCCACCCTGAAAATCGATAAAATAGACTTCATT
>CAMDAB010000210.1 GCA_945888475.1 Saprospira grandis DSM 2844 | reverse complement strand
CATACTTCGTTTGGCCAGTAAATACCCCAATTTTCTTTTTTACTATCCGGTTCACCTCAATCCGAATGTCAGATCTGTTGTATTGTCTATGCTGAGTAGCGTTGACAATATTTTTATTGACAATCCGCTACCTTATGATGAACTCGTTTATTTGATGAGTAGGTCCTATATTATTCTGACAGATTCTGGCGGTATCCAAGAGGAGGCCCCCTCGCTTAATGTTCCGGTACTTATCATGAGGGATACCACCGAAAGGATGGAAGGCGTAGAGGCTGGTTGTGCAATTTTGGTTGGTACCGAGACAGATATTATTTGTTTTAACTTTATACATTTGGTAGAAAATGAAGTAATATACAGGAAAATGAGCAGGGTAGAAAATCCCTATGGTGATGGAACCGCCTCTGAAAATATAATTAATATTCTTCATGATAAACTGAAGCAGGAGTGAAAATTTTCTATATTTCATATTGGGGTATCAGCGAGGGGCTGACAGTTTCAACCGTATTGCCAAATCTGAAAATTTTATCAGAAGATGAGCGTGTTGATTCAATTGAATTTTTTACTGTTGAAAGAATAGAAGACCGTAACTTTAAAGATAGATTCATACCTATAAATAAGGTTCATCACCATCCGATTCATTCAAAGAATTTAGGTTTTTTTCTTTTTACAAAAATTGCTGATTGGCTCAGAATCAAGAATACAATAAGCCAATCTGCAAAAAAAATGCAACCCGATTTAGTCATCTGTCGGGGTGCAATGGCTGGTGCATTCGGAACTATGCTCTTTAAAAAATTTGGAATTCCCTATCTGGTAGAATCTTTCGAACCACATGCCGATTATATGTTGGAATCGGGCGTATGGAAAAAAAACGGTCTCAGATTCAGGCTTCAGAAAAAAACGGAAGCGGAAATCAAAAAATATGCAAAGTTTTTGGTTACGGTAAGTAACAATTATTGTCAACATTTGAATAAAGAGGAAGGCATAGCCAAAGAAAGATTAAAAATGGTGCCTTGTACTGTAAATCCGGTTCAATTTCAGTTTAATTCTGAAGCACGTCAGCTAGTCAGAGAAAAACTTGTAATAGGTGCCGACACTAGAGTTGGTATTTATCTGGGCAAATTTGGCAGTATTTACTATGACAAAGAAGCCTTCGAGGTTTTTAAGGCTGCCGAGCAGTATTTCGATAATTTTTTTCTTGTTTTATTGAGCCCAACTGACAAAAAAGAGCTAACAGAAAAGTTAAATGCTGTAAAGTTTCCATTGGAAAAAGTTTGGATGGGAACGCTTGCCCACGGCGAAGTTCCCAACTACCTTTCTGCGGCTGATTTTGCATTTTCAACCATAAAACCTGCCGATTGTCGACGTTTTTGTTCTCCTGTAAAAGACGGAGAGTATTGGGCAAACGGGCTTCCGATATTATTACCCGATATGGTCGGCGACGATTCAGAGATTATTAAAAGAGAGGGCGGCGGGGCAATAATGGATGTAAATGACAACGAAAATTTGAAAATGGCATTTGATTCTATCTTGCAACAGCTTCTTAAGGGTATTTTGGGCAGAACTGAAATTGCATCTCTGGCCTTAAAATATCGTAATCCGGATATTTCGAAAAAAGTTTACAAAGAAATATTAGATGGGCTGAATGTTTTTTAGCGAATTTTTACATAAATTGGCACTTTGTCAGACTGATTCATGAAAAAAAGACTCGAAGGCATACTATATTCATTTCCGATTCAATTGCTTATCCTGCATTTGAAGTCGAATTTTTTATTGCTCTTATTGTGGCTTTTACTTTGGGCGATTGCTATGGGTGGTTTTGGTCAAAAGATGGGTTTCAGGTATTTTTTGCTGGATGCAGAATATTTGGGTAAGGTTAGTTTTTGGAGTTATTATATCATAGGATTGACCTTTGGAATGTTTTATCTGGCTTGGAATACAAGTACTTATATTTTAAACAGTTATAGGTTTCCTTTTTTGGCATCCCTCGGAAGGCCCTTTGCAAAATATACAGTCAATAATTTGATAATACCAGGTTCATTTCTAATTTATTATATCATTGCAATGATTCATTTTCAATGGTATAATGAATACGCACATTACTTTAGTATTATACTTTATTGCTTGGGACTTTTGACAGGTTTTTTGACAATCATATTTTTTTCAACACTTTATTTCAGGTTAACCAATGCCGATATAGCCAAAATGGAACGTAAGAGTCCGCTCAGGATTTCAGAACAGGTGCGTGCATTGATGTTGAAAAAACAAGAACAAGCCTTGAACGAAGCCCGAAAAGACCCATACAAAGATGCAATCCGTGTAGATTATTTTCTTAGCGAAAGCCTGCAACCGCGAATTGTCCGCAGTGTGAGGCATTATAATTTTGCACTTTTGGAAAGGATTTTCAGGCAAAACCATGCGAATGCCTTGCTTATTCAAAGCATCAGTATAACTGCATTGATTTTGATGGGTGCATTTGTAGAATATCCATATTTTAGAATACCTACCGCTGCTTCCATTCTTATACTTTTGTCGGTGGTAACAACCATGTTGGGCGCAATAACTTATTGGTTACGAGAGTGGAGGGCCTTTGTTTTGATATTTGCCTTGATTATGCTCGATACGCTCATGAAATCGGGTGTTTTTAATTTTAGTAACAGTGCCTATGGTCTCGACTACAGTAAAACGGCGCCATATACCTACGATATTCTCGATTCTTTGGCATCACGGGATAATTACTACAGAGATATCGAATACGCTAATAAAATTTTGGCAAATTGGCGTTTGAAGTTTGGGTATAACGAGGCTGTTCAAAAACCTCGCATGATTGTAATAGCAGTAAGTGGAGGCGGTGTTAGATCTGCGCTTTGGACAACCTACACGCTGCAGGAAATCGATAAATCACTGGGCGGCAAACTTATGAAGCACACAGTACTGATGACAGGAGCATCGGGCGGTATGTGGGGAGCCGCATATTTCAGAGAATTGTATCATCAGAAGATGAAAGGCAAAAGCATCAACTTGCAGGATAGTAGCCACCTTGTTAATATTTCAAAAGATTTATCCAATTCTTTGGCATTTACCTTTCTAGTGAATGATATTTTTATTCCCTGGGTCGACCGCGAAGTAAACGGCTATACTTACAAACAAGACAGGGGTTATATTTGGGAACAACAATACATTGAAAATACAGGTGGTTTGATGAATATGAACCTTGGGTATTACAAAAATCCTGAGTATTCCGGACTAATTCCACAAATGTTTGTTACTCCGGCTATCATTAACGATGGTAGGTTTATGGTTATCTCAGCTCAGCCTGTAAGCTATATGATGCGGCCTCCTTTTGTCATAGATTCCTACAACAATTTTTCCGAAATTGACGGTGTAGATTTTGCAGCTTTACTCAAAGATCAGAATCCAAACAATTTGCGCTTTGCAACTGCCTTGCGCATGAGTGGCTCTTTTCCGCTTATTTTCCCTAATGTTCAATTACCAACTTCTCCTACACTTGAGATTATGGATGCGGGTTTCAGGGATAATTTCGGAATTGAAAGTGCTGTGAGGTTTCTTGCTGTAAACAGAAACTGGATCAGAGAAAACACAAGTGGCGTGACAATTATTTCAATAAGAGGATCCAAAAAAATCGATGATATCCCAAAAGTCAACAGACCTGGACTGGGAAGCACATTTTTTAGTCCTTTAGGGGCAATTTTCGATATCGATATCATTCAGGATTATCATCACGACAGTTTTATTGGCTTTTTACAGTCAAAACTTGGCTACGATAAGGTCGATATGGTTCATCTTGTTTACAAAGAAACTACCATTGCGCAAAAAGCATCGCTCAGTCTTCACCTTACCAATCGGGAGAAAAATGATATACTTTCGGCAATTAACATACCTTCAAATCAAAAAGCTATCCGACGTTTGAGGGAAACAATCAAATAAACTCTGTTAATCGGCAAATGAAAAACTTTTATAAAGCTGTTAATATTTTACAATTTTGTTTGCAAATAACAATAATTGGATTAACTTTGCAACACTTTTTTTTAAACGAAGGTACTTATAATTAAATATAAACATTTTTCAATGAAAACGATTGAAGTTAAAGGCCAAAACAGAACTGGTTTAGGCAAGAGTCAGACAAAAAATATCAGAAAAGGCGGATTGATCCCTTGTATTGTTTACGGAAATGGAGAAACGCTTCACTTCTCAACAGAACCGCTCGAAATCCGTGATTTGATCTTTACCGATGAATTTCGCAAAGCCAATATCATTCTTGATGGCAAAAACATTGAATGTATTGTCAAAGATGTTCAATACCATCCTGTAACAGATGCTATTTTGCATGTTGATTTTCAAACTTTGTCAGCAGGCAAAGTGGTTAAAGTTAATCTTCCAATCAGATTGGTTGGTACTTCTGAAGGACAGAAAGTAGGTGGAACATTGGTTCAGAAAATGCGTAAACTACAAGTTTTTGCAAAACCAGAATCTCTTTCCGAAACAATCAACGTTGATATCACTTTACTTGAATTAGGTAAATCACTTCGTGTTCGTGACATTAAACTTGTAGAAGGTGTTGAAGCTATCACCAATGGAAGTATTCCTGTAGCCTCAATCGATATCCCACGTGCACTTCGTTCAGCGCAGACAAAAGCTGCAACAGAAGGCAAGAAAAAATAACAATCGCAATTTATTGCAAATTCAAAGACGTAGTGGGGCAGAACCTGTTACGTCTTTTTTTGTTGAATATGTATGCTTAAAAAAATTTGGTACTACCTTTTTGGGAATCCCAATCAATCAATTGTTAAAGAGGAAAATAAAGACGTCGTGAAATATCTCATTACCGGATTGGGCAATATTGGCGCTGATTATTTAAATACTAGACACAACATAGGTTTCAAAGTTGCCGATGCCCTTGTTGAATCCCTGGACGGTAATTATCAGACCGAACGCTATGGGGCCGTCGCTGTTTGTAAAAACAAAGGCCGAATTTACGTCGTGCTCAAGCCCTCGACCTATATGAATTTGAGCGGTCAGGCTATTCGCTATTGGATGAATAAGGAAAAGATTGAAATTCAAAATATCATGGTGATTCTCGATGACTTGAATTTGGATTTTGGAACAATTCGCATCAAAGGAAAAGGCGGTGCTGGAGGGCATAATGGATTGAAAAGCATAGAACAAGATTTGCAAACCAGTGATTATCCTCGCATGAGAGTGGGTATTGGCAATAATTTTTCAAAAGGACATCAGGTTGATTTTGTACTTGGTGAATGGGGAAATTATGAAAATGAACAGCTTCCAAAAATTTTAAAACATTGTGTTGGGGCTTGTAAAACCTTCGGTTTTCTTGGTTTAGAAAAAACAATGTCAGAGTTTAATAAAAAAATTCTTAATTCAGATCCACCTCAAAATACAACCAACGACAATGCGTAATCTGCTCATTTTAATTTTTGTTTTTGTATTGCCCTCATTTGCTTTTTCTCAGCAAAACGATGTGCACATGATAGATTTTAGCGGATCTTTGCCCTATGTTTTGGCATTCTATTTAATAACATTTATTTCACTTAGCCTGTTTTTGCTAAAATTACTCAGACCGAATTTTCCGGTATACTGGATTTATATAAGTTGTGTGGTTGGGATAATTGGTGCCGTGCTGGCAACTATGTCATTCGATGAAATTCAGAATACGCAATTGCCAAAGATCGAGCAAAAAGATATTTCGGAAGATAATTTGTCTCCCTACATGAGAGAAAAGCTTCAAATTCAGCAAAGAGATCTTGATAATCAGAAATATGCGAACTTTTGGATTATTTCCATACCAAATGTAATTATACTGATGCTAGCTATGGTAAATCAGTTTATACAAAGAAAAAGAGACCCTTCAATAAGTAGGGGAAGATATGATTAATTTTAAAA
>CAMDAB010000209.1 GCA_945888475.1 Saprospira grandis DSM 2844 | reverse complement strand
GGCCTGTTCATTGCAGAACTTACAAAGCTCTTCCCTGAGTTCTATGCCCAAAATCTCAACTTTTAATTGCATTTTTTCCTTTAGCAAATAGTATAATGCAAAGGTAAGATATCCTTTGCCGCTGCCCATATCTACAATGCGAAGCGTATTTTCAGATTTATTCAGCAGATGATTATCTTCGAGCTGCGAAAGCAATATCTCGCAATATTTATTGATTTGCCTGTATTTATCCTGTTGATCGCTCAAAACCTTAGCCTCTTTTGAACTAACAGAAAGTAGCTTTAAAAACTCAGTATCTTCCTTTATAAGGTAGTTTTTGCCTTTATTGTGCATGTTTGTACCGCTTTCTTTAATGTCAGTTTGCTTTTTGCTCATTTGAGCCTTGTTTTTATTGTTAAACAGAAGAACCGATTCTTCCTCTGTGCAGATAAGGGTAGCAATTTTAAAAGTTGAGCCAAGCCAAATATCGAGCTGATTTTCCAGCTCGCTACCCGGCATTAAATTCTGAACAATATCTTTGTTGCTGAATCGTAGGGTGCAGCTCAGGCTAAGGCCTTTTTTTGTTTCAATAAGCTTAGCATAAATGTTTTTTGGAGCATCTTTTTTGCAAGGCTTACTGAGCGTAAGTTTTATGAATTTTTTGTCGGAAATTGAGCTGTATATTTTTTCCTTAAACTCGTCAATTAGCTTTAAATTATCTGAATTGTCCATCATATTTATTTGTCATTGCTATTTTCTGCTGAATAGTTTTTCAAGCATTTTCCAGAAATAAATATTCAACTTTACCAAGACGTAAAAACCAAAAGCAAAGGGTCTTAGTAGCGTGAAGAAGATATTTTTTCGAAGTGAAATTGCTGGTACGTTTTTATTAAAAAGACCATAATACAGCTCTGTCTGATAATCGAGTACTACTACATCATCAACTGCATACTGGTCGAAAAGAATTCGCAAGGCTTTCATTGCCCATTTGAATTTAGTGTCATCTTCATTGGGAATGTTTTGCGATGACAAAAAATAACCCTGAAGCCCATCCCAATCGAGCCGTACCTGATTGGCAAAAGAGCGCATTTCGAAACCCGTTTTATAAAAATTATTGAGCTGATCCTGGCTTGGTCCCCTCAAATATTCATGTTCAATGCCATTGCTGTATTGCTTGAAAAACTGAGCAAAAGCCCAGCTGAAAGTTCTTTCTTCATCTGAATCCAAACGATGAAAAATGCCTAATGCATAGCTGTTCAGCCTCAGACAGCGCTCCAGTTCCTTTATTTTTGCTTCATCTTCCATTGCAGCCAAAAAATCAGCACCAATTAGCGCAACTGCATCCAAACTATCATCATCGAGTCTGATGCTTGTCAATGCTGAATTATCTGACCATAAATCTGCACTTTCTCCAAGCTGTTCACGGATGAATTTTAAAAGGCGCTCATCTTGTTCCAGTATACAAAGCAGGTGTATATGTTTAATCAATAGCCTTCCAAAGTGTTCTGCCGATTCACCATTTAGCAGCAGCACATACTTTTTCCCCACCTGCAATTCGTACTTCAGAAACTCAATGACCTGAATAGGAGGGTGCGGATGAAATTCGGAACGGTAAATGATATAGTCGGGAGTCAAGTTAATTTGAGCATTTGAAAATCCGATAGCTATCGGATTGCTGATTTAAAAATTTTAAATGAATTATGCTAATCAAGGTTGGATTTTTTAACCAATATATCTGCAAAAAATTGTTAAACAATCAAATAGGTCACCCCTACGGGGCTTTTTCTGCTATTCCAATCTCAGCTAAGAACAGTTGACTCCTTAGGAGCCATTTATAGCTCCAGCGGAGCGATCTGTTCTTAGTATAAAATCCAGAAACAATTTTTAAGCCCCGTAGGGGCGACCTGTTAAAATAACGTATGGCTGCAGGGTGTTTGCTGTCTCGATATTGGCTTGTAAGTCCATGCCGGCGCTGCCTTCGGTGGCGTATTCGGGTAGAGGATAGGCTGATTTGTTGACAATTTTAACCTGCATGGGATTAATAATTTAAAAAGGGCGGGCTGAAGTCATCAACCGCACCCTTTGGTTTCTTTGGTAAAAGTACTGGATTTTTATTTTATGTGCAAGAGTTTTCCGTTTTGAAGCGTAACTCCATCTGAAATGATTCTATAAATCAAAATGCCATTTTTGAGATTTTTTCCTTCCAATTCTAAAGAATTTCCGGAAAGGGGATTACGCACAAGTTCAAGACCCATAATGTCATAGAAAATTATCTCAGCATTTTTATCAGACAAATCCGAATCAATGAACAACTTTTCGGTAAAAGGATTTGGATAAATTTTGTAAATAGAAAGATTTTCCAAGTTTGAATTAGCTTGAACTGTATTAAATGCTGATTCTTTATCCATAACATTTTCAAAAGAATGATTTCCTTCATCTGCCATTCTGGCACTGTTCAAATCAAACCACTCAATTGTCTCAGGGAAATATTCACTAAAAGCAACATCAAGCAGAGCTTTTGCATGTGCACAGCCTCTTTTTGTTTCTTCGGAAGCAACATCTCTTACAACAGTTTCATTATCAACATCCATGTCGATACAGCTTTGATTGAGTTTTTCCAATTCTAAGATAACATTCAGAACTTTGCAATAATTATCTGTAATAAAACCGCCATTGGCAGCTTTAATTGTATCAATTGTTGACTCGGCATCAGTCAGCTTACCGGCTTTAATTTCAGCGGATAATTGCTGACATTTCATTTTTTTTCTGTTTTCCTCTTTCAAAATTGCAATTACCGAATCCATTGGATTTGTTACAATGGTATCATTCAAATAGAATCTGATTAATTCATCATTGAGCAGCCAAATTTCTTTTTCTGTATAAGCAATAGTATTTTCAAGTTCAGTTCTGGCGGATATTCCGGTCTGTCTGGAATTGAGCTGATTTATGATACCTGCAGAAATGTTCATTTGGTTAAGTGCAGCCCAAACTTCAACCGAAACAGGAGAATTTGCAGCAATCACCTGATTGATATGGCCTGCCGGAGGATTTGTCTGCAGATAAGCAAGCAAAACAGCATCACTGAGATAGGGAGAAGCTGAAATTAAAGCATTTTTGGCCTGTCCTGCTGATAATGTCTGTAATGAGTTAATCAAAGCAGCAGTATTTCCTGCATCTATCATATTTTTTTGCTGTTGATTCAATATCACTAATTCCTGTTTTGTTACTTTAATATCCCTTGGATTTGGATATAAGGTAGATTTACAGTCATTATTTATATTGAATGCATTGCAATTATTGTCAACTGTGGCAATAAAAGGACTGATACGTATTGGTTCATAAGCCCCGCCATTACTGTGAAAAAAATAATAAAACCGATTTGAATTTGCATTTTTGTAAAGGTTGAATAAATTACTCTGGGTGAAAGTATTTCCTGCAGGGTCACTGCCGCCAATATGGCAATATCCTTGATCCTGTGCAATTGTTCCTGAAAATACTCCAATATCAATAATTGGACAATTATAGTTGTTGCATCTGTATTCCAAACCGGGACCATGTAATATGTCCTGTCCGTTATTTTTGCTGGCAGCGCTGCCTACCATAACGCTGCTGAATGTATTCCTGTAAATTCTGTTTGGAACCGATCCTGAAAGCCAGGTATAAGTACCAATTGTTCCGCCAAAGGATGAATAGAAATTATTGCCTTCTATTTTATATCCGCTGCAATTGTCGGTATATAAACCATAAGATTGAGCATTACTGTAAGTCGATCCAATATTAAAAGAATTTTCTGTAATTGTGGCGAAGTCAATTCCACGCAATAAAATTCCCCTGAGATTTGCTGTAAACAGGTTGTTTTTTACTGTAATCGTATTCATAGCATTACTTGCACTTGCATCAATCCCATAATAAAGACCTTCAAAACGATTAGGGACAAGATTACTTGGAGGACAAGGTGTGCCATAGGGCAGAACTGCCGTACAGTAACCCTCCACACTGTATTTTGCATCTATGCTTTTTATCCCGAATCCTCTTTTTGTTATGTCAGACTGAGGTCCTGTGTTTCTGAAAATATTTCCATTGAATCTTACTCCGTCAAGCGCCCATAAAGTAACAAATGCAAGCGGAGTCTGTCCGTTATTGAGCAGATCCAGTGTTGTTTCAAATACACAATCTTTAAAGTTGCTGATATTTGCACTTGGCGAATTTACTATTGGTGTATAGTTTTGATAACTGATGAATTCCGCTGAGCGCCAATTATTGCGGAAAGTACTGTTGGTTGCCCATACAATACCGCCTGCTGTAGCAAGATTGCCCTGTTGCCATAGCGTAATTGCTTCTTTTGCATTTTCAATCAATGAATTGTTTTGAATAATAAGATGTCCCTGTCTTCTCAATCCGTTAGGATTGGTAGTGAGTTGACTTTCATTTACATCGCCCTGTACTTCTATGCCCTGCCATAAAGCCTCACAGCCGGTAGAGGTAAATGTACTGTTGTTCAGTGTCAATCTTGCTCCTTTTTCAATTACTACTTTTGCGCCGGCAGCAAATTCAAAGGTCATACCCTGTATGATGACATCTTTTCCGCTTGGTATGCGCAATTCATTTTGAATTTTTACACTTGTATTTGTATTGTTGAATGGGTTTTGTCCATTTTGCCAGGTGCCATTGTTATTTGCCAAAAAGTTAAAAGCTGTATAAGACCCTAAGGCCGCACAGCAGGTAGCATTGACATTGCTGAAGGCATCATCATAGTTGTAGCCGTCTATTTGGTCGGGTAGTTGATAAACTATGCCCGAAACCCAATTGGCACCATAATAGGGTCTTAACCCCTGTAAAATACTCGCTGAAAAATTTGGAGAAATATCGGGGTCATCTATTCTGCCTAATCTTGTCCCATCAGTAGCGTAAATTACATAACCGGGGCTATTATTATCCGGCCAATATGCCAATTCTAAATGAGAGTTGCCATAGTTATCAGTACCCAAAATCCGTGAATTTGTATTTGAAGTAATTTCAATCTTATGAATTCCAACTCCGCTCTGTCCCACAAAGAGATTATTACTATTGGGAGAAAACTCTACTCCGGTAAAATTGTTATTCGAAGTGCCTATATTGAAAATACTGACCCCATTATTTCCGGCATTTGTATTCAGGTTCCCAGTAACAGGATTCAGGTGAACAATTACTGCATCAGTATTTGTATTTCCAGTATAATTATTTGCGAAACAAAGCATTGAGCCATCAAGCGATAAATCTGCTTCTGCCGCAGTCATGTTGCCTGTGGGATGTGTATAAATTATTGTTGGCGAACTGATACCGGTGGAATTTATTTCAAACTTCATTACAACCCAATTGCTCGGATTAAATCCAACTTTATAAAGATAGCGTTTTGTGCCATTAGATTGTAAGGGACCAACTGCCAATACCCCACCAAATACATGATTGCAGCCTTCTATTTCAATATCCTGATTTAGAAGACCACCTAAATTATTGTTTAGTGTCATGTCCACTGTGCTGTAGAAAGTATGTGCCCGCTGTCCTGTACCTACGGGGCAGGTTGGCAGAAATAAGGCTTCAGACAGATAAATCAAATGAAACTTGCAATTGGATTGAGGTACAGGCACAATACAAAGTTCTCCCCCAAAAGCAGATGTTAATCCTTCAATTGTCCCCATGTTAGTACCATATTTATTGACTACATTGAGTCTGGAATTTGATGAGGCATCGGGACTGACATGAAAGAGTAAATCGCCATTACTGCTATAGATTCCCCCACCCAAATTGTCCTGAGAATTAAAAGCACCGAGAAGACCTTGAACTACAACTGGTGGTTCAACAGATAAATCTACCGTTTGATTGTTGAGTACCCATTTTTTCATTTGAAAGTTTTGAGCTGTAAGAATACTGCCCATGAACAACAAAGAAAACAATGATAAATAAA
>CAMDAB010000208.1 GCA_945888475.1 Saprospira grandis DSM 2844 | reverse complement strand
AGATTTTGAACTGTCAAAATTCAGGGGTTTCATCAACAGGTAGGGCATAGTTTCATCGGCTGAGTTGAAAACATGCTCCTCGAACTGTGCAATGCCTGATTTGGAACAAAATAAAAAGATCAGCATTAAGCTAATCCAAATCTGTCTGTGTCTGAAAGACATTTAATAATTATTTAAAAACCGTAGTAAAAACCTATGCGGTAACTGAATGGATTATTGAAAATGGAAACATTCGGTTTGTGAATGACATTGTACAAATCGAACAGAAATTCAGAGGTCATTCCAGATCCTTTACCAAAGTTGGTTGTCCATCCAAAACCGACATTTTCTCGGGGTTGAATGGCCCTTAGTGTACTGGAGCCAGCTTTCGCATCTACTATCAGATGAGCATATTCACCATAAAGATAAAGACCCTGTAATTGCCTCGAAGCTTTAAATGGTCTTAGTTTTAATATTACCTTTGGCCCCCAGATATTTAATTCGGACTGGGTGGAATAATCGTAAAAAAAAGTATAATCTACACCAACAGCAGGTGCGATAGCATCGCCTAATCTGTAACCGATATAGGGTAAAATATCGAAACGGAAATAATTACCTCCAAAGTTCAGACCCACACCTGACCCGACAAAGAAATTATTCAGATTCAGTGGTTTTTTCTCGCGCATGCCACGGTTGGGCTTTTTATCATTGTTAATAATATCAGAATCCCGTACTTCGTCATCATACTGAGAAAATCCGTAATAAGGAGCTGCCAGCATAAAGCAGGCTATGAGGCTTAAGGCAAATGTTTTCATATTGCAAATTTGCAAAAAAATGCGGCAATAAACAAGCCAATTGAGTCAGAAACTAATTCAATTCAACAGCTTTTTTTAAAACATAAAAAAATCAGGCCCTAAAGCCTGATTTTAACTAAAAAACTAATTATGAAAAAACTGTACGATTAAGACCCTTTAGTTTCTGACATGCAGAGATGGGGTGTTTTCAATTAAAATTTTAAGGTTGAGCAGTGTATTGTAAGGAGAATCGATGATTGAACTGTTAGCAAGCCATGCGGGGATAGAGCCACCGGCTTCGGCAACAGCCAATTGTGTAACCTGTACATTACCTGCGCTGGTTTCTTTAAAATGCCAGTAGCCGTCCATACTTTTGATACGAACAATACCGCTTTTTTCTGGTACAATACCGGTCACGTTGTTGATATAGACATACATTTCAGTATCAGAGATTTTTTTATAAGTGTATTTGGTGACATTGTCGCGGTCATACACGGGCCAGGGAGCGTCGACACGAGAATAGCCGTAAATTTCATTGTCGGAAACTTTTTTGACATCTTTCGAATCGTAGGTGTTGTACATCCAATTGTCTCTGCCAACGTCATTTCTAAGGGTCTTTTCTACCGTTTTGATGTTGGTTTTGATATTCACAATACCTTTGAACTGTTTCAGGTCCCAACCTTTAACATATCGGGTATAAATTTTTACACCTGCACGGTCTCTTTCAAGGTTCCAGTCCTGCGCGAAACAAAGGCTGGAAATCGTCAGCAGGACTGACAAACTAACTGTTGATAGATTTACAAAAAACATGGCGTTTGGGTTTGGTTGACATAAAGATGCAAAAAAATATCTTTACCCCCAAATATTAAGTAATTTTTACACCATCCCAATAAAAGTTTTAGTTTTAATGTAAGGTTCGGAATATAAAGTGGCTTTTTAATTGATGAGCAGTTGATTTTATTGTTATTACATCTGTGCTAATTCGATAGAATGATATCATGAATTACATACTATGTTTGTCGTAAACCTGCAACAAGTCATTTTGTTAATTGACAATGCTCATAAATTGACAGAGAAAACTGGAGTACTTTTGTATCAGGAATTGAAAATTAAGATAATAAAGTAATAATTATAAATCTTATACGTATATTTATAATTAGTATATTAAATTGATTTGATTCCAGTCAGATTGTCTTAATCCAAACATAAAAAAAACAGAAGCTATGAAAAACTTATTTAAATTCCTGCTATCGGTTGCGTTGTTGTTTATGCAAATGCTAGTAGCAAATGCACACCATTCAGTAGAATCTATAGCAGCAAATAATAAAACTAATATGGATTTTAGCCCCCCAGATAGTATTGATTATGAAATAGTATCGGATATTTTCCCAAATCCTGCTGACGGTTATTTTAGTTTCAGGTTCTTAGGAGCAGAGGATGCAGTACTTTACATCAGACTCATGAACGATATGGGGCTTTTGGTGCAGGATAAATTTATTGTGAGTCCGAGTATCGATGAAATTTACAAATTGGAAATAAATGATTTACCAGCTGCTGAGTACACGGTTAGTTTCAGGCAAGGGATTAACACAATAAATCAAAAACTACTTATTCAAAAATAAAAACATAATTTATTTAGGCATGTGGGGGCCTTCGGACCCTTTTTAATTGTACCATTATTATAAAATCTCAATAAAATAATATAATTTAGCGTCGAATCAAACGACAAACTTTGTTATGAATGTTTTTGAGGCTGCAAAATTCCTTAATCTTGGGCTAATAACTGCCAAGGGGGAAGATTTGACGATTGTAGATGCAAATGGGGTTATATTTGAAAAAATATTAACCGGCGAAGCGCAAATTATAGGAAATCCTCTTGAATCGCTGTTCAATAATTTTGTCAGGCCCGAGGAGGATTTACCCAAGAGATTTATACTAAAAAATGGCATTTCTGTTGAATTAACTATTTCTGCACTTCCCGAAAATGAATATTACCTGATAAGTCTGCAGCAGAGAAGTGATTATAATTTTAGCGATACGGAAATGCATGACAAGGAATCGAGATTGCAGGCAGTTATTAACACAGCTGTTGATGGAATAATGACCATTAATAAAAGAGGTGTTGTAGAAACTATGAATCCCGCGGCTGCAGGTCTATTTGGCTACATCAGCAATGAGGTTATCGGACACAATATAAAAATGCTGATGCCGGATCCTGACAGAACACGTCACGATAGTTACCTCACTAATTATTTGGAAACTGGCCATAAAAAGATTATTGGCATTGGGCGCGAAGTTATGGCCCAAAGAAAAGACGGTTCAACCTTTCCTATACACCTAAGTGTGTCGGAAGTTATTTTAAATGACCGAATCATTTTTACGGGAATTCTACACGACTTCAGCGCTCAAAAAGCTGCCGAAGAACAGGTAAGGCGCTATGCCATAGAATTGGAACGCAGTAACAGTGAGTTGCAGGATTTTGCCTATGTGTCATCTCATGACCTGCAAGAACCACTCCGAAAAATCAGAGCGTTCGGAGACCGTTTAAAAAGAGAAACGCAACAGATGAGCGACAAGTCTATCGACTATCTGGAGCGAATGATTAGTGCCGCCGAAAGGATGCAGATTTTAATAAACGATTTATTGTCCTTCTCAAGGGTGTCGACTCATGCCAAATCTTTCAAGGATGTTGACCTGAATCAAATTGCAAAAGAAGTATTATCCGATTTGGAAATTGCAATCGAAAACTCAGGCGCTAAAATTGAAATGTCTGTATTACCAATAATAGAGGCAGAATATACACAAATCAGACAGCTTTTCCAAAATTTAATCGGGAACGCCCTTAAATTCCGAAAACCTGAAACTACGCCCCTTATAAAAATACATGCCGAAAAAATTAGTCAAGATTCTTTCCCAGGTTCGAAAATAACAGCGGAAATGATCCGAATTTCTTTCGAAGACAATGGAATAGGTTTCGATGAACAGTATAGTGATAAGATTTTTCAAATCTTTCAGCGTCTCGAAGGCAGAAAATACGAAGGTTCAGGTATCGGGCTTGCAATTTGTAAAAGAATTGCTACAAGACATGGCGGTGACATTGAAGCTAAAAGTGAACCAGATAAAGGTGCAATGTTTATCTTGACATTACCCATTAAACAAAATGGGGCAGTGGTATAAAACTATTTTTAATAAATAAATTATAATATGTTAAACAAAAATAATAAAATTATTCCGATTCTAGTGGCCGACGATGATGAGGAAGACCGCATGCTGATAAAAGATGCCATGGAGGAAAGTAAATTGTTGAACCCCCTGCATTTTGTTGTTGATGGTCAGGAAGTTATGGACTATCTTCTGAGAAAAGGGAAATTTGTCGATGCTGAGAAAAATCCTTTACCTGGTTTAATACTTTTGGATTTGAATATGCCCAAAATGGATGGTCGACAGGTGCTCAAAGAAATAAAAAATAATCCCAAGCTAAGAACCATACCTATTATAGTGCTTACTACTTCAAAAGCAGAAGAAGACATACTCAAGACTTATGATCTTGGAGTTAATTCTTACATAACTAAACCAGTAACTTTTGATGCATTGGTTGATATCGTTAAAAATTTGGGAAAATACTGGTTCGAAATAGTATCAATGCCCTACAAAGAGCATCTTTAAACAAAATCTGATGAAAGATAAGATTAGAATTTTACTGATTGAAGACGACGAAGATGACTACATTTTGACATTGGATACTTTGAATGACATTCCAGGCAAGATGTATGAATTGGAATGGGTTACAAACTATGACGATGGTTTGAAGGCAATTGCTTCCAATTCCTTCGATGTTTTCCTGCTCGATTACCGTTTGGGTAAGGAAAGTGGTTTGGATCTTTTAAGAAAAATGAATCTTATTGTTGAATCTGGTCCGATTATATTGCTTACAGGACAGGGCGACAGAGCGCTCGATTTCGAGGCAATGGAGGCAGGGGCATCCGACTTTTTGGTTAAGGCCGAGTTGAATCCAGACCTGCTGGATCGCTCTATCCGTTATGCCATTCAACAGTTCAAAACCATTCGGCAGCTTCGTAAAAAGGAAGATGAACTACAACAGTTGAATGCAAATTTGGAACTACTTGTTCATGACAGAACAGCTGAGTTGAATTTGGCTAATATTGAGCTAAAAAAGGTCTATGATTCTGAACACGAACTCAGCCAACTAAAAGGTAAGCTGGTATCGATGGCATCACACGAATTCAAAACTCCGTTAAGTACTATTTTATCTTCGCTTTCACTTATAGGGCGCTACACGTCACATGCAGATTTGGAAAAAAGAACAAAGCATGTCGAACGAATAAAGTCTGCTGTTCAGAATCTCAACAATATTTTGAACGACTTCCTTTCTCTTGAAAAAATAGAGTCTGGATTTACCCCCCGGGAACCTGATAAAATAGTTTTGCCCAATTTCGTGCAGAGACTGCTCGATGAATTGAATCCACTTTTGCAGCCTGAACAAAACATAGTTTTTTCGCATAATGGAATGGTTGATATTATGGTAGATACGCATCTGCTCAAAAATATATTGATAAATCTTTTGTCGAATGCTATTAAATATTCATTTGAGGATAAAGAAATTGTTCTAAAAACCAAATGTCTTACCAATGCTTTGGAAATAGAAGTGACCGATTATGGCATAGGTATACCCGAAGAGGATAAAGCGCATATGTTTGAACGTTTTTTCAGAGCAGGTAATTCAGGAAGTTACCAGGGTACAGGTTTGGGACTAACAATAGTTAAACGCTACCTCGATATTCTGGGTGGTTCAATCCGTTTTGAAAGTGAATTGAATAAGGGCACTAGTTTTTTTGTGCTGGTGCCGATAATTACCGAAATGAGCGTTTGAATTGATTGACTGATTGATTTGAATTGCTTAAACTTAAAAAAATGAAAGCTAAATCAATACTCTTTTATCCTTTGTTGCCTTTCAGAGTCATTTGGTTTATTTGGATACTGATCTGGTTTTTTATTACGGGTATTGTTGCTTTTCCGATAAATATTGTTGTTTTTAATATTTTTAAAGGCAAAAGAAAAGTGCTGATTACTTTCTTTGTCACAAAATGGTGGGGCAAAATACTCATGGCCGGAATGGGTATTTTTGTTCGGGCCAAAGGCACAGAAAAGCTG
>CAMDAB010000207.1 GCA_945888475.1 Saprospira grandis DSM 2844 | reverse complement strand
AATCTACGTTTTGTGATTTCAGTTGCTAAAGGCTATCAAAATCAGGGTTTAAGTCTCGAAGATTTAATCAATGAGGGCAATCTTGGCTTACTAAAGGCAATAGAGCGCTACGATGAAAGCAAGGGTTTTAAGTTTATTTCCTATGCTGTTTGGTGGATCAGGCAGTCAATTCTACAGGCTTTGGGCGAACATGCGCGTTTGGTACGAATACCTCAAAATAAAGTAAACAGATGTATTAAATTGAAAAATACGATTGAACGTTTCGAGCAGGAAAATTGTAGAGCGCCACAAATTTCTGAATTGGAAGACTTGCTGTGTATCAATGCTAAAGAAATGCAAATAATTGAAATTCATAATAGCAAATTGCTGTCATTGAGTGAAAGCATCGATGGGCAACCTGAGGCAGATGGCAGTATTACCTATGAAAATTTGCTCAAAACAGATGAAAGTTTAGAATCTGATTATTTAGTTGATGCAAAAAGTAAAAATAAGTTATTGCAAAGCGTTTTGAATAAACTCAATTCACGAGAACAGACTATCTTGAAAGCCTCTTTTGGCATTGGCTATACAGGCCCCTTAAATTTGGAGGAAATAGGTGAAATATGCGGGCTTACCCGTGAGCGTGTCAGGCAGTTGAGAGAAAAAGCGCTGGAAAGATTGAGGTCAGCAGCCAATAAAGAACTGTTGAGTCTTTGTCTCTAAATCTTAGATTTTCGCAATGAAGCAAAAAATAAAGGGGGCATCCAAATGGATAACCCCCTTAAAAAGTCTATTTTGTTATTCCCAGTGCTTTTAAGCCGTTTACGGTTGCAATTCTGGCCAATTGATCAATGTCGTAGTAATGGCAGGCTTCGAGCATTACCCTTAGTTCTGTCCAAAGGTCACCATCAGAGAAAGGTTTGTAAATGTCGCAGATATTATCGGTACCAAAGGCAACGGTAATTCCTTCAGGTACCATTTCATCAACCGGTGTAATAGAGTTGTGGCTTGGTGCCAGGCGCTCGGTTCTGTTGTGGTCGATCCATGCAGTAGGACAGGAGATTGCAATCAAATCTGCTTCGCGCATTACCTTATATACTTCTGCTCGGTATTTTTTTGGATGTGCCGCAAGGGAGATACAGTGAATGGCAGAAACTTTGCCATGCATGCCATGCTCTATTGTTTTGCGAGCCAGTTGTTCTGTTTCGCGTTCATCGTCGGTATTAAACTGGTCAACATGTACATGTACCAATTTGCCGAATTTTTTTGCAGTTGAAAGCAGAATGTCGAGGTGTTCATCTTCGCGACCAAAGTCCTTTGCCGGCAAACCACCGATAATATCAACAAATTCAACTGACATATCGAACCAATAACGGGCCTTAGGGTCGATAACACCTTTTAATACCTGATTGGCAAAACGGATTTCGATGTCTTTGCCGTAGTTCTCACGCAATTTTATTGCAGCTTTCAGGGCTTTATCTTCAATTTTTTCATCTACATCAATAAAGGTACCCATAGCTTGCGCACCTTGTGAAATTAGCATCTCAGTAGCCTTTACCATACGGGCATAAATCTGATCAACAGTCGATGCTTTCTTGATTTCATCGACTAAATGCCATTTTTCTTTCAAATAAGAATAGGTGTATTGAAAATTGTCTGGCGTTAGCGTGTAGGCACGGTCGAGGTGGGCATGTGTATTTACCCAGCCACCATAAGATTTGATTTTGTCGATTACAAGCTGTTTCGGATCCATAATTTTTTTTATTGATATGATGAAAAGAAGAATTGTTTCTGAATCTGTTTTTTAAAAAAATGCCCGTTGAAAAAATCTCAACGGGCAAAAATATTATTTATCGAGCAATTTGTTCAATGCGGAATCAATTGAACCAAATGGAAATTGTTTCAATATTTCATCGGCCATTCCCTGTATTTTGTCATTACAAAGATTTCCAATAGAGCCCTCGTGTGTATGATTCACATCGTAGTTTGGTTCAAAATTACCCTTTTCGATGTTTTCACCAACGATTCTGTACGCATCGCGGAAAGAAGTGCCTTTAAGCACAAGGTCATTTACAACTTCTACACTGAACAAATAATCGTAAATTTTCGATTTGATGGAATCTTTATTGATGACAATATGCTGCAGGCTGTAATTTGTAATGGCCAAGCAATCTTTGATTTCAGCAAAAACAGGTAAGAAACTTTCTTTGATGACTTGAAGGTCGCGGTGATAACCCGAGGCCAAGTTCCCAGTTATGAGCATAATCTCATTTGGCAGAGCCATGATTTTATTACACTTTGCACGGATCAATTCAAAAACATCCGGATTTTTCTTGTGCGGCATAATGCTTGAACCCGTGGTCAAATGTGCCGGAAAGCTGATGAAGCTGAAATTCTGATTGATATAAAGGCAAACATCCTGAGAAAGCTTAGCCAGCGTTGCAGCTACCGATGCCAATGATTCGGCAACTATTCTTTCGGTTTTGCCACGGCCCATTTGTGCATAGACCACATTATAATTCAGATTGTCAAATCCAAGCAGATTGGTGGTCATTGTACGGTTAAGCGGAAATGAAGAACCATATCCAGCTGCCGAGCCCAAAGGATTTTTGTTGGAGATTTTAAATGCTGCCAGTAAAACCTGCAGGTCATCGACTAAACTTTCGGCATAGGCGCCAAACCAAAGACCGAAGGAGGATGGCATTGCTACTTGATAATGCGTATAACCGGGAAGTAGGATATCCTTATTTTGTTCGCTTAAAGAAATCAAAGTTTTGATCAGCGGTTCAATCAATTCAACCACCTCTCTCAATTCTGAACGGATAAAGAGTTTCATGTCGAGCAGAACCTGATCATTTCTCGAACGGCCACTATGGATTTTCTTACCCATTTCGCCAAGGCGACGGGTTAGTAATAATTCTACTTGTGAATGTACATCCTCGATGCCATCTTCGATAACAAAATTACCCTCGATGATTTCCTGGTAAATATTTCTCAGCTCCTTTATCAGAACTGGTAGTTCTGCTTTTTCGAGCAAGCCAATGCTTTCGAGCATCGTGATATGGGCCAGAGTACCCGTTACATCATGTTTTGCTAAAAGAACATCCAATTCGCGGTCGCGGCCAACGGTAAAACGTTCAATTTCTTTATTTACTTCTGTACCTTCTTTTTGCCAGAGTTTCATTTGAAGAATGTTTTCTGTTAAAAAATTTCAGCAGCAGCAGTTGTAGGTTCTGATGAGCTCCGCAAATGTAGGTCTTTGAAATTTAATAGCCAAAGAAAGTATAGATTTTTAGAAAAATAACTTTTTATCAATTTGAATTTATAAGTCATTTCTCAGGATCTTCTCCATTTTGCGACCTTTTGCCAATTCATCCACAATTTTGTCCAAATATCTTACTTTTTGAGTTAGTGGATTTTCAATAGATTCTACACTTATGCCGCATATTTTTCCAGTGATGAGCCTTGCGTTTGGATTTAAGTTTGCCTCAGCGAAAAATGCTTCAAAATTTACCTTCGATTCAATGAGCTCTTCTAGCTTTTGTTCGTCGAAAGCACAAAGCCATTGAATGACTGCAAGCAGTTCGGCTTTGGTTCGACCTTTTCTTTCCACTTTGTTAATGTAATGCGGATAAACAGAGGCAAAAGTCATTTTAGCAATTTTTTCATCCTGTTTATTGCTGTTCATCTGCTGCTAATCTTTATAAATTGTTGAATTTTCGCAAGCTTTATCTGATTTTTTCAGCAATTTCGAGTTTATCCTCAAAATTATTGCCACATATAATGTTGCTGCAGCTAATCAAGGATTTAATATGCAAATTCAACACAGCCTCGTAATTATCTTTTCGGTAGCCCCCAAAAAGTGCAAGTACTACAGGAAGCGGCTGATTTTTTTTGATCGAAATTTCATTAACCCATTCAGCAAAAATTTCAGCACATTTTACCCAGTTTTCGGTATTGAGCGATCCGCCTAAATCGTCCTGGTCATGACTATCGGCACCATGAGCAAATACTACATAATGTATACGATCGGCCAAAATATGCGTTGCAAGATCACTCAAATTTGTCTTGAATGACGCTAAATAGCTTTCATTACGCCCGCTGGGATTATAATTACAGCCTTCAGGAATAGCAATGTTGAGCAAAGGATTGAACCTGCGAGTATCTTCTATACTATTTCCGTAATGTCCGTCCAAGTCGAGATAGGCACAGGATTTTCCGTATTGTTCATAAATTTTAACAGCAGCTATTACCTGACCCGAAAAGGTGCAGAAACCTGAGCCGGCAGTTGGTCTTGCATGGTGCATACCCGAAATTGGAGCAAAACAAAGAAAATCGGGGTTTTCGATGGCAAATTTACTGGCGGCATACAAGGAGCCACTGGTATAAGGCAGACTTTTTGCCAGGTTTTCAGACCAGGGCAGGCCATTCGATGCATAATTGCCGGTTTTGTTAAAAACATTTTCGATATACTCCTTGCTGTGCGCAATTTCAAAATCCTCTTTGGCAATGGGCTCAAAATCGGCTGTAATATCCAACAGTTCAGAATATGGGCCATTTTTGATTTTTTCAATCAATAATGCCGGTTTTAAAGGAGACTGTGAAAATGATTTTTCTTTGATACTGTCGAAACAAACCTGTTTGTCGGTGTAGAAAGTTTTTATTTTTTTATTTCTCATGCTCAGAATTTAAGTAACTTGGATATAATGATCGAATCTTTTTGTGATATTTCAAAATTATATCTATATTAATTAAAAAAAAAGTAATGAGATCAGATTTTTAGTCCAGTCAATTATGTTTTATTTCATTGAACTTTTTGAATTGTTATTGCCCTCGGTGCTTGTTCTGCCTTCAAGACGGCTCGCTCTCTGTTTTTTTACTGCAGTTTTGCCAAAATTATAGCTGATTCTAAGGTATAACACCCTGTTTTCCCAAATACTTCTGGAATAACCCTGCGTGAAAGCCGTGTTGGTATAAACTGTCCATCTGTTAAGGAAAAATGGATTGTTGGCAGAAAGGGTCAGTCTTAATTTATCTTTATAAAGATTTTGAGTTACCGACGCCCAATGCCAAATATTTGGAATGGTACGACCCTGTATATCTCTTGCTGTATACCAGAAATGAAATCCCAGATTTGCACTCAGACCAAATTTTGATTTGTAATTTAAGAACAGGCTGGAACCGGTACCGATGGTTGAATAACTCAGATTTTTGTCAATTTTATCAGCATTCATCGATTGGTAATATACATTTACCGAGCTGTTCAGTGAAAAATATTTCAGGAAATTGAAATTGCCATTAAAATCGAAGCCTGTGTTATAGCTGACTCCAAGATTTTGAGGCGTCGAAATTAGTACCCCGTTGCTACTGTTTATGCTGGTTATATTAGTCGATTCAGCAGTTGAGTAGGAACCATAAAGGCTAAAGTTAAGCGACTGCTTACCCATAAACTTTGAGTAGTTGAAACCGATGTTATTTGTGTAAGATGGTCTCAGATAGGGGTTTCCGATATTGAGGAATCGTGGATCGGTAAATGAAGGGAAAGGATTGACATCCCAAATCCATGGTCTGCCTATTTGTCGGCCCATTTCAATTCCAAATTGACTGGTTTCAGAAAGGTTGCAGGCAATATTCAGCGTTGGGAAAAATCCAAAATAGCTCCAGGGGAAGGCCTGTCCAGTATTTTCCAAAAAAGGTCTCACATTGGCATATTCAAGTCGTAATCCATATTCGGCTGACCAGTTTTTACTCCATTTATGACTGAAAGTACCATAAACGGCCTGTATTTGTTGTTTGTAACTGAAGATATTAGATCTGCTGCTATCGTTTTGCATTTCGCCACTCAGTGTATCAAAATTCAGGTATCTGAAATCATTTCTGTCATCGGAAAGTGTAAGATGATATCCGGTCTGAATTTTCATCTCTTTTTTGGGAATCGGATGCGTGTAATCAACCCTTAGCATTGCTGTATAAGCAGTTCCAAGGGTCGAA
>CAMDAB010000206.1 GCA_945888475.1 Saprospira grandis DSM 2844 | reverse complement strand
GAAGGCCAAAAGTGCGAAGGAGATAAGGGCTCACACAGTTTTTTCGGGTGAAGGAATAGTCACACCTATTTCAAGCTCGAAAAAACGAGTAAGTGCTTAGTTCCAAAGCAATTTTGGGTTGTAATAGAATTTCTAATGACGGATTTGGGATTATTCAACTATCAATTTTCTGATGATCTGACTTCCGTCTAAATCAATGACAAGGGTATAAATTCCAGCAGCGAGATATGTTGGAATTTCAACATTTTCTGCACTCGAAATTTCATAATAAACCACTTGCCCGATTGCATTGTACAATTGGATGCCATTTATATTGGCATCTAGTCTTATATTGAGGATTGTGCCTGCACTAATTGGATTTGGATAAATGGCAAGGTCAGCAAATTTATCGAAATTTACATTTCGGATTGAGCTGTAACTGATTTCATTGTTTGAATCCAAAATCTTGAGTCTGTAATAGTTTTTCCGTTGCGGATCAGTATCAAGATATTCGAAATGAGTATCTGAATCATATCCTTCAATGGTCGCAATTGTGCTAAAATCAACAGCATCGATACTTCTTTGCAATTCAAAAACTGTAAATTCATTATTATCCGATTCAAGTTCCCAATTCAATTTTACGTTCTCAAACTCTTTGTTGGCCTCAAATCGCTTAAGATTTACAGCCAACAAGGTCAAACAAGGCAGCGAGTTTAGCGCACCGCAGTTTGATGGGTTTGCTAGATTTGTATAGTCGTAAGTACCTGTCCTAATGGCATTGATAAAATAACGGTTGGCATCATTGTTTGGGGCGCCCGGCGTTTCGGTTCCTGGAATCGTTACATCTCCCCTGCTGAAATTAGGTGCTTTGGTAAAATCACCGCAGTTGAAAAAATAATTTCTTGCCGTGCCCGGACCATCCATCACATTGAATGCTTGGCCTCCACCATACAAGGCAGGAAAATTAGGAAACAAATCTGTTGGCAAATCAGCAACATTACCATAAGAAAACCCATGAAAGAATGTGCCATCGGGCTTTCTAGTCTGAGGCGCATCTCCGTCACTATTCGCTAGGCCAATTACGCTCCAGGTATCACCCGACAACTGGAAGGGAAAATAGGAACTTGTAGCCGGAGAAGTATTAGGCCTGTTATTAGTAATTTCAAAACAAGGGTCGAAAGGTGTAAAAATATAAACACAATCATTATTTGCATCGGTCGGATCGGACAAGCCAGCCGCAATGAGTGGATTTAAATCGGTTGAGTTATAAATTAATACAATCGAACCGGGTTTAACAGATGTAAGACAGCCGGGTGAAATACGCATATGTCCGGATGCAATGCCCATACCTGTCAAAAGTCCTTCAAAATCACCGTTATTGTCATCAATTAACCAACCACTAAGGTCTACATTTCCTAAAGGATTTGCCGCAGAACCAATCACCACTAATTCAAAATATTCTTTTTCGCCTGAGGGGCCATTCGAAATTTCATTGACGATTATTCCCCCATCGTTCAATGCCGGAGTCACAAGAATATCATAAACAGTTAATGTAATATTATCAAGGCCGAACTCATCACGACTGCCTGTACCACCTACATCGGCACTATTCCATCTTAAAAATATAAAACCATTATTAGGTATTGAAACACCAGAAACGGTTACACTTCTGTTAGAAGACTGAAATCCAAGGGCATCTGCTACATCGGTAGATGTAAAATTTAAAGATGGGACAGAGACAAAACTTGTTCCGTTGACTGACCAGGAGAAGTTAAAATTATTTGACCTTGACTGATCGTTATTACAAAGCAGTAAATAACTTACATCAAAACTTGTCAATGTGGATCCTGTAGTATTTTGTATACGCATGGTTATCGATCCGGGTGCGAAGTCAGACCCTCCCGGCTGAAACATTAAAAAGCCCGAAAAATTTGAATTTTTATACATTCCTCCTGCTGTAACAGCAGCTGTTACAGCTCCTCTTGTGTAATCAGTATTTGCAGTAATACGCGTACCGCCAAAGGCTAAAGCACCGTCTGACCAGCCCGTAACTGCCCATGCATCAGAGTCGAGCTGTCCTGCAGTTGGAACTGCTTGAAATCCTGCACCCGTAAAGGAGCTAAAATTCTCTAATACTGTAGGGGTTCCAATTACAGAAATTGGATATTGAGCGAAGAGACTTAGAAAGGGGAAAAATGTAAGGAGCGCAGTGTAAAGTTTCAACCTCATAGGCAACGTTAAAGATTTTGGTAAAATGCAAATATACAAAGTTAAAATAGAAATCGCTGTAAAATTTCCAGTACAAATATTAAGTTTTGGTTAAGTATCCTCTTAGCTATTCAAGAGCAACTTTGCCAAATACTCATCTTCTTTGGCCGTCATTATTTTCTTTTTTTCCGCTGTTTTGTCATCATAACCTATCAGATGCAAAATGCCGTGTATAATTACTCTATTCAGCTCAAGCTCGGCACTTACTCCAAATTGTTTGGCATTCTCAGCCGTACGATCCACACTGATAAAAATATCGCCTTCAATAAAATCGTCCTCGTGAGAGGAATATGGAAAGGTAATTACGTCGGTGTAGGTATCATGCTGAAGATAATCCATATTCATCCGGTAAAGGTATTCATCTGAGCAAAAAATAATATTGACAGCCGAAATAGCTTTACCCTCGGCCGATGCGCTGGCCTCTATCCATTCGGCCAATTTTTCGCTATTGTCCAATTCAAAATCGATTTCTTCGCTGTGAAAAACAATCGGATCGCCTTCTTCTTCAAAAATGTCCGCATCAAAACCTTCAAAATTGTCCATACAACATTCATAAAAAAATAAGATTTGGCATTGCTGCCAAATCTTTATGTTTTGAAAATATTTTATACTTTATTAAACTCAAGTTGAACTACGCGACCATTCTCAGAAAAACTCACTGTATCGGCAAGATGTTGCATAAGAAATACGCCTCTTCCGCCAAGGGTCAGTAAATTTTCAGGTGCAGTAGGATCTGGTAAGTTGTGTGGGTCGAAACCATTTCCTTCATCCTCAACACGTAAGCATACCTTGTCTGCAAAAGACAAAGTATTGATGTTTACTTTTTTGCTTTCATTGCATTTATTACCGTGAATGATGCCATTGCTAACAGCTTCGGTCAGTGCAATCAGCATATTTCCAAAAAGCGATTCATCCAGATTCAATTCCTTAAATATAAGATGAATATAAGGCTCTACCTCAGCTATATTATTTGGATTCGAATCGAGAACAAGGTTGAGTGCAAGTGCTGTCATATCCTATATTTGGTTAATAAATCGGAGCTTATTTAATCTTTAGGGCCTTGATTCAGACCACAACGCAATTAGCTGATACGTACAGATTAGAAAAAAGTTTCATTTTTGACCAAAAAAATTGGCAGGCAAAATATAAGAATTAGATTTTGCTCTTCTTTAACCTTACATTCAGCCAATTGTCCTTAAATTCATGGCCATCCAATTCGAGATAATTTGCAAAACGGGGCAGATAAATCGATTTTCTCCGCCCACCCAGATTGATGACCAGTTCATCTCCGTATTTGTTCAGCTTAAAATCAGAACTTCCGATAAAAGGTAGGTGCATGGATATCACATAATGATCTTTTTCTTCTTTAACTGCAAAAGGACTTTCGCGATGGAGGATTTTTTGGGGATCGAGGTCTCCGTAAATACTGCGACCAATTTTATCTAAAAGCTCCAAGCCAAAAACTTCCTGACCCAGGTGTTGAACCTTGAAAATAGGCAGCGGTGCAAAGCTTTCATCAATTTCCTGTAGATATTCGGCTTGCGATTTTACATATTTTTCGAAAACAGAACCTTTTATGCCCATTTCTTCAGGCAGGATTCTGTTCACGATGATTCCATCCACATTATATCCGTACAACTGCAAGTAGGTATAAGCTCGTTTTGCTTCCTGAATGACCATGCGTTCGGGGTTTGCCACGATGCGTATGGAACAGACTGTGGGGTCGAGCATGATTTTCTGCACATTTTCGAGCTTGGTAAATAACTTGTCCAATTCTTCGAAACCTTTGTCTAATGGCACTCCGCTTGTTTTCCGAATGATGGAGCCTAAGGTTTTAATAGCTAGTTTGGGCAGGGCCTTGTTAATCCAGGACTGCATCACCTGCGGTAGCGAAAGCAGTGTAAGGGTTTCACCGGTGGGGGCCGAGTCGATAATCAGCACATCCCAGGTTTTTTCGCGGTAATATTGTTCAATCCACAAAAATGCAGATGCTTCTTCCATACCGGGCAGTACCGACAATTCCTCTGCTACTATATTTTTTACACCACGCCAGCGAAAAACCGTTAACATAAGGTTACGCATATTGTCCCAATGTTTTTTCATGGAATAATACACATCGAATTCCTGCCCCCAGAGGTTTTCGGCAATCTGGACCGGCTCTGGTTTCAGTTCTGTATTTAAGGCGTCGGATAGGCTATGCGCCGGATCGGTCGAAACTACCAGTGTACGATAACCCTCTTGTGCACAGCGCAGAGCCGTTGCCGCTGCCGATGTGGTTTTGCCAACACCGCCTTTTCCGGTAAATAATATGATGCGCATTTTTGGGAGATCAGAGATTTTAGAATTGAAGAGAAAAGAGCCGAAGAGGAAAAATTTGAAAAGAAACCGATCTAGTCCTTAGACCTGAGCGCTCGGCGCTGTGAAAGAATCTAGTTTGTCTGTTCTGCAAACGAAATGGCAATTTTTTGAACCGAATTCATTCTCAACAGTAAAATTATAAAAAATTTCAAATTCGAAGAAATGAAGTTCCAGCTAACGAATTTTTTCAGACGGCTTTTTTTATACGAGAATCCACTCACAAATAATAACAACTTTAATCCCGAAGGCTCCGCGAAGCGAATAAAATCTTTTTTTAGTGAGCCCTTCTGAGTTCTTATTGTGTGCGTTAGAAAGTATCGCCCTACTCATATTTGACGAGGACAGTTCATTTGCATTTTCTGTCTAGCCAGTCTAAAAAATCTTTTCATTGAACCCGAAGGCTCCGCTAAGCAAAATCATATCATTATTTATGAACAGTTATTTACCGCCATCTAATAAACCCCAATTGTTAAAGCAGTGAATATAATAATAAGTGCAAATATTCTTAGTCACAAAAAAAGACGGCTACCGCCGTCTTTTTTTATGCTATCTAAGTTTAAAAGTTGAAAGTTTTATTAACTATTGTTTTTTAAAAAAGGCCCCTACATAGCTCTTTCCCGAGCAATCAGGGAAGCTATAGAGGAAGTTTTTGAGTACCCTTAGGAAAATTCTTCAAACTCTAAAGCGCTATTAAAATACCGCGGAGCGCTCTTCTCATCTGCATAACGAAACAGATTGAAAACCATTTTTCAAATTGGCAAATTCCCAAATTGTCTCATTCTCATCTCGTTTGCAGAACGAGACAAATTATAATTCTTCGCCCCTTTCACCCTTTCACCTCGTGGAGCGCTCTCGTCATGGGACGAGATCGGTTCCTCTTTCCTCTCCCTTTCACTGTATAGCCGCGGTTCATATTCAATGCAAGAATTCTCAAATGTCTCATTCTCATCTCGTTTGCAGAACGAGACAAATTCTCAACTTCTTTCCTCTCCACTTCTTTCCTCTTCAAATCTCCTACCTTATCAACGTTACATCACCCTTTCTCGTCACTGTATCGCCATTGATGAGCGTTATCTCGGCATAGTACACAAAGACTGCAGGGTTCAGTTTCTTACCTTTGAAGGTACCATCCCAGCCATTTGCTAGATCATTTGGTGCAAAGTCGGTCGCTTCATAGACCAGTTCGCCCCATCTGTCGAAGATTAGCACGCGCTCTACTCTTTGTACATCGGTCGATCCGTAGATAGTGAACACATCGTTTACGCCGTCACCATTTGGTGTAAAGGCATTCGGTACAAAGATGCTCTCGGTTGGATTTACCGTGATGGTAATTGCCGCTGTGTCGTTACAGCCATTGTTCAGATTGAAGATCAGCGTTGTTGTTTCAAAGAGGCTGCTGATTTCCGT
>CAMDAB010000205.1 GCA_945888475.1 Saprospira grandis DSM 2844 | reverse complement strand
CAAAAACAATATTTTCAGGCAGATTATCGGCAGCAATAAACATATCTCCTGACTTAAAATCTTTATAAATGCCATTTTGCAGGCTTATCCGCAGGATGCCTTTTTGTATGATTATCAGGGTCGGGTCTCCAGATAAATGCCAATCGGTACAGTAGCCTGGCATACTTTCGCGCAATCTTAAAATTTTGGGCAGGGATTCTGTCGGACAGCAGCATGCCGTTTCTTGCTGTTTTTTCGAAACAGTTTTCACTAAAAACAGAAATATAGCTCTGGTCGCAGCAGATGGTTATTATTTTAAACATATAATAATAGGTGTATTTATATACTAATTTTAATTTTCAATCTCAATCGCTTAATTTGTTTTTGCAATTTCAATTGCTTTTCAAATCAATTAACATCGCTGAGTATTTTTCGCAAAGATTGATACTAATCCTTTCTATAATTTATTTAGATGGAAGAAATAACCCATCATCGAAAGATTTCCACTTTTTGATATTTTATATTAATTAAACATAAGACAATAAAACATTCACTATAAAATCCTACATTTGTAACGCAAAAAGGTTAAAATATCTATTAACTAGCATACAGATGAAAAATACCATTTCTGCCTTTATCGTTGCTTTCATTTTGTTTTATTCCTGTAAAACAGAGAAAGTATCTACGCAGGTGGAGAAAACAACTTACAGCGATAGTATTAAACAGGTTCACCAAGACAGTATACGGAATAAGAACTAGAAAAAGCCTATTTCATACTCAGATTCGGTGGTATATCTCTACCTTAGCTTCGACGACGGACCCAACAACTGCAGCCCAAATCTGTTAAAGATCTTAGAAGAGTTCAAGGTTGAAAGTTCCTTTTTTATAGTTGGAAAACATGTTTTCGGTTCAAAATTACAGCAGAAAATTTTTAAATCCTATCCTAATTACAGTTTTATGGAGCTTTGCAATCATTCTTGGTCACATGCCAATGATAGTTACAAAAGCTACTATGCCAATCCCGATGGGGTTGTTGCCGATTTTAGACTTTGCCGTGACACATTGAAATTCAGTAATAATATTGGCAGGGCACCAGGTAAAAATATGTGGAGTATAAAAGGCGATAGTTCAAGATTCAGAACTAAAACTGTACCGGCTGAAAAACTGCGTGATGCAGGATTTGACATGATAGGCTGGGATGTTGACTGGGATTTCAATACACTAAAAGATCATCAGCAATTTATGCAGCGGCTGATTGAAATTGAAAATAGCCGTTATCCCAAACAGTACCCTGCTTACAGTCTTGGGCATATTGTGGTGCTAATGCATGATCAGTCTTTTTGCGATGCTGTCAATTGCGAAGAATTAAGGGCATTTTTGAAAGCAGCTCAGTCGATGCCCAACAAATATGTGTTCAAAAAAATATCGGAATACCCCTTGTTTAGTCAAAGGGTAAATCAATAACTGGCTTAGCAGAATTTTAACGTTTTAATTTTTACTTCAGTGCATCTGTACGCACTGTTGAAATTCAAGGCATTGTGGACCAGCGCTTAATTCCCCTTTTTAAAAGGATTAGGAAAATCTTTCAATTTGTCTTTTAACAATTTATCTTTTGCAGCTTTGAGTGCATTATCGATACTGTCGCGGATTCTTTTTACTTCGACATTATCCTTGGCTTGTTTCGACAGACGGTCGGCCTCAGCTTTTGCTTTTGCTTCCAATTCTTTTGCTAGTCGGTCTGCTTCGGCACGGGCTCGTTCTTCGGCTTCTTTTTTAAGCTTGTCTCCTTCATTTTTAATGCGGTCTTCAGCTTCTTTTTTCAATTTATCGGCTTCCTCTTTCAGGTTTTCTTTGACCTGATTGCCCAGCGATTGACCGCTTTTACCTTCTGCCCCCAATACTTTAGGCATGAACGTTGGTTTGGCTAAGGTACCTCCAATATCAACCCCAACATTTAAAAATTCAGTTTCCTCTACCTTGATGCCCAATTTCGAAGCCTGACCCGAAAGCATTTTCATGCCCTCATTGGCAGCCTGCCCTAAACCGGCCTTATCCAGTAGTTTTTTGGGAATGCGCATCTTTAGGTTATAGTTCATTTTCTGTTCTAGATTATGAGATCCACCAAAAGTCATATCAATGTCGCCTGATTTGAAAGCAAAAGGTTTGATGCTAAAATTACCATTCTGAATATTGAAAAAGTTTTTGGTATTGGTGAGCACAAAATTACTCAGTTCGTCAATTTTAAGTTTGTCACTGAGTCCCTTCATAGGTGTCAAACCCTTTAATGTGGCATCGAAGGTTTCTAAAAGTCCTTCCGCATTGATTGTGCTCAATTTTGGATAAAGATTTTTGCCCAATACCGCATTCATTTTGAAATTGGAGCTGAATTTACCAAAGACCGATTTTATAGCTGGAGCAAAATAGGCCAATACAGGAACGCCTTTTGATACTTCCTGAAAATCGAGGCGCTTTAAATCGTAACCGAAGGCAAAGGTAGGCGCCTCTGGGTTTTTAGAGCTGTATTCTCCATTCAGTGCTATCGATCCGCCAAAGGCATTACAACTCATATTGATGATCTCCACTTTCTGGTCTCGCACACGCAAGTCGGCTTTGACATTTTTTAAGTTATAGGACTCATAAATCAGTGTAGTCATCGAAGCAGTCAGGTGCATATTGATATTTGAGGGCACCAGAATAGGCTCATATTCACTTTTTGCAGTTTCGGGATTCACAGGTACAGCCTGAGCAACAGGTTCAGTAGCTTTGCCCGATTCGTTCATAAACTGATTCAGATTCATATAGGCTGAACTTAGGTTCATCTCGCCGCGAAGTTCCTGATTGTCGAAAAGATAAGGGAAAATATTTTCCAGTTCACCATTGGCCTTAATATCAATCTTACCCAAGAGCATTTCGAAATTTTGAAGCTTTGCTCTGCTTGGAGAAAAGAAACCAGCGGCCTCGATATCTTTGATTTCATAAACATCGTAGAGCATTTTTTTGCATTTGAAATCGGTCGAAAATTCCCAACGATCGAAGATTTTTTCATCGCCAGCTACAGCAATACTTGTATCGCTCATGTTGGTTGCGGCCTTTGTATCCACCGAATCAGCAGTTCCAAATGGCTTCATCATATCATTGATGTCCAATAGGGTAGAGCTGACGGTCAAATTGCCCTTCATGATTTTATTGCCTGAGAAATAGGTAAGTATATTGTCTAATTTACCCTTGGCCTGAATATCACTTTTTCCGATTCTAAGGTCGCAATCCTCCAGGTTAACATTGTTAGGCGTAAAATCCATCTTCATTTTTTTGATGTTGACGGCAGGCATGCCCTTGGCTATGTAATTGAAACCTGCAATGAGCAGCTGCCCCTTCATTTGCACCTTGTCATACTCCTGTTTTTCAACATAGGAAAGTCTGGTTTTTGCTTCAAGATTAGCCTCGATAATTCCATTCAAAGTTGATACATCCTGCATTGGGAAAGCTTTGGCCAATTCTGTAAGATCGATTTTTCCTTTTACCTTGCTGTCGATATTAGGATCGCTCATAGCTGTGCTGAGTTTGAGCATCGCTTCGAATGGGTTATTTCCTAATTTCATGGCAAATCTCGACACATTCACAGTCATATTGTCCAAATTGGAACTTGGACTGTTGATGGACATATCTGTGTAAATATTCGTTACAGCCATAGGCAGATCGGGATATTTAAACTCTGCATCGCTTACTTTCAGGTTAAGATTAAAAGCAGGATAAGACTTATCGTTATAAATACCGTTCACCATACCCGACATGCTGAAATTGCCCTTTGTTTTTACCTTTGCAAAATCTTTGGTGTATGCAGCTGGAATCATCGAAAGTACTGAGGCAAAGCTGGCACCTGGCGCGCTGAATTTCAAATTTGTAAATTTAATATCATTGCCGGGCATTTCTATCAAACCATCGGCTTTCAGTTCCAGCGCATTGAATTTAAATGAATTATCCATGAGTTTGAAGGCCATTTTATTCATATCAACAGCCACGTCCAGTTTGACATCCACCTTTGTTTTGGTAAAATAACTTATGCGATCATAACTGAGTGAAAACTCATCGATGAGGGTTTTTGTATAAAAATCGTAAGTAGCCTCTGTTAAATTGCCGCTTCCTTTGTGATTCATATTCACAATTTTGATGAACGTGCTATTGGGTGCATCATCGTAAGTGATATCAGTATTTTTTAGTTCATAATAACTGAGCCTTGCGCTGAATTTGTCAGAACTTGATTCTTTTTGCAGACTGTCGGGCTTCATAATGTCGTAATTGGCCTTGCCATTATTCAAAACCTTGACATAGAATTTTGCTTTGTCGAAAATTATAGAATTAACCTCATATTTTCCGCCCATTACAGTCCAAAGGTTTAGTCGCAGACTCAGGTCTTTTACATCGGCCAGTTTCAGCCCTTCAAATTCTTTGCTGCCTGTTATGGTCAAATCCTTCATTGTAAAGCTGAAGTTTGGAAAAGTCCATAGTAGCGAAAGGCTCACATCCTTAAAATCAATCTTAGCTGTAAGTTGTTCGTTGGCAGCTTTTTTAACGGCTTCGAGAATTTGTTTCTTGAAGATAATTGGTAGTGTAAGCGCAGCAGCCACAAAAACGACCAAAAAAATTGCAAATCCAATCAGGATTCTCTTTATCCATTTCATTGCTTTCGATTGAGCCATACTGTATCGGGATTTTTTATTATAATTTTCAAACACAAATTTAGTGCTAATTTAAGCAGATTGTCTTTTAATTTTGTTTAAGCTTCAATGATATTTATCAGGTAAATAAAACAAATTTATAAATAAGGTGCACATGGAACATATTTTTCTGGATGAACAGAGCGAATTGCGCTATTATCCGGAGTTTTTAAATGACGAAGAGGCTGCTTTCTTTTTTGAGAAATTAAGAACTGGACTGCAGTGGCAACAGGAAAAAATCCGCCTTTTCGGCAAAGAACACTGGCAACCGCGCCTGCTTGCCTGGTACGCCGACCCGGGAGTGCAGTATACCTATTCAGGAATAACGCATCATCCGCAGTTCTGGTCAGAAAGTTTGATGATAATTAAAACGCTGATTGAAAAAGAAATTGGGAGTATTTTCAATTCTGCTTTGGCAAATCTTTATCGCAACGGAGCCGACAGTATGGGCTGGCACAGCGACGATGAAAAGGAACTTGGTCCCGAACCGCTTATTGTATCGATAAGCCTTGGCGCCGAAAGAAGGTTTTTGTTCAGACCCAGAAAGGGAATTATTGCTGCTAAAAAAGATTTTCTTTTGCCGTCGGGCTCGCTGCTCCTAATGCGGGGACGCACGCAGGAACATTTTCAGCATGCAGTGCCAAAAACTGCTAAGGTAGTAGGGGAGCGGATTAATCTTACTTTTCGGAATATTGTGAAATGAAAATGTGTTTAAAAAAAACGCCCGAAATGGACGATTTAGGAAATTGATTTTAGTATATTTTTATTTGTTTTTCACAGAGGCTAAATCCGTTTGGTCTCGTCTGCCGGACGAGACATCCTTTCTTCTACTGCGGCATTAAAATACCGCGCTCCGTTGGTATTGTTTTTCACAAAGGCTAAAGCCGTTTGGAAAAACTTTCATCTTTCACCCTTTCATCTTTCACCCTTTCATCTTTCACCCTTTCATCTTTCATCTAATTCAGAACACAGATCTGGACTTTGTCCTACACAAATTGAACCGATTCACACGGATTTTTATGTTACTGCGTCAAAACTGATGACAGCAGATTAACTGCGTTATACGGATCCGATAGCTATCGGATTTTACAGATTGACGAACGATTACGATTTTCAGGTCACCCCGATGGTGCTCAATCCTATTTCTATTGCATTTAAGCTAAGAACAGTTCGTCCCGATGGGACTGGACAAATAAGATCCAGGTTTTATTTAACTATTTGACTTGTCCTAAAATAGGTTTACACAAAAAGTGTAAAAATGAAAGTAAAAAGTAAAGTTATTTTAGGACAATGGATAGAAAATAGGTTATTTCTGTCGAAAGAACAAAAGCGGATAATCATTGAAGATTATTTATCTGGTAAAGAA
>CAMDAB010000204.1 GCA_945888475.1 Saprospira grandis DSM 2844 | reverse complement strand
TTCGAATTACTTTTTTCAATATCGGAAAGATTTAAAATTTCAACATTTTCACTTTTCCAGTATTCACTTAATTTTGGGAAACTCACATTTTTACCCTGCTCAATTTCAACACTAACCGTGGTTTTTACCTGATCGCCAATGAGGACATCATTCGCCTCAATCTTGAGCGAAGGGCTGACCTTTTGAGCAAATGTTGAGAGGCCAAAAAAAATAAAAAATATGAGCAGTAAGATGCGGGGCATTTTTGAATTTCGGTTTAGATGGAAGAACGCTCTTTGAAGAATTTCCTGAGGGTATTTACATATGACTCATGTGTGCCCAGACTCAAAACATCGGCTCCGACTTTTGAAAATGTATTATAAAAATATTGCAGGTTCTCCTCATATTTATTTCGATAATTATCCCTAACAGTCTGCGAAGCAGTATCAACCCAGATCATTTTTCCGCCCTCGGCATCGATAACAGGCAAAAGGCCAATATTCGGCATTTCGGTTTCTCTCGTATCATAAATATGAACACCCACAATATCATGTTTGGAACAGGCCACCTTCAGATCTTTTTCGTAAGTAGCAGTCATAAAGTCGGAGATAAGAAAGGCGGTACAGCGTCTCTTTAAAAGATTGTTGAGGTATTTGAGCGATAAACCCAGGTTGGTGCCCTTGCTTTTGGGATTCAGAAAAAGCAGGTCGCGGATGATGCGCAAAATATGATTATGACCCTTTCTCGGTGCCAGGTATCTTTCAATCCTGTCGCTAAAGAAAATGACACCTACTTTATCATTGTTACTAATAGCCGAAAATGCAAGCGTGGCAGCAATTTCAGCAATGTATTCGTTTTTTGCCTGTGCATTGGCCCCAAAAAAGGAAGAGCCTGAAATGTCTATAAGCAGCATAAAGGTTTGTTCCCTTTCCTCTTCAAATATTTTGATGTGCGGTTCACCGGTACGGGCAGTTACATTCCAGTCAATATTTCTTACATCATCACCATATTGATACAATCGAACCTCGCTGAAAGACATACCCCTGCCCTTGAAGCTCGTTTTATAAGAGCCTGAAAATTCCATGCTGGATAGACCCTTGGTCTTCAGCTCAATTTTGCGGACTTTTCGAAGAATTTCTTTGATGCTGAGGCTCATCGTTTCGGTCTAAGGTACTTTTATGGTATTAAGAATTTTATCGATGATGTCTTCAGCGCTGATATTTTCAGCCTGTGCCTCATAGGTAAGCCCGATACGATGACGCAGCACATCTTTGCAAATGGCTCTGATATCCTCGGGTATCACATAGCCTCTGCGCTGCATGTAGGCATATGCTTTTGCCGCAAGCGCTAGGTTGATACTTGCACGTGGCGAACCACCGTAAGAAATCAGGTCACTTAGTCCGGGAAGATTGTGCTCTTTAGGTTCGCGTGTTGCGAAAACTATGTCGAGAATATATTTTTCAATTCGTTCATCCATGTACACCTCGCGTACAGTTTTGCGCGCCTGAATTATATCATTGATATTGGCCACCTGTCTGATTTTCTCAAACTCGCCGGCCATATTCAGCCTGATAATTTGGCGTTCTTCTTCTTTGCTTGGATAACCAATTTTGGCTTTCAGCATAAAACGGTCACTCTGAGCTTCGGGAAGGGGATAGGTTCCTTCCTGTTCTATAGGGTTTTGGGTAGCAAGCACCAGGAAAGGTTCTTCGAGCGGATAGGTCTGGTCACCGATGGTTACCTGTCTTTCCTGCATGGCTTCGAGCAGTGCCGACTGTACCTTAGCCGGAGCGCGGTTGATCTCATCGGCAAGAACAAAATTTGAAAAAATCGGACCGCGGCGCACCTGAAAATTACCGCTCGATGGATTATAAATCATGGTACCAACAATATCGGCAGGTAGTAAGTCGGGTGTAAACTGAATGCGCTGGAACTTAGCCTCAATAGCTCTGGATAGCGTATTGATTGCTAATGTTTTAGCCAAACCGGGCATGCCTTCAAGTAAAATATGTCCCTTAGCCAAGAGCCCTATGATGAGCCTTTCGAGCATGTATTGCTGACCTACAATGACTTTCGAAGTTTCGTTCAAAAGTCTTTCTATTACTTCGCTCTCCGCATGAATTTTTTGGTTAAGCGCCTGTATATCTGTTGAGTGCATATCAGTATTTATTATTTATATTATTGTATATTTTCTAATTGGCAAATTTAAACAATTTTGAATGAGATTCTCCTTTATTTTAACAGTAATTAACTAAGATTTTCTGCTAATACTCAAATTGATTAAAGAGAATTTCAAATTCATTTGGATTCAGGAAATTACGCATTCTGATAGCCTTTAAACCGTATATATTAATTTTTTCGGGAAGCAGGTCTCTTTTAAATACATTTCTGAAGGCATTTGAGAAGAGTTCGGCACAGTAAAAACTACTGCTGTCGGAATCGTTAAAAGCCAGGTCGAAGGGAATTTTTTTTGCCAGCAGTCTTTTCGATTCCAACACAACTGCTTCATTCATTTCGGTTGCTGCTTTCAAACGTATGCCTACAAGACTGCCCTGCTGGCTTTGCTTGAGATAGGCACTTAGCGGCTCGACAAAAATTCCATTTGTACGATCGTCAGACATGGTATGCAAAATATGCGGCTCAGTGTAGCCTTTGGTCAAAATCAATCCGCAATGTGTAATACGTATTTTTTCATCCAGCAAATCGGCTATTCTGTCACTGATCCAACCATAACCTTTACGCAGTAAAATATCCCCCTCTCTCAAGCTGTTCAATTCTTTGGCCGAAAGATTTGCTGCGGGTATATTTTTATCGGCAGAAAAAATTTTATAATTTAGCTCAAGCGGTTTGCTGCTGTCAGGTAAATGGATAAAGCAATCCTGTTCGGAAATGCCAAACAAGGGTCTGAAGGTTAAAATCAGCAGAAATAAGATGAAATGCCGCATTTGAAAATGGTTTATTTGTCTGCCATTTCAAAATCCATCTCAACCAGCCAGCTTCCGTTCTGTTGAATCAGGATGGCATTTTTTTCTTTATTGTCAATACCACAGCAAAGAGTGCAAAGCTTTTTTGCAGTATCTCCGCTGCATTTGACGGTTTTGATTTCCGTGAAAAGCGTTTTCTTTTTGGCGGCAACTGCTTCAGCTGATGACATTTTCATATCAACAGCCAAAAGTTGTAACTGTTTTTTGGTACTTTCAACTGCCAGTTTTTGAGCTGTTCCGATATCCAATACATTGATTGCCAGTTGAAATGCGCGTAGCGTCTCCTCTGCATTTTTTGGTTTTTCGGGTTCATTGCAGGAGATTAGCCCCAATAAGAGTATTACAAAAACTACAGTAAATCGCATCAGCTTAAAAAATATTTGAGGGGCCAAACTGACGGAGGAAGCGGAGGTCATTTTCGAAGAAAAGCCTGATGTCGTCGATCTGATATTTGAAAAGGGCAATACGCTCAATGCCAATACCAAAAGCAAAACCGCTGTATTGTTCAGGATCTATACCGCAATGTTTCAGCACTACAGGGTCAACCATACCGCAGCCTAAGACCTCGAGCCAGCCGGTGCCTTTGGTCAGACGCTGATCGCGCTCAGTTTCAAGACCCAGATAAACGTCCATTTCGGCACTTGGTTCGGTAAATGGAAAATAGGAGGGGCGCAGCCTGATTTTTGTGGCACCAAACATTTCTTTTGCAAAATAATAGAGGGTCTGTCTGAGGTCGGCAAAGCTAACATTTTCAGCAACATATAACCCTTCTATCTGATGAAACTGACAATGCGATCTCGCCGAAATAGTTTCATTGCGGTACACGCGTCCAGGTGCTATGATGCGAATTGGCGGTTTTTGAGAAAGCATGGTACGAACCTGAACAGGCGAAGTATGTGTACGGAGCAACATAGTGGCACTTTCTTTTAGGTAAAAAGTGTCCTGCATATCGCGGGCGGGGTGATCTTCGGGAGTTCCCAAAGCGGTAAAATTGTGCCAGTCGTCCTCTATTTCACGCTCTTCAGCAACCGAAAATCCGATACGCTCAAAAATGCCCACCATCTCTTCCATTACCAATGAAACCGGGTGACGGCTGCCAATATTATAAGGCTCAGCTGGAGCGCTTAGGTCAATTGATTCAAACTGATTGAGCTTGGCACGGTCGAGTTTGTTCTTGGTCTCCTGAAATTTATTTTCGGCAAGAGTTTTTACCTTATTGCACAATTGTCCGAATTCTTTTTTGCGTTCATTCGGAATGTTGCGCATCTCGTCGAATATAGGTTTTAAGATGTTTTTGGTACCTAAAAACTTTATTCTGAACTGCTCGGCCTGCGCTTCGTTTATTAGTTCAGTTGTTTCAACCTCCGAGAGATATTGCGATGCAAGTACAAATGCCTCTAATTCCATTTTTTATAGCTGTTTTTGAACTGCAACATACAGCAGTTTCAATTAAATAATTTGTTTATTTTGAATTTATCTCAATTCTTTACGAACTTTGCGCAAAGGTAACTTTTAGGGTACTAATTTCCAAAAAATAAGGCAGATATCGAAATTCCAATGAAAAACTTAATTTTATTTAGTTTATTGTGCCTCTCAGTTGAATGCATCGCACAAGTAAGCGGCAATAACATTTACGAAAAGAATAGCAATTACAATCATAATACGGGCAATCCGGTTACTAAACTAACGGATAACATTCCGCAGGCGCAGTGGATCGATGAGCGCACAGTTATGCTCGAAGTAAATGCACTGAGCAATCAGACTGCAAGTAGCTATACGGCCATATTTAATATGAAACAGCTGGGACAGACTTCAGAGGAGGCCGACAGGATTTTCAATGAGCGTTTCGATGCCTTTGTTAACCAACTTATTGCAGCGGGCGTTAAAAGAGAGGACATTTATCTCGACCTGGTTTCCTTCGTTCCAGTTTACGAGTTTGAGGAAGAGAAAAAACTTTTTAGCAAAAAAACCTTCAATGAAATTCCAAAAGGATTTGAAATCCAGCAGAATGTTCACATCAGGTACAGCGACCACAGGCAATTGGGTAAAATGATGAGCGCTGCTGCCAAAAATGAGATTTACGATATTGTTAAGGTTGATTATTTCGTCGAAAACAGCGAGGAAGTATATCACGATTTGCGTAAACGAGCCGTCGAATATATTAACAAGGAAATTACCCAATTTGAAATACTTGGTCTGGAATTGGACGACACTTACCGCTTTGCAACCGAAGAAGAAAAAGCAGCCTATCCAAACGAACGCTATGTTTCATACAAGGCCTTTTCAAGTCAGTCATTAGACGGCACCTCAAAAGGTAAAATCAATAATGCAGATAAGGCCCTCACGCATTTTTACCAAAAAGTTGCTTACGATGATTTTGAAATCATTGTAAATCCCGCATTGCTCGAACCTGCGGTACAGTTTATGTACAGCCTCAAAGTGAAATTCCGACTGAAACAGCCCGAACCAAAGGTTGAAATCAAACGAGAAAAGGAATTTGTATGGCTAACGCCCAATGGAGAACTGAGAACCCTTAAGGTTGAAAACGATGATGCACCAGCGGCAAAACCCAACAACAACGGAACGGTAACTATTCCGGATGATAAGTAAATTTATATTTCTTGTACTGCCCTACATTGTCAAAGCCTTGCCCTTGAATAAAAGGTTAGCGACTTACAACCCGCGTCAACCCAATTTCTGCCAAAAAAAGCCGTTACCAAAGAAAATTATTTGCGCTCATTTGCTCAATATTGAATAATGATATGTCAAAATAAAATAAAAGATACTTAACATTACATTAACATAGCAGCTACTTTGATTCATAACTGTATTATTTTTCAGGGGATTTTGAGTAAAATATTTTTTTTGCGAAAATAAGTAAAATGCCTATTTTTTAAAAAGTAAGAAAAATGCCGTTGTGTAGCTTTGCAAATAGGCGCAATTTTGTACTGTGAAATGAGCAAATCATTCACAAGTTTTTCATAGTTTTAGTTTTTTCATAGGGTAATTTTTGGGGAAAATTGACGGCGCAGTTGGGGAACTGCGCCGTTTTTTTGTTAACATTACATCAAAACAAAATAAGTAATTTACCTATAATTAACAATTAAGAAAAATGCCATTTGATGCAACACCTATACTGTCGTACCTTTGCAGTAC
>CAMDAB010000203.1 GCA_945888475.1 Saprospira grandis DSM 2844 | reverse complement strand
CCAAAAAAAATTTAATTTTGTGCCCCGAGTTTGGAGTTTTATCAGAGTTTTCAAAAAATTACCAATAATCCTAATAAAAGTATGAACACCATAAAATTTGTAAAGTTTTTGGGTTTGTCCGTTGTGACTGCTGTTTTACTGACAGCTTGCAACGGCGATAATGTAAAAAGCAACAGCGGTGGATCGAAAATGAACAGCAAAAAAGCCAATGACCCTTCAGTCACGGTATGGTTGCTAAGCGAGCCCGAGAGTCTTAATCCAATCAATTCGGTAAGTGATCATGCACAAAACATTAATAACCTTATCTTTTCCCGATTGTTGGAATTTGATGAAAAAACTTTGCAGCTAGTCCCTCAATTGGCACTCAAACGACCTGAAATTAAGGAGATTACAGAAGGAGAGTACAAAGGTGGTATGTCGCTCACCTACGAAATTGCAAAAGAAGCAGTTTGGGACGACGGTAAGCCTGTAACCGCTTACGATTATATTTTTACCATCAAGACTATTAAAGTTCCAATGGTGAACTCTGGTCAGAAAAAGCCTTACTTTGAATTTGTCAAAGATATCGTAGTTGATGAGTCAAATAATAAAAAGTTTACTATTTACTCAAAAGACCGTTATTTCTCTGCTGAGGAGTCTTCGGGAGATTTACAGATTATACCCGAGCATATCTACGATGCTGAGGGACTGCTCAAGAAAATCACTATCAAAAACTTAAATGCAAAATATTCTGAGTTGGCATCCAATGATGAACTTTCGCGTTTTGCCGATCAGTTCAATGATCCTAAGTTTGACCGTCAGGTTGTTGTTGGTGCAGGCCCTTACAAGTTCACAGAATGGAAAAATGGACAATACCTTGTACTCGACCGCAAAAAAAACTGGTGGGGTGATAAACTGAAGAATAATCCGGTCCTGAAGGCAGTTCCGCCAAAAATTACCTTTAAAGTAGTAAGCGACGAAGGTACTGCTATTACCAATGCACAAGACGAAAGCCTCGATGTACTTCGACTGTTGAAACCCAGAAAATTCATTGAATTGAAAGAAGATGATAATTTTCAAAAATTATACGATTTGTCAACACCCGAAACTTTTAACTGTATCTATTTGGGTATTAATACAAAAAATCCTAAATTCAGCGACAAACGTGTGAGGAAAGCACTTGCACATTTGGTTAATAAAGAAGATATTATCACAAGTTTGTACAGCGAATTAGCTATTAAATGTAATTCACCAATCAATCCAAAAAAACCTTACTACAACAATGATATCAAGGAGGTAAAATTCGATGTAGAAGCTGCTAAAAAACTTTTGGCAGATGCAGGTTGGACCGATACTGATAAAAATGGTGTAGTAGATAAAAATATCGGCGGCAAAAAAACCGAGATGATTATCAAATTCAAATACAACGAGGGTAATGAAATCCGCAAAAATATCGGATTGCTCTTCCAGGAGGCTGCGAAACAGGCTGGTATAAAAGTTGAATTGGAGGTAAGAGAATGGCAGGCTTATATGGATGAATTGAAAGCCCGCAATTACGATGTGGTTTGCAGTGGTTGGAACAACACAAGTCCTAATCTAGATGATTTGAAACAGGTATGGCACACCTCCTCCGATACGCCCGACGGTTCTAACAGAACTGGTTTTGGAAATGCAGAAACAGATAAAATCATCGATGAAATTCGTACAACCTTCGATGAGAAAAAACGCAACGACTTGTACAAAAAGATTCAGGAAATTATACACGATGAGATGCCTTGTGTATTTATCTGCGTGCCAAGTGCCTGTCTTGTTATTCACAAACGTTTCAAAAATATCGAAACCAGCGTGCTTGCACCAGGTTATCGTTTGCAGGTTTTTGATCTGAAATAATCGCCATCTCGGTTAAGCTTCTAAAGCCAGTTGACACTTAGTATTAGCTATAGATTCAGAAATGCTCAGAAAACATATTAAATCCGATGCTCGGATACATGCTTACAAGAAAGGCTTGGGAATTCAACCCAGGCCTTTTTTTAATAATTGTAATAAATAATCGATGAATTAAAACCTACCCCAGTGTGGGTATCTTCATTTTGGTCCTTACCTGGTATGCCAGTTCCATCGAGACAATACAAAACTTACCTCTTACCTCTTTTCTCTCCTTTCCTTAAAATCCAAAATTATCAAAACCCGATTCTCTCAACTTGTTATAATTTTCCTCATTGAACATGAAGTATTGTGCGGGTTTGTGCGAGACTTCCTGTTGTTTTTCCTCAAGAGGCGCAAGAATGTCGAGTTTTAGAATTTTACGACGAAAATTTCTTTTATCGAGGCTCTTGCCGAGGATGGCTTCATACATTTTTTGAAGCTGTCCCAGTGTGAATTTTGGAGGCATCAGGTTAAAACCTACAGGTCTCGATTGTAGCTCCATTCTAAGCTGATCGAGTGCCTGACGTAGAATGCTGTAATGGTCGAAAGCGAGATCTTCAATTTCTCTCACATCGTACCAGTTTGCCGAGGTGGCAAATGAATTGGCCTGCGGTGCATAATCGGTAATTTGTACCAAAGAATAGTAGGCGATGGTAATTACCCTGGCATCTGGATTGGCGCGGATAGAGCGCAGCCATTGTTTGTCTGTTTCTTTCGAAATGCGGTCGGGCTCGCCGAAGGCGCCCACCTGTTTCAGAAAAATGTCCTTGAGTCCGGTCAGTTCTTCCAGCACCCTTTGAGCAGCGCTCAGCAAATTTTCAGAATTAAAAATCAGGTCGCCCGGAAGTGCCAAACGCTGTGATTTATCTTCGAAATTTCCCTCTCTTTCAATGAGCAGAACCTTCAGTTGTTCAAAATCGAAGCCGAAGATCACACAGTCTACAGACACATTCGGATTGAGCTGTTGTATTTTTTCTGCCTTCATCTCTTTGAGAATAATTAAGATTCTGTATCTTTGGAAGTGTAAATTTTACACTAAGTTAAATTATGAATAAAAAATGGCATATAATTGCCTTGCTGACTGACTTAGCAAATAAAACATGATGCAAAGCTATGTCAAATTTATGAAAAGTCAAACAATAAAATTAAAATGAGGATTATAGTAGAAAGCGGCTCTACGAAGAGTGACTGGGTTCTTTTAGACGAAAAAAACAACAGAACCTATACTTCAACCATTGGATTCAATCCATATTTTCACGATGAGACAACCATCTGTCGACAAATTTTGGAAAATCAGGTACTGAACGAAGCTGCGGCATCGGTAGAATCTATACATTTTTATGGGGCAGGATGCTCGTCTGATGAGCTTTGTGCCATTGTAGAGGCTTCCTTGAAAAAAGTTTTCCCAAAGGCTTATGTCTATGTTGGCCACGATCTCGATGCCTGTGGATACTCAACCTACAGAGGAAAACCAGTGATAGCCTGTATTTTGGGAACCGGGTCCAATTCTTGTTATTTCGATGGTGTTGACGTACACGAAGAAGTTCCCGCACTGGCCTATATTTTGGGTGATGAGGGCAGCGGTTCCTACTTTGGCAAACAATTGTTGAGCAAATATCTGTACAAACAATTGCCCGAGCATCTGCACAAGGATTTTACAGAACTTTACAAAACCAATAAGGACGAGATATTGTCGAAGGTTTATATCGAGCCGCATGCAAATGTTTACATCGCCTCTTTTGCTACCTTTCTGTCCAGACATAGCGAAGATCCTTTCATCAAAGCAATGGTCTATGAGGGTGTCAGAAAATTTATGGAAACCCATGTTTTCTGTTTCAAAAGCGCCCTAGAAGCCGAGGTTAGTTTTGTAGGTTCCATAGCGCATCATTTCGAAGATATTTTGAGAAAGGCAGCCGCCGACCTGGGCCTTACAGTGGGGCAGATTGTCAAAAAACCTGTGGACGGCCTTGTAGATTATCACCTGAACTATATTTATCAAAAAACAAAAATCTGATGGGCAGGCTTAACAGAAATTTTGGTAAAGTTACAAGTTTCAGTAAAACAGCATCGGGACTAAATTTTAGTTCAGATTTTGCCCATGCTTCCATCGATTTTTATTCAAATGCTGTGCTAAGGCTACGTTTTTCACAAGAACCCTTAACTGAAAGAAAAAGTTATGCTGTTGTTGCCGATGCTGTGGAATGTGCTCACAATTTGGAAGAAAATGCAGATAAGCTTATTTTAAGCAGCGCTAGTCTAAGTTGTGAATTGGATAAATCGGATGCAAAGATTAGTTTTTTTAACCTTGCAGGGCAAATAATCAACTGCGACGGATTGCCTGTAAGCTGGATCGGTACGGAGGTTTCTGTATTCAAAAAAATCTTCGATGATGAAAAATTTGTAGGACTAGGCGAAAAAACCGGTCCGCTCAATAGGAGAGGGACTGCTTATACAAACTGGAATACCGATAAATTTGCCTACGCAGTCGATCAGGACCCACTTTATGCATCTATTCCTTTCTACATCGGCATTCAGGGCGGATTGTGCTATGGAATATTTTTAGACAATACGCATAAAACGACTTTTAATTTCGGTGCATCGAGCGATCGTTTCTCCTGGTTCAGTGCCGAAGATGGAGTTCTCGATTATTATTTTATTTACGGAGACAGTATTGCCGAAATATTGGAACAATACAGCAAACTATGTGGTTTGATGCCGATGCCAGCCCGATGGGCACTGGGTTTTCAGCAATGCCGCTACAGTTATTATCCCGATAAGGAAATTTATCAGTTGGCTGATACTTTCCGCGATAAGGAGATTCCCTGCGATGTCATCTATCTCGATATTCATTACATGGATGAGTACAGGGCTTTCACTTTCGACCCGCTACGTTTTCCAAAGCCAGCCGGAATGGTTGACTACCTGAAAAATAAAGGCATAAAAACTGCTGTTATCCTCGACCCGGGCATCGCTGTGAAAAAAGGCTATGCACCCTACGATTCGGGCATTGAAGCAGATGTTTTTGTAAAATATCCCGATGGAGAAAACTATACAGGCGAGGTTTGGCCAGGAAAAAGCCATTTTACCGATTTTACCTCAGCAGCTGCCCGTCGCTGGTGGGCGGGTCTGATGCCATTTTATACCAAACTTGGCATAAAAGGTTTTTGGAATGACATGAATGAGCCTGCAGCCTGGGGGCAATGCCTGCCAAACAACCTGATTTTTGAAATGGAAGGTGAACAGGCCACGCATAGAGAAGCCCGCAATGTGTATGGCATGCTAATGTCACGCTCCACCCGTGAGGGTGTCGAGGCCGAAATGCCAAATGAGCGTCCTTTTTTACTCACAAGAGCTGCCTACAGTGGTGTACAGCGTTATGCCGCATTGTGGACAGGCGATAATGTTTCGAACGATGAACATCTGATGTTGGGCCAAAGGCTTATCAACAGTCTGGGCCTTTCTGGTATTTCATTCTGTGGGAACGATGTGGGCGGATTTGCAGGCGAGGCAAGCCCTGCACTATATGCGCGTTGGATCAGTCTGGCGGCTTTTCAGCCATTTTTTAGGGCGCATACCGCGGTGAATACCAAAGATGCCGAACCCTGGTCTTTTGGTGAAGAAGTGGAGCAGATTGCTAGAAATTACATCTCGCTGCGTTATCGACTCATGCCTTATATTTATTCCATGATGCGCCTTTCGCAACAAAATGGAATGCCGCTGAACCGCTCTCTGGTTTTTGATTATGCATTTGAAGAAAACACCTATAAAGCTGAATTTCAGCATCAGTTTTTCTGTGGCGACAGCCTGCTCATCGCCCCGCTTGAAAGTACCAAGGATTATGTAAAAGTATGGCTGCCCGAATCAGATTGGTACTGTTTCTGGACTGGTAAAAAATACAGCGGCAATCAGGAAATAGTGGTTGAATCGCCACTTTGGAGATTACCGGTTTTTGTAAAATCAGGTGCAATTATTCCAATGCAGCCCAATGTTCAACACTTAGTTGAATCACCCAAGGAGCTGACACTACATATTTATGGCAATGCAAAAGGAAGAACCCTAATTTATGAAGATGACGGAATCAGCAATGATTATCTCAACGAAGTTTTTTCTGAACGACTAGCCATCCTCGATTCGAACAGTTTGACAATTACTGCTGCCTGCGGAAATTACCACTCAACTGTCGAGACAGTTAAAGTTGTTTTTCACGGATTCAGATCCGATAGAGTAGCATTGGATGGAGTTGAAATTAAAACAAGTTTTGAAGATTTGAGACAACTGCAGCCAATCAGCGGAATTGATACCTT
>CAMDAB010000202.1 GCA_945888475.1 Saprospira grandis DSM 2844 | reverse complement strand
CTCTTTATTTTTTGGATACTTTTATACTCACATAGGTGTAGATTTCGGGGGCTAAATTGATGCTGATCAATGGATTATATTAAAACAGAAAAGTAATATGACAATAAATAGCGCCAAAATTCTTTAATCTTTAATTCATCATCCTTACGAGGCTCCTCCTTTCATCTACAGCGGCATTGAAATACCGCGCTCTTTGGCTATGATTTTTCTCAAAGGTTAAAACCGTTTGGAAAAATTCGTTTCGAAAAAAATCTTTTACTGTTGCTCTCCCGTTTTGGTTTCTCTTTCCATCTTTTCTCTTCGTTTCTAAAAATCTTTCACCCTTTCACCCTTTCATCTTTCATCTTATCTGTAAAGATTTATACTATCCAAAAGCCTATTTTTCATTTCATCTACAAGACTTTGAGGGCTGATTACTTTTACCCTGCTGCCATGCGATAAAATTTCGGTAATGATATCTGGCGTGATGTAAACCCACAAACTAACCCGCAGTTCTTTTTTGTTTTCCAGAATAATTTTTTGGGAGCTATGCATTGGCAGCGTTTTTACATAATTGCCATAAGCCGGATTGAATAATAGAATAATCTCCTCCGGGCTTTTATCCTGCGGAGATATGATGCCAAAGCAATGCATAAAATGATTTTTTATACTAAAACTTCGGTCGCTGCTGAATTTATCAGTTCCTACAACCGGGTCTTGCATACGGTCTAGTCCGAAAGTTTTGTAAGTACCATCCTCGTCTTTTGCGAGCAGGTACCAACGGTTTTTGAACTCTTTGAGCGCATAAGGTTCAACAGTACGACGGCTGATGTCGTCCTCCTCGGTAAACTTGCTGTAAATAAAACTAAGTTTCAGGCTGTTTTTGATGGCATGCATGAGCATGAACATATGTTCTGTTCCCTTTGGGCCCCTGTTTTCGAAGATAAGAAAATCTGTCTTCTTTTCTTCGAATTTCATCAGATTAAAGGTGTCGAAAGCTTCGAAAATACGCTCGTTGATTTCCTCCTTGTATTCCGAATCGATAAAATAAACCCTACGCGAGAAATCGTAGCGGATATCGATGTTGTATAATGAGCGTATGTCATCGATATCGCGCTGAAAAGTACGCATCGAGACATTAAAATTATAATCCTGCAGCTCGGATTCGAACTGCAGGTATTCGGATATCTCGCGGAAGGTTGCCGGTTTTTTTCTCAGTTTTTTGATAATGAGTGTATAACGGGCGATCGATTCTCTTTTTGACATAGTCTAGTTGTTAGCATGATGAATCAGAAGATGAAAAGTTCAAAGCTGATTCAATGTAAGCAGTATGAATGTTAAAACCCAATTTTGCTTTGTTTAACCAGGAGCTCTTCTTCACAAAATTCACGAATTAATGAAAAATCAACAAGTTCTCCATTCAAAATTTCGTGAATTTCTTTCTTTCTCACCACATTTTCAATCTGACCGCCTGAAAAATCAAAGTTTTCTGCTAAAACTAAGGCATCTTCGCTACCTAGTACAGGCAATTTGTCCAACCAGATTCTGGCTTTTGTTTCAATTTCTGGCTTTTTAAATTCAACTTTGAAGAGGAAACGGCGTTCGAAGGCTGTGTCCATATTATTGGCCAGGTTGGTGGTGGCAATCATTATCCCTTCAAAGTTTTCGAGTTCTTCCAGAATAATGTTTTGTATGGCATTTTCTGTCTGTGAAACAGAGGATGCACCAATGTTTCTGCGTTTCGAAATGATGGCATCGGCCTCATTAAAGAACAGAATGGGCGTGCGCTTGGAATCTCTGAGCAGGGCCTTGTAATCGGTAAAAATGCGCTTAATAATTTTTTCACTTTCGCCAAACCACATCGATTTCGACTGGCTGATATCCACTTTCATAATATCACGTCCACTGGCCTTTGCCAACTGCATTACCGACTCGGTTTTACCTGTTCCGGGAGCACCAAAAAGCAGTACATTGATGCCTTTTGGCAAGCCCTTCGATTCCAAACGAGCAACAGTATCTTTCATACGCTCTTCCATGAGCAGCCCGCGCAGCAGTTCCAGCTGTTTCATTTCTCCCTCGTTGAAAATCAGCACCTTTTCTCTGATGTCATCCGAAAAAATAAAGTTATCTCTTCTTTTTTTATTGTTAAAAAGCTTTAAGCCTGCAGCATTCAGCATTTCGGAACCCTTAGGGGCAAGTTTTATTTCGGTATCGCTGAAAAAATTAGACTCAGCCATTTCAATCAGACCCATTTTTAACAGTTCGTTATCCCCATTGATGAATTCCTGCAAAAAAGCAAATTTTCTCGATTGACTTTCAAAAAGCAGTTCAACCATAGGATTCAGTTCGCTGCTCTCGCGGCCACATATCGATTTCCAAATGAGGTTGAGCAAAAGACACTGCTCCTTTGCGTCAATTTTCAGCTCATTGATGGCGTTAATGAGTGGAAAATGATCGTAATCCTTCATCAGCACTGCAATCTCGATGTACATTTCATGTGGCGCCATTTCATCTTCATTGCGGCGGTTCCAGAAATTCGACATTTCTTCGAGCAGTTCAATAATGTCTTTTATTTCATTTTTTGTTAAGGCAGGGAAAGGGCGATTTTGTAAAATCGCTTCGGTAATTTTTTTATTCACAATAAATTGCTCGTTGCTACCCTCGAGGTGCATACGGTGATGCCTCATTTTAGCTTTTTCAAGTATGCCTTTATTGCAGAGCTCATCGAGTTCCGACTTGTGTTCCAGCATTTTCATGGGATTACAGTCGAGGTAGTGTACAAAATCATTCATATCGACAAAACTGCCGCCATAATTCATGGCAAAAATGACAGAGCTAAAGAAAGACTGAATCCTGGAAGTCCCGAAATAATCGGATACAATGGCTAGTTCCTTGTCCATCTTGTCGAAAGCGCTCTGTTGAAGACGGCAACCTTTTGCCTCATCATAAATCGTGCTGATGCTTTCGAGCATCATTTGTTTGATGTTGATTTCCATATAAGTGATTTTGATGGTTTTAAGACAGCGTATAAAATGCAGTGCCGTTTTTTGAAACAGCAAATGAAATGCGCAAAGATTTTCTTTTAATAATTCTTCAATTCCTAAAGGTTACAGATTTTGGATGAACAGAAATTCAAAATTATTTTCTTTCATCTTGATAAGGTCTTTGAGGTAATTTATTGCATCCCCGACTGATTTTCGGCGGACTGCACCCACAAAGCCTTTTCCTTTTGGGATACTGTTTAATTCCTCCTTCTCAAGTTGTTTAAGGGCAAGTTCAGTTTTTAATTGTTCGATGTTTTGACAGTTGAAATCGCTGCTAATTTTTAAGTATGTTTTTTGCAGCAGCAAAGTTTTTTCTTTTTTCGATTTGAGCGCCATGCAGAAATAAGGACTCTGATTTTCAGACGACTGAATAGCCTCTTTTAGTGCTTGATATTCCTGCAGAATAGCATTTACTTTTTTTTCTGTTGCTGTCATGTAGTTTTGGATTGTACCTGATGGGCTTCAGGTTGTTTAAACTGAGCATTTTGATCAACAGTTCCCAAAAACAATTTTTTTTTAAATATTTTTTTGTCTTTCCTTGAACTGCATTACAAAGGTATTGGCCAATAACGCCAAGCTATGTCGCAGTGGAAAAGTTTTTTTTAAAAAGCTGGTTTTAAACAAAAAAAGCGTCGGTCACAAAAATTTGGACCGACGCTTTTAGGAATTGCTTTGAATTTTTACGCTGGTATTTAAACCATCGACAATCTGCTGCTGAAAAAGGCCTAGGTTATTTAATTCCTTATCCGGATTTTTCTCATTCTACTTTTCCCGGTCTCTCAATCACGATTTTATTAGAAATACTATTACTTAAAATTAATTCATCAGGGGCAAAAGCCCCGTTTTGCATACCTAGTTTAACATTTGAAGTTTCGACATTGATAGAATAATCAGCTCCTATAAATGTTCTAACCTGACAGGAGATATAAAGATCCATATTTTTATTCCCATATTTATATTGAAGAACAGCATCTTTATAAGCCAGTGGATTTTCGAAATAGCCTACAGGCCCATCTTTTGAATTGCCAACAACAAAGGGTAAGCCCATTATAATGAGTCTTTTAGTAATTTGACCAACATTATTAAGTTCATAGTCAACAATTTTTACCTGAAAACCTTGGGGGTCAAGACCTAACTCTTTTACAGGCTCTAAGTCTCCCATGCTTGCACTAATAGAAATCGTTTCACCAAGCTTAGGCTCCTCAATTACGGCATGTTCCGCGCTATCTTTTAGTGATAATTTCCAGCAGTAATCGCTTACTGTTTCGAGTAATCCCGATTTGTTTACAACTTGTGTTTTGCCAACATAAACACTTTTAAGCTCAGAAAAGCTAAATCCACAGGAATTTATTATGCTTATATCTGATAAATCTTGGGAAGGTACAGGGTGATAAAGCATTTCATTGTTTTTCCCTTTTCTGATTTCAAAACGAAGAGGAACCTCAAGAGCCAGATCTATTCTATGCTTTTTCCTTCCATTTTTGCCGATACTTGCCTTTACAAGAAGAGGTTCTTTGCTGCTAGGTTTCGGTACGGGTTTTTCATAGTATCGTGAATTATATAATTCATTAACAATAGCATCAATATTTGGAAGAATAGTGTCAATACTTTCAATTGCTTCTATAACATCATCAAAATTATTTGCATCCTTAGCAAAATAACTTGAATAAAGTTCTTTCATGGAATTAGTCTTTACCGTTTGAAGCAGTACTTGTTTCCAGGCATAATTTATCGATGAATAGTCGATAACTTGATAGGCAGGCAGAAAGAACATGAATTTTTGATGAATATCTAGTCCAAGTTGCTTATTGTTTTTTCCTACCCCTGCGCCTAAAATTCTTTTTAGATTATTGTCAATTAAAAATCTGTCGGCTTTAAAATTCAGACCTTTGCTTTTACAATCTCTTTGAAAACTGTCAACAGCACCTATAACCTTATCTGCCCAATTTTCTTTATAGTGTTTTATAAAACTTTTTAGATCTATGGTAATTGCAGACTGATTGATCCAAGAGGCGAAACCTGTTGGAGTGTTGTAATTTTTAGATTTTTTATATTCAATAAACAGACTTTTTAAAGCTTCATCAGAACTGTTTTCAGCGAGTAGTGCTTTTGCTACTCGTTTTATTTCAATAACTCTTGTCAACTTATTATTTTTTGCAAAATTATACACAGAATTGACAATATTATCTTTAAAACCTTTAGCGTAAGATGCTACTTCAATCTCATCTTTGTTAGCCAATAATTTTGTTTCATCTATGATTCTGAAATCCAAAAATGAAGTATCCCCGTTGGTTGAAATATATTCAATTTTATCCATTTCATTTGATATTCCTTCGGCAAATATGGTCTTGAATTTTTTAAATTCCGATTCAAGCTTTTCTTTTTCAGCTTTATCTGCAGCCTTTGCATCAGGATGATTGGGGTCGGTCTTGTCAATACCTGACTCAATCGCCTTTTTCAATTTAGCAGCATCCGGAAACATACCTTTGATGATTTCGGGCGTAATTGCCTTACCTTTATATTCCTTGCCGTAATACTTTTCAATATAATCTTTGTTGTAAGTGCCGAGCATTTCTAACAATAAGTCGGCAAGTTCTCCCATTGTTTTAGCGCCTGTTTTATTTAAAACCTTTAGGAAATCAGCCTTTAAATCAGCAATGATTTGGTCTTCATGTGTAAATATCGAATTTAGTTGCACATCCCATTCTGTATTTAACATAATTCTCAAATCTTTCTGCTCTTTGAGATAAAACTGATTTACAATTCCCAGATAGCTTTTTATTATTTCTTCAACGGTTTCTGCAAAACCCTTTTTAGGAATAACTGTGTTTGAGTCTTTCACATCAAGTGCAACCAAAGGCAAATTCAATCCTTTCAATTTTGCAATGTGCTCCAATCTCTTCAAGATTTTAGCTATTTCTGCTTTTCGGCTATTCAGCGCTGCTTTTTCTGTATCATCTAAAATACCATTATTATCAAGATCCCATTTTTGGAAATCATTGAGTTCTACATTCCATTTCAGCAGTTGTTGCTGAATGCTGCCCAATTGGGCCTCTAATTTTTCGGATTTATCTGACATCGGGAAACTAGTTAGACACAACAGTAGCATTGAGATTATCATTTTCATAATGTTGCCGCTGGTTGTAGGGTTATTTAAAGATTTTTTCTAAATGCAAAGATACGAAATTATGACATT
>CAMDAB010000201.1 GCA_945888475.1 Saprospira grandis DSM 2844 | reverse complement strand
AATAGTGGTGCTACGGGACTTAATAATTCATCAAGAGAGGATTTTGCTGTTTTTCCCAATCCTACCAGAGATTATCTATTCCTTGAAAGTCCTGATGCTTTGCTTGGATCTGATTTTTATATCAATGATTTTACGGGTAGAAAAGTAATTTTTGGTTTAATTGATAATTCAAAGATTCAGATTAATACCTCAGAATTGCCCAATGGTGTCTACTGTATTGTTGCCGGAAATAAAATTAAACACTTTATAAAGTTATAAATAGACCTGTATGAGAAATTCAGCATTGTTATTTTTTTTATCACTTTTTGCACTTAATGTTTACGCCCAAAAACAAGCCAACATCTGGCATTTTGGCAATGGTCAGGCGCTTGATTTCAGTACTGGTGCCCCTGTACAGATTGGCGGAAGTCTGATGGAAACCTTTGAAGGATCTGCTTCCTATTGCGATTCCTTGGGTAATTTGTTGTTTTACACCAATGGAGGTGGTCGCGAACCCTTATTTAGTGGACAGGATGGTGGTCATATCTGGAACCGCAACAATGTAGCTATGTATGATATGCAGGGTACAGAAGGAGGTGGTTTCAGCGCTGCCCAGTCATCTGTAATTTTTGAAGCTCCCGGTCAGCAGGGACTTTATTATGTCTTTACCATGGAAGAAATTGAGTACAATATAGGTGCATCGCCCTCTATAAATGCAACTCAGCCATTGGGCAGGGGACTCAGATATTTTACCGTGGATATGAACCTGAATTTAGGTCTGGGTGATGTGGTGCTTGCCGATCAGCCGGTTTATCTGCCTTCTTACGAGGGACTTTGTGCAATCAGACACAGTAATAAAAGAGACTACTGGATTTTGATTAACCAAGACTCTACTGGTATTGGCGTTTACAGTGTTACGCCATCGGGTGTCAGTTTTGTAAATAACTATACAGCTATCGGTGGGAATGGCAGCATTATTAAAGCATCGCCCAATGGCAGAAAAGTAAGAACCGTACAACATTTGCTCGATTTTGACAATAGCAGCGGAACATTTTCAAATCCGCTTTTATTTAGCAATCCAGGCGATCAGTTTGAATTTGCACCCAACAGCCGATTTCTCTATGAAATTTCAAATTTTACAGTTTTTCGATATGATTTGAATGCTTCGTCAATTCTTGCTTCTGCAACCCAGATTGGCATCATCAATGTTGGTTTCGGCACAGGGATCGGACAAATGCAATTGGGTCCCGATGGCAAAATTTATTTCCTTACATCTGATCTTGGTCAGGGCACCAATGATCTGAACAGAATAAACTGTCCCAATACTGCTAATGCACAAATTCAGCCATCAGTAATAAGTTTTACAGGTTTGTTTTTTGGTTTGCCTAACTTCCCGGCCTGGCTTTTCGAGAATAATGATTCGCTCTATGTTTCCCTTGGTGCCGATACCCTCAGGCTCTGCGCACCCGGACAAACTTACACCCTCGATGCGCAAAACCCTGGTTCATCCTATATTTGGTCTAATGGTTCTACGGCGCAAAGTATAAATGTAAATAGTCCTGGAACCTATTCGGTAACGGTTACAGGTCCCTGCGGGATTGGTAGCGACCGAGTTGTAGTTACAAATTGTGCCCCAGTCAACAGCAATTGTCTGGTTTTTGAATATACAGGTGCCCCACAGCAATGGACGGTTCCTGCTGGTGTTGATAGCATCAGATTGAAAATGTGGGGAGCAGCCGGGGGTGGCGGTCCCGATGATACAAATAATGCCGGCGGCGGTGGTGGTTACACCGAAATTACGGTACCCGTAATAGCAGGCGATGTTCTGCAGATTGTAGTTGGCGGCGGTGGTGAAAAAGCTGTAGGACATATAGGTGGAGCCGGTGGTTACAGCGGTGGAGGAAATGGTGGAACCGGAAACAGAGTGGAAACAGTCAATGGTATTCCAACCAATGTAGGTGGAGCCGGCGGTGGTGGCGGTTTGACTTTGGTGAGAATGATTGGCAGTATCAATAATATACTCGGAATAGCAGGTGCTGGTGGCGGAGCTGCATACAACCGATCTGGCGGTGGTGGTGGTGGATTGAACGCAGAGTACACAGCCGCAAACAATCAGTTTAATCTCAATGGTTTTGGTGGCACGCAAACGGCCGGCGGTGCCCCATCTTCCAATACGCTCTGCGGACATCCGGTATCGGGTACAGCAGGAGCTGGTCAACAGGGAGGAACAGGCGCAACAGACCTTGGAGGCTCAGCCGATCGAACCGGTGGCGGTGGCGGTGGTGCTGGTTATTTTGGTGGCGGCGGTGGCGGCAGTCACGACGCCTGTTTTGGCGTTGGTAGTACTGGCGGTGGCGGCAGTGGTTTTGTATGCAGTACCTGTCCTGGTTTGATTGGGTCTACACAGACAGCAGGATTTTTCGGTGTCCCGGCAAATAGCAGCGACCCATTACTTGCAGCTTATCCTGGAACCGCTACGGGGGTATTTAATCAAAGTGGTGGAAATGGTATAGTCCAAATCTGCTATCTACTACCCTGCGCAGCCACGACAGACAGTATTTCCGTAACAGCATGCAACGATTATACAAATCCATTGGGCGCAATTTTTACACAAAGCGGCGTGTACAGTTATACACTAAGCTCCGCTTCGGGTTGCGATAGCAATATTGTACTCAATCTTACGATTTTACCTTTTACACAGACACAACTTAATGAGACTGCATGCGATAGTTTTACCGATGTAAATGGGAATACTTATTACCAAAGCACTGTTTTCAACTATACTTTAACAGGTTCAAATGGTTGCGATTCTATCATTTCAGTAAATCTGACTATTGGCGGACTGGTACAGGCTCCTGTTCAAAATATCAGTGCCTGCGCTCCATACACCGCAGCCTGGGGAACAAGCTATACTCAAAGTGGTGTTTATTCCGATACAATTTTCAGCACCGGCTGCGACAGTCTGCTCACCATAAACCTTAGCATTCTTCAAAATCCTACGCTCAGCATCAGCGGTGACAGCAGCCTTTGCAGTGGCGAAACAATCACACTAAACGCCCTTGCAGGAAATACTCAGAGCTATCTCTGGTCCGACGGATCAACTGCAGCGCAACTTATTGTAAGCAATGGCGGTACTTACAGCATTACGGTCGAGAATAGCTGCGGACAAGTGACATCTTCCATTAGTGTTGTTGAAGAAGATTGCGACTCTACAAGCTGTGAATTCCTCATCCCCAATGCCTTTACACCCAATGGCGACGGAACAAATGATAACTGGTACATACAGTGTATAGAACTTTATCCTGATAATGAGGTACAGATTTTCAATCGCTGGGGACAGCCTGTATTTACAAAATCGAATTATGCTGGCGACTGGGACGGAACCTTTGCCGGAGAGCTATTGCCCGATGCGGCTTATTATTATATCCTGAAAATTACCTTGCCGGCACCTGTCGGAAAGGCAACCTTTACCGGATCGGTTTCAATCATCAGATAAAAAATGACAGCAATGAAAAAGATAATCATTCCTATAATAGCGCTATTTATTACTAATGCTCTTTTGGCGCAACAAGAGCCACAATTTACTCAGAATAATGGACACAATGCCTTTTTGGTGAATCCGGCAGCCGTTGGTTCTGACAACAAGCAACTGCTGCGCTTTTTTGTAAGACAGAACTGGGCATTTTTCAACGATGCACCCATTACCTTTGGTGCCTCCTATCAGGCATTGTTAAAAGATAAACATGGATTAGGCGGTCTTATTTACATGGACAGGTCCGGTCCCTTCAGGGTATTCGGCATGAAAGCTTCCTATGCTTTTCATATTCCAATTGACAAAAAAAGTCGCCTCTCGTTGGGTGTAAGTGGCAAATTTTATCAAAACAGCATCCGAACCGAAGATCTTGTGCTCATCAATCAGAACGACCTCAGCATAGATATGGCTCAGGCTCGGGGTATTGCAACAACAGGCGATGCCGAATTTGGATTGTATTATTACTCGCCCAGAATTTATGCCGGAATTTCCTCGGCCAATCTGGTTCAGAGCAGGCTCAATTTTTCGGGTGTTAACAATGCAAAACTTTTCAGACATTATTTTGCAGTAGTCGGTGCCAAATTCCCTGTAAAAGGCAATGACCTGGCACTTGAACCCTTTGTAAATTTCAGAATGATTAATAACCTGAGGCCACAGCTCGATGCAGGTTTGCAGTTCAATATCTACAATGAGCAGATAAAAGCAGGCTTGCTTTACCGTACTTCGGGCTACGCATCCATCTTTTTTGCTGCTTCTTATGATGATAATTTTTTGGTCAGTTTTTCAGTCGATTTTATTGTAAACGGCCTTGCCAAATACGGCGCCCTGAATTATGAAAGTGTCTTGGGGTATAATTTTACTGGAAGTAGGAAGTGAGAAGTGAGAATCCCGATAGCTATCGGGAAGAAGTGAGAAGTCAGAAATCAGAAATCAGAAATAGGAAGTGAGAAATTAGAAATCTGAAATCTGAAATAGGAAATTAGAAATTTTAATGCTTTAAAAATTAACTTAGTGTTTAAATACCTTTTTTTAAAATAAAATGAGAAATATTACAATGCGTATTTTATTATTGACTTTACTGAGTTTGCCGCTATTTGCGCAAACGCCCTCCGATTGCAGCCTGAGTCCACAATTGCTCAATGCTTATGAATGGGATATTGCCAATATGGCGATTAGATACATGCAGCAGAACAACAGTCCCTCGCTGTCATTGGTAACTATACCGCAAACGGAAAAAGATTTAATCGAAAAAGGCCTTGCCGCAGTTTTAAATTCTGGCTTGCCCGAGGCAGATTCGGTTTTTAATCTCTATTGCGTCCACGATCGTACCTCCTATGTAATGACCTGGCAAAGCATGATGGTATGGGTTGACACTTCGGTAGCATGGACAGCGGCCTGGCAAAATTTGACTACTCTGACAGGAAATGCTTACATTGATTCGCTGGTGAATAAATATGGACTCAGCGTTAGCGGTTTCAGCAACTACTCATTTGGAAGCATTGCCGAAGTGAACACAAACCAAATTTTGAATCTCAATGCACTCATGGACAGCATTGAACTGGAACCTGCGGTTAGTCTGGCCGAGGCAAATGCAACAATTGGTCTTGCCGGAAAAATTACTTACAGTGAGGTCAATTCAGTCCGTTATTACAATTTCCGATTTGAATTCAGCGATTGTTTCGATGGTTGCGACAATTACCGCGAATGGCAATTTGCTGTAAATACCGACTGCTCGGTCAATTATCTTGGTTTTACCGATTTCGGATTTTTTGGTGTTCAACCGCTGCCTGCCCCTTCAAACTGTAATTTATTTACAGCAGTTCAGGAAAATATGGAAGCACAGATACGGGTTTATCCTAATCCCGCATCGGACAGAATATTTGTTGATCAAGGCGAATTTCAAGAATTTACAATCACTGACCTATTGGGCCGTACGCTAAGAAGCGGGCAATTGGATGCTGATAATTTTATTGATATCAATAGTTTAGCTCCCGGTATTTATATCTTAAGTATCACAGGAGATAGTAAGGCTTCGTTTAAGGTTGTAAAAGAGTAGATTTTCAAAAATATAGTATTCTTTCAAATTTAAAACACAGCCAAAAATGAAATTTAAATCAATACTGGCTTTAGTACTGTCGTTTTCAATTGTAGGGGCCTCAGCACAAGATACCTTATCCGTGTTGTTTTTGGGCAACAGCTACTGTTCGGTGAATAATCTGCCGCAGCTGGTACAGAACCTGTCGGCCTCGGCAGGTAAAACACTGATTATTGATTCGAATATGCCCGGAGGTTTTACCTTAACGGGACATAGCAGCGACCCAAGCTCTATTGCGAAAATTAGCCAGGGCAACTGGGACTATGTTATTTTGCAGGAGCAGAGTCAGATACCTACCATCGATCAGTACAGATACAACGATATGTATCCGGCAATGGGCGATCTGAAAGCAATGGCAGAGCAGTACAGCCCCTGCGCCAAAATAATTACTTACATGACTTGGGGAAGAAGATTCGGCGGACAGCAGTGCGACCCCAGTAACACTTATTGCAGCCCGGTTTTCAGCGATTTTAATCAGATGCAGGATTCACTTTCGAGCGCTTACTGGCAGATTAGCGAAAACCTCAATATACAATGCGCTCCTGTAGGTGAAAGCTGGCGAGCGATACTGATTGATACCAATCTGGTACTGCACAGTGCCGATAATAGCCACCC
>CAMDAB010000200.1 GCA_945888475.1 Saprospira grandis DSM 2844 | reverse complement strand
CTTAGTTCAAGGTCATCTATGGGAGCAATAATGATAAAAAGGTTATACTTTTATAGTGTAACCTTTTTTATTTTATGACACCGAAAGAGATATTACAAAAATGGGTTGAATGCTTCAACCGCTACGATTATGATGGATTAAGCGAATTGTACGCTGAAAATTGCATAAATCATCAGACACCTAATGGTATTACGGAAGGGAGAGTCAACATCAGGAATATGTTCAAGGATGAATTTGAAAAATTTGAAATGGTATGTATAGTGGAGAACATATTTGAGGATGGGAATGTTGGTATGTTAGAATGGAAAGACCCTAAAGGTCTTCGTGGATGTGGATTTTTTTGGATTGAAAATGATAAGATAGTTTACCAAAGGGGTTACTGGGATAAACTATCCTTTATGGAACAGCAGGCAAAGTAGCCAGTTAAACCTTATGCAATTTGACACGAAGTTCAACCCTTCAATTTCCTAATTGTCACAAACTCAATCATCGCATTGTAGTTGCATCTTTTAATCAGACATTTAAACTAAAAATATTTTAAGGTTTGAAATTTTTAGTTTTCTCTTTTATCCAGTTAATAGCAATTTCTACAGGGGATTTGTCATCAGTAAATGCAGTATTGTGTCCTAAATTTGAGAATAAAGTATATTCGAAAGGTTTTCCTTCTGATTTAAGGGTATTGATTTGTTCGATACATAATTTTACAGGAATCTGAATATCTTTTTCCCCAAATAGCCAAAGTGATGGCGCCGAAATATTTCTTAAAGCAACCTTTGGGTCAGTACTGATAAATTGATAACGGTCTGAATCGTTTTTGATATGGTTTCGAGCGTCTTCTTCAGTATGGTTTACCCAAAAATTAGTATTCCCGTTGGTATAAAACTGAAACCTAAGTTGTTCAAGGGAAGTGATTGTAGGGCAACTAAATAAAACCATAAAATTCACAAGTGGATTATTATTTGCTGCAATAGGAATAATCCATCCAGCTTGACTGAAACCTAGAAGTCCTATTGGCGTATCATTACTATAATTTTTTATTTTATTCAATGCAGCACGTGCGTCTTTGGCTAATAAATTGATATTAAGGGAATCAACATTATTTGTTCCAGCCTCTGGACCAGCATAAACTCCCCCAGATTTACCAACCCCTCGTTTATCATAGGTTAGTACTGAAATTCCATTATTTGCAAGTAACTCAGCGAATTCAGTCATTCTAGTTTCTTGGCCCGAACCGTGTACAACTACAACAGAGGCATAAGCGTTTTTAGGTTTATATATAGTTCCTGCAAGATTAACTCCTTCACTATTGATTATAATATCTTGTTTTATAACAGGGTTAAATTTTTGGGCAAAACCTTGATTAACAATGACCGTCTGTATGAGTAATAAAAAGATAACTTTCATCATACCTCAAAGGTAACTAATTTTATTTTGGTACGACAACGCATTCACTTTCTGCAACTTTTCACGAAGTTCAACCCTTCAATTTCCTGATAGTCACATACTCAATCATCGCATTATAGTTGCATCTTTCGTCTGTAAGGGGAGCCACACTGGATAAGCCATCAGAAATGATGGCTTTTTTTGTCAATCAGTGAGTTAGGGTTTTGCATCTTTTTGTTATTTTTGTCAAATAATCATAAGAAAATGAAATTCAAATTAGAATATTATTGGTTTTTGATATTTGCCCTTTGTTTTACCGCCTTCAACCAAATTCAAGATAATATTCGTCCTAATTATAGCGGCGATAATGCAATAGTCAAATATCTTTTAGGTGTTGCGCCTAACTTTTTCCCCGCAATTGGAATACCAGCATTATTTGTTCTTACTATTCCATACGTATTCAAAAAGAAGAACTCGGATATTTGGTTTTTTAAAAAGAGACATTTATCCTCAAATTTAATTTCGGTCATAGGATTAGTTGGATGGGAATTTGCGCAAATGTCAGGTAAGCTAAGATTTGACTGGAATGATATTTTATGGACTTTCATTGGCGCCCTATTATTTCAGATCATTTGGATTTTATCCCCTCAAAAATACAAGGAAATCTAACCCTTTAATTTTCTGATAGTTACAAACTCAATCATCATATTATAGTTGCATCAGTCGTGTTGCATTTACCGACTTTTTCAACTTATTTTTTCGCAATCTGGTTATAATATTGCCTTGGAAATATCAAATGACGTCTAAATGACGCCTCAATGTCATTAAACTATTCATTTACTTAAAACATATTTGCAAAATGGAATTTGGTGCAAGATTAAAAGAGATTAGAACAAGTTTGAATTGCTCTCAAAAAGAACTTTCAGAACAGACAGGCTTAACGCTAAGAACGATTCAGCGAATCGAGAATAACGAGGTAAAACCAAGTCTTTATTCTTTAAAAGTTATTGGAGAGGTATTGAAAACCGACTTGTCTGATTTTGTAAAAACATCCGAAGCTAAACCCTATGAATTTAATTTAAACCTTAAAATCACAGATATGAATCAGTTCTTAAACGACTTAAAAGCATTAGTAAAAACACACTGGAAGACAATTTTCATTATTGTTTTAGTCATTTATCTATTCACAAGTTATACTGATATTAAATCAGGAATAATGGACGCTTGGAGTGGAAGGTAAGGCATTAAATTATCTTATTTACTTGATTAATAAATTCAATTTGTTTTATCATCTGGTAAGTTTAAATTTTGAAAAAAATATAATTTGATGAAGAATTCAATTTTATATCTCATTCTATTTGCTACATCAATAGGTTCATTAGTTGCCCAAGATGCGGAACCATCAAAAAATAAATTTGGCGCTATATTGTCTATAAATATTTTTGGTTTCAATGATGACTTTAATAAAGTTGATGTAGGAGGCGGTTTTTATTTTAGCAGAAAAATATCCAAAAGGGTCTCAATATATACCGAGATTGATGGTTCAAGCCGCAATTATGGAGATTTGGCATTAATGCCAGGCCAAAGGGGAGAATTTACTACTGGCAATCTTGCCGTCTATATTGGCCCAATGTTTGACATTGGAAAGAAGTCGAATTTAAGTTCTGGTTTAGCGCAAAACTATTTATTTAGCTCTGACCTTAAGACTACAACGGGAACGAAGGACGTAAGTAGTGAAACAACAAATTATTCTTCTCTGTACTTTGATTTTAGACACCAAATAAGTAATATAATTAGTTTAGGAACAAGATATGAATGGGGATTGAATTCAATGTTTAAATCTATAGATAGAAAAGTGTCTACTATTTCATTTACTGCTATTATTCAATTTGGAAAAAAAAGTAATCTATAAAAGAGGAGTTAAACCTCCTGCAAACTTGCACGAAGTTCAACCCTTTAATTTCCTGATAGTTACATATTCAATCATCGCATATTTTGAAACAAAGAAATCTATCACCTATATGAATGACTTCTATAAACAACCCAAAATATTGCAATGGATTGAAGCCATTTTATTGCTGCTATTTGGTTTTTTACCAGCATTTACAATTATTGAAAAAGGTTATTCCCAACCAATATTTTACTTGCTATTCATAATTTACGTTCCTATTGGACAATTTGCCTTTACACCTCTTTTTAGACTTATCGGTGTTTACAAGTACTACTCTCCTATGTTGCTTGGCTATATGGCAAACAACCTTCAAATTGATTTACACAGTGGAGGCAGTTTTGACTATCTATTTGTAATGAGAAAATATAAAGCAGGCACTCAGTTGAGGAATAGGTTGATGATGTATCATTTAGAAGGGCTATTAAAGCTTATTCAGTTAATCGAGGAAAAACACATACCAGCATCTGTAAATATCATTGGGACTTCGTATTTTTTCAAAGAGAGAACCTTAAACAATTTAGGATTTCAATTAGAAAAAGCGAACTTATTTTATAGAATCAATCTCTACATCAATTTTATAGATTTATTTTGGATGTATTCTCTTTCGAAAGGAAAGTTGACAATTCCCAAGATATGGAATGCTAAAAAGGCAAGCATTACTGGCACTAGATTATTAGAAAAAAAAGATGTAATTGAAATCCTGAATAAAAGAATGTCACCAAATTTTAAATAACACCACTAATTCCATTTCTATGAAATTTGTTTTAGCACTTATTTGCACATTTTTCATTCTTACTTCTTTCGGACAAAACTTGGATTTTAATAACGGGAATTTCGTTAATCCTGACTATTTTATTGAACTTCCCTATCAAAAATTCAATAACAAAATAATTGTTGATGTTGAGCTTGGAGGTAAAAAAAGAAAATTCCTATTTGACACAGGAGCACCGATGGGAATCTCCAGAGCATTATTTAACGATTTAAATTATACTGTTCTTTCAAAGCAGAAACTAAGTGATATTAACCAAAATACTGACTCACTATTATTTGTGAAAATTGATAGTCTAAAAATTGAAAATAACTTTATCACCGAATTACCGGCTGTTGTTTTGCCAAACAATTTAATAATGGATTGTTTAGAAGTGGATGGCTTTATTGGTAGCAACGCCCTTAGAAATTCAGTTATTCAATTTGATGCCAAAAATCAGATTATCATAATTACAGACAATATTTCAAAATTGAAATTAGACATTCTACTTGGTAATGACATCTTGCTTGACCAACAAAGCTCACCTTACTTGAAGTTTAACATAGGTGAAAAGATTTCTGAATTTGCCTTATTTGATTCAGGATCAGATGAATTTTATTCAATGGCAAATGAAAAAATTGAAAAGTTCAGAAAAGCGAAAGACTTCGAAATAATTTATAAATCCATCGGTTCAAATACATTAGGTTTCGCCGGATTTGCCAATAACAAAGAAACCTCTTTGATGTTTATACCCTTTATTAAAGTAAATGGTGTTAAAATTGGCAATATAATCTCGGAATCTAATATTGACATAAATTCAAGAATCGGAGTTAAAATGCTTAATTACGGAAAACTAACTTTAGACTACAAAAACAAAAAATGTTTTTTTGAGCCTTATTCAAACAGTCAGGAGTTTGAAAATAATCAATTTCAAATTGATCTGAATTTTACAGAAAATCATCTTTGTATTGGAAAAATATGGACAAAGGAATTAAGTCAACAAGTAGAAGTTGGCGGGAAAATAATTTCAATAAATGATACAAATGTTGAAAATATGACCATTTGCGAAGCCATAAAAAACCCGCCCTTAAATGGAAGTTCAATTTTTAAAATTGTTGTTAAGAAAAACAATGGTGAATTTGTAACAATTGAGATTGAAAAAATAAAAAGATGATAGAAGAAAAATGAACGCTTAACACGGGTTGAGCAAAAGTGTATATTTCGGTAATATTCCCGGAATAGATGGCACAATGATGACCGGATTATTCACTCTATAAGGAAATATTTGCTGAATTGGGTGTTGACTGGGAAATATTCCAGAACAAGCTGGCCGAAAATGAAATTAGTATTGAAAAATTATTACAAATTCAAATTGAATTTGCAACATGTAAAAGTAAAAATGCCGCTTAATTTGCTCCGAAAAATTAGTAATAAACTAAATATGTGTAAAATCTGGCGAAATCTATCCATATTATCCTTAACGAACATTAAGTCCTCGCGGACTTCAGCTTTTTAAATACGGCAATCATAATAAAAGGTAATAGGCTGGTGAAATTCACCGCCTATCACATCATACTAAATCATTTTTTAAATTCCTCGTTGCTATTGCTTTTTAGTAGTGATTTCAATTACCCCATTAGCCCCTTTTTCTGCGTATTTCGCTGTGGCTTTTTCGCCCTTCAAGACATTGATGGATAGAATATTGTTGGGGTTGATATCTTTTAAATTTATGTCGGAAGAAATGACACCATCAATAACAATGAGTGGATTATCTTTTTGGCCAGAGGAAGGCTTCAATTCGATGATGTTCCCTTTAAGGGTTGTGTTTTCATTAGGTCCGTTCACGGTAACTGTTACATCTTTTTCGTTGTAAGTCCCTCTAATTTCCAGCTTATTGGTGTCCACATTCATCGACTTAATGTCAGAAGGAGTTAAAAAAATTCCTTGGTCTAGCATAGCAAGTTCATAGTCTACCTTTGCTTGTTTTTGATCAATCTCTGCTTGTTTTTGATCAATCACGGCTTGTCTTTGATCAATCACGGCTTGTCTTTGATCAATCATAGCTTGTCTCTGATCAATCTTAGCTTGTCTTTGATCTTTTGCCGCTGTCGATTGTGCCTCTGCTTTATTCTCTTTGGCTTCTTGCGCACTTAATTGGATGGAAAACAGGGCCAAAATAAAGGCCAACA
>CAMDAB010000199.1 GCA_945888475.1 Saprospira grandis DSM 2844 | reverse complement strand
CAAATTGCAGGAGCAGAGCCAAGTCCGGATATTCTGGTGAACAGCACAAGCAATATGGAGTATCTGGCAGTTGCCTTATATTTGGGAAGCGCAGTCAGACAGGGTTCTTTGGATGAAATCCGCCTTGCGGGCAGCTATGCCTGTGCCACACCCGACAGTTTTATTGCCATCAATACGCCGCCTTTTGCAGCGTTTATCACAACTCCTACAGATGGGATAAGTCCTTTGACAGTCAGTTTCGATGGCTCTGCCTCGGCTGATGTTGATGGGCCTTTGGCGCCTGAATACATTTGGAATTATGGCGATGGTAACATTGATACTACTGCAACGCCCTTTGCGTCGCATATTTACACTTATCTGGGCATATTCAGGCCAACGCTGCGCATACGAGACTCGGGCGGATTGACACATACGGCTTATGGAACTGTCACTGTCCGTGATTCGGCAGGAACTTACCCCTGCTATGCCTATATGGAATCCACTTCGAGGCCATCCTGTGCAAATAGTTTCGGTTCTATCAGAGTTTATCCGGGTGCTGCGAATGTTTCAATGTATAACGCTACGGGAGATAGCATTAGAACTGCCGATAACAATTTCAATTTTGACAGTTTGGGCATAGGAACCTATACCATTTCGGTATCGAATGCTGCTTGCCGCGACAGCTTCAGGGTTTATATGAGTTTCGACAGCACAAATTGCCCGGGCTGGACAGTTCCTCCATGTTTGAATCTGGGTATAAATCTCGATGGGACCAGTTATTACGACAGACAGCGCATCTTTACAAACTTATTTACTGATGCCGGCGAATGGATTACCTACAATGCCAGCGGGTCTAGCCCATGGGATTCGCAAATGCGCAATGAAATGCCGACTGACTCGGCAGGATATCCACTACAAATCCCATTCAACAGCAGTATGGGCCCACAAAAAGTTAGGGGCATCATTTCGGCTATTGGGCATATAGCGCCGGGCGATTATGTGATGTTGTATGATGGCATTGGAACTTTTCAGCTAAATGGCATGACCTTGATTTCCTCGGTTCCCGGACGAATTGAGTTTAGAATACAGTCAGGTTACTACAACAATGTCTGGTTCAATATCGATTCATCTGCCTTGGGCAATCATGTAAGAAATATCAGAATTCTAAGGCCGCAACACGAACAGAATTACCTTCAGAATCCTTTTTACGAGGTCTTTCTTGATAAAATTGAGGCCTTTTCCACCATTCGCTTTATGGATGTTTTGGCTACCAATTCGGCCTTTCCGCATCTGGAATGGAATGACCGTAAGAAAAAGCATTTTTACTCGCAGAGTATCCGTTTCGGTATGTCATACGAATACATCATTGAAATGGCCAATATTACAAGGAAAAATGTTTGGATAAACATTCCGCATACCGCTTCTGAAGATTATATCCGCAAGATGGCTCAACTGTTTAGAGATAGCCTCGACTGTGATCTGGAAATTTACCTTGAGTATTCCAATGAAGTCTGGAATTGGATGTTCCCCCAGGCACATGAGGTAGCACAAAATGAGCCGCAGAACATTGCCTATCCGCGCCGTTATGCCGAACGCTGCCGCAAAGCATTCAAAATTTGGACCGAAGAATTCTCTGAACAGCCATCGCGACTGCACAGGGTCTTGAATACCCAAGGGGCCTACCCTACATATGGTGCAATGATTTTAGCACATTTGAATCCCGATGAGTACGACTATCTCAGTCCGGCCTGGTACTTCAGCTATAATGGTTCTGCCTGCGCGGCAAATTTCGATTCTACTACCACAGCTGCAGAAATCATACAATGTTCCAGAGATTATTGGCGCAGTACGCTTTCAACTATTAAGGCCGATTACAGAAATGCTTCGCTCCATGCAAAAAAAATTGTCAATTATGAGGGCGGACAACACATGACCGATTTTGGAATTTATCCACATACACAGGCGGTTTGGGATGCACAGTTTCATCCCGACATGTACAACCTTTACAATGAGGTCATCGATACGTTGAAAAGATTGGGAACCGACCTCGCAATTGCATACAATCTGGCGCGAATCAATGAAACTGGTTGGGGATCCTTCGGGCATCTGGACGATATAGACCTTGTTCCCGACAGCAGCAATGCGCCAAAATGGATGGCATTGATGCACAATATCTGCCCGCTACAGCCGCATCCGGTTTTCGACAGTACTATAACTTACGACAATGATATGCTCAGCGTTCAGTTTGGTGCCGATAGTTATCAATGGTATGATTGTTCAAGCGGTTTGGCTTTGCCAGGCGAAAACTCAGCAAGCCTTTCTCCTGTTCCGCCTGGTTCCTATCGTGCAGAATTGAGTTTTGGTGGCTGTACTTACAATACTGATTGTTTCACAGTGACAAATAGCGAAACGATTCAAAAAAGCAGTCTTACAGTTATTCCTAATCCAAACAATGGTAGTTTTTGGGTAAATTTTGAAGAGAGCGGAAACGCTGAGATTTACAATTTGCAAGGAATTAAAATCTTCGAAAAAGAAGTGAATTGTCCACAAGAAATTGATTTGCAATATTTACCCAAAGGAATTTATGTACTAGTTTTTAATGGTCAATATGTTAAATTTGTGCTCTTTTAGAAAAATAATTACTAACTTTGCCCAACATTTTCAATCATTAATAAAAATTTATCATGAAAAAACTAATGTTCTTATTGCTGCCTTTAGTTGTGTTTTTAGCATCTTGCAATGGCGGCCAGGCAGAAAACAAAGAAAAAGATGCCGCAGAAATTAAAGCAGCCGATTCATTGACAACAGAAATGGACAATCTGCAGGGAGAAATGGAAACTTTAGGTTCGGAACTTGATGAGGCGTTGAATGATCTAGAACCCAAAAAATAACAATCGATTTCAAATTTTTTAATGCGTATAATACTTTAAACATGAAAACATTACAATATATATTAGGCATTTTTCTAATTGCTATGCTTTGTAACCTCAATTCTTTGGCTGCTCAGGGCAGTTCGAAGAAAGATGATAAGATGAACAATAAAGATGGCAAAGACAAAAAGGAAGAAAAGATTAATGGTAATGGCCAGGATAAGAAGGATGATAAAATGAATGGCAACAAAGGCCAGGAAAAAAAGGAAGAAAAAACCGATAAGGAGGATAAAACGACTGGTAAACCCGAGGAACATCCCGGCAAAGGACATGCAAAGGGTCACGACAAAGAACATCCCGGACAAGGCAATGCCTATGGCAAAAGCAAACAGAACCGCCCTGCCTCTACATCTAAGGAAGATGCCGAAAAAGCTAAAGCTGAAGAAAAAACCGAAACTGAAGCTGTTGTAAAAAGCAGTGAGGAAAAAATTGCCGCAGCAAAGGAAAAAATTGCCGCTGCAAAAACAAAACTCGAAGCCGATGTAAAAGCTAAGAAAGTAACAGATGCCGTAAAAAAAGAAACTGAAGCCAAAATTCAATTGGCCGAAGATAAATTAAAAGCGCTGCAAGCTGCCGTAGAAAAAGGAAAAGCTATGATAAAATAATAGCATCCATTTTTATAAAAAAGTCCCGATATTGATGTTTCTTTATCGGGATTTTTATTTAGGTCAAGTAATTAATTTCTGGACTAAGCAAAAAGTCTCTCTTATTATATCATGTTTTCTAATCCAAATTTGATGAAAAAATATCTGATACTTTCGGTTTTCGCCCTCCTCTCTTGTGCTGCTTTTTCGCAAAAGAAAAGCCCCATTGCCATTAGCGATAGTATTTTATTTAAGCATTGTTCCTATCGACAAATTGGTCCTTTTCGAGGTGGCAGAAGTGCTGCCGTAGTAGGCGATGCCAACGAAAAAAATCTTTTTTACATGGGTGCCACTGGTGGCGGTGTCTGGAAAACAAAAGACGGAGGAAGTAACTGGACAAATATTTCGGATAAGTATTTTGGCGGTTCTATTGGTGCAATCAGTATTGCGCCTTCGGATGCAGATATTATTTATGTGGGCGAAGGCGAAAACTCCCTGCGCGGAAATGTATCGGAAGGTTTTGGGATTTGGCGTAGTAACGACGGCGGACGCACATGGAAAAATTTAGGATTAAAAGACACAAGGCATATAGTAAGAATTGTCATACACCCCAAAAACCCGGATATAGTTTGGGTGGCTGCTATCGGTCATCTCTTTGGTCCAAATGAAGAGCGCGGCGTTTTTAAAACTACAGACGGAGGAAAAACATGGAAAAATGTTTTATTCAGCGATAAGCAATCGGGGGCCGTTGATTTGGTCATGGATCCCAGCAATCCGGATGTTTTATTTGCCAGCACCTGGACCGTAATTCGTACGCCTTACAGCATGGAAAGTGGTGGCGCAGGTTCGGCCCTCTGGAAAAGTACCGACGGCGGAAATAGCTGGAATAAATTAAATAATAAAAAAGGATTTCCGAATAAATCGGTTCTGGGAATTATTGGAGTGGCTATTGCGCCAAGCAATCCCGATAAGATTTATGCCATCATCGAAAATGAGAACGGTGGTTTGTACAAAAGCGAAAATGGTGGCGAAAGCTGGGAACTGCAAAATTCTTCGAATGATATTCGTCAACGTGCATGGTACTACTCTAAAGTTTTTGTAGATCCAAAAAATGAAAATACCCTCTATGTTTTAAATGTGGAATTTTTAAAAAGTACCGACGCTGGAAAAACATTTAAAAGCATTCCTACACCACATGGCGATCATCACGATTTATGGATTGACCCCAAGGATGAAAAAAGAATGATTGTGGCGGATGATGGCGGCGCACAAATTTCATTTGACGGCGGGGATCACTGGAGCACCTATTACAATCAACCCACTGCGCAGTTTTACCGTGTAAGCACCGATAATCATTATCCCTACCGAATATTAGGCGCACAGCAAGATAATAGCACCGTAAGAATTCTATCTAGAACGCAGCGTTCTCAAATATCCAATGGCGACTGGAGCAGCACCGCAGGATTTGAAAGCGGTTATGTAGTAGCCGATCCAACTAATCCGGATATTGTTTACGGAGGTAATTACGGTGGATTTCTTTCACGCATGGATCATAAAACAGGTGAAAATCGAGCCATCAGTGTTTGGCCGGTAAACCCCATTGGTGCTGGCGCCGATATACAGAAATACCGTTTCCAATGGAACTTCCCGATTTTCTTTTCTCCGCACAATCCGAAAAAATTATACGCAGCCGGAAATGTTTTATTTGTTTCGGAAGATGAAGGCGCTTCCTGGAAGGCTTTAGGTGGTGATTTAACGACAAATGATAAAAGCAAACAAGGTCCATCGGGTGGTCCTATTACAAAAGATAATACAAGTGTAGAATATTATTGCACGATTTTTTGTGCCACAGAATCGGCGCTCGAAAAAGATCTTTTATGGGCAGGAAGTGATGATGGCCTGATTCATATTTCGAGAGATGGTGGTGCCAACTGGGTGAATGTTACTCCACCCAAAGCTGGAAAATGGATGATGTGGAATTCGGTAGAAGTAGATCCCTTTGTGAAGGGTAAAGCCTATTTTGTGGGTACCAAATATAAGTTGGATGACTACACGCCTTACATTTTTAAGACCGAAGATTATGGTAAAACATGGACCTTAATCAGCAACGGACTTCCGAATAACCATTTTACCCGCGTACTACGTGCCGATAAAAAACGTGAGGGTCTATTGTATTGCGGTACTGAATACGGAATGTATATCAGTTATGATGATGGTGCCAACTGGAGATCGATGCAATTGAATTTACCCCTTGTTCCGATTACCGATTTGACCTTGAAAGAAAATGATTTGATTGTAGCTACACAAGGAAGATCCTTTTGGGTGCTGGATGACTTATCGATGTTTCAACAATACGATGCAAAAATTACCGAAGCCGAACTTTTTATTGCGGATGTCAATCCCACTTATTTATACGATGGATATCATAGCAAAAACGTGGTGAATGCAGGAAGCAATCCGCAGTTTGGACCTCTGATTAATTATTATTTAAAAAATCTAAGCGATAGTGCTACAGTTAGCATAGTGTTGATGAATTTAAAAGGAGAAATAATTAAAACCTATTCGAACAAAGCGAGCGATAAAAAATTAAAAATTGAAGCCGAACAAGGCATGAATCAATTTGTATGGGATACCTATTATCCTGAGGGTGAAAAAATTGAAGGAATGATTTTATGGAATGGAAATGCTGGCGGCCCAAGAGCGGCACCCGGAAAATACAAGGTTCGAATTATTCACGGCAAAGACAGCCTGGAAAAAGAATTTGAGTTGAAAGCAAATCCGGTGTA
>CAMDAB010000198.1 GCA_945888475.1 Saprospira grandis DSM 2844 | reverse complement strand
GACAAACAGATGGGAAGCGGCAGTAGCCTTTATATTTTACATTCCGAAGCCAAACAGGGCTCAGTTGTAAGAATTGAAAATCCTATGTCGGACAGAGTCATTTATGCAAAAGTAATTGGTAAAGTTCCTGATACTGAATTCGCAAGAGGGTCAATTGCGATGATTTCTACAACCATTGCAAATGTTTTGGGAGTTTTGGATTCAACAGTTTTTCTAAAAATTCAATACTTGGAAGCAGAATGACAAGTTATTGATTAACAATATATTAAAATTTTTTACAATTTAACCCCAGACCAATTGTTTAAAAATATTCAAACAATTGGTCTTTTTCTTTAAACAAAACAAAGTTTATGTAGTTATATTTGCATAATTCTAATATTATAACTCAAAACAAATGTCCAAGAAAGTAATTGTTATCGGTTCCGGTTTTGCAGGCTTGTCAGCTGCATGTCACCTTGCCAAAAAGGGTTACAGCGTTACTGTGCTCGAAAAAAACGAAGTGCCTGGCGGTCGCGCAAGAAAAATGGAGGCAAATGGTTACAATTTCGATATGGGACCAAGCTGGTACTGGATGCCTGAGGTTTTTGAAAACTTTTTTGAACATTTTGGTAAAAAAGTATCCGACTATTACGAATTGACTCGACTCGACCCTGCTTATAAAATTGTTTTCGGAAAAGATGATGAACTTGCTGTTCCGGCTGGTATGAAAGAACTTAGAGAACTTTTCGAAACTTACGAACCCGGCAGCGCTGTGAAACTTGACCATTTCCTCAAAGAAGCTGCTTATAAATACAAGGTAGGCATGGGCGAATTTGTGCACAAACCTGGTCTGTCGCTCATGGAATTTGCCGATACAAGAGTCTTATCATCGATGTTCCGCCTACAAATGCTTACTTCCATGTCGGCCCATGTTGAAAAGCTTTTCAAAAACGAAAAATTGAGAGCATTGCTCAAATTTCCGGTGCTGTTTCTCGGAGCTACACCCGAAGATACTCCTGCCATGTACAGCCTTATGAACTATGCCGACTTAGAACTTGGCACCTGGTTTCCAAAGGGTGGCATGTATAAAATTGTGGAAGGCATGCTTTCACTGGCAAATGAGTTAGGGGTAAAAGTCCTAAGCAGTCAAAATGTCAAAAAAATTGTGGTAAATAATGGCAAGGCCACAAAAGTAACTACAGACAATGGCGACTTCGAAGCAGATATTGTAGTCGGAGCTGCCGATTATCATCATGTAGAGCAACATCTTCTGGATGCCGAACACAGGGTTTACAGTGAAAAATACTGGGACAAAAGAACCATGGCGCCCTCTTCTCTCCTTTTCTATTTGGGCGTTAATAAAAAATTGAATAATCTTCTACACCATAATTTATTTTTCGATGAAGATTTCAAACAACATGCGGTAGAAATTTACAAAAAACCGATGTGGCCAAGCAAGCCTTTGTTTTATGCTTGTTTAGCTTCTAAAACAGACCCAGCCTGCGCACCCGAAGGGCATGAAAATTTGTTTCTGCTTATTCCAACTGCCCCTGCTTTGACCGATAATGAAGCAACAAGAGAACATTACTATAATGTTGTAATGGACCGACTCGAGCATCTGAGCGGACAAAGCATCAGAGCGCATATCGATTTCAAAATGAGCTATGCCCACAGTAACTTTATCAGCGATTATAATGCATATAAAGGAAATGCATACGGACTTGCCAATACGCTTGGGCAAACTGCTTTCCTGAAACCAAAACTCCGAAGCAGCAAGGTAAAAAATCTTTACTATGCCGGACAACTCACCACACCAGGTCCCGGAGTACCACCCTCACTTATTTCTGGGGAGGTAGTGGCCAATGAAATATTTAAAGCTATTAAACCCTAATCTCAAAAGGCTATGAATCATCTCGAACTATATTCCAAAACCTGTCACGAGTGCAGTGGACTCATCACACGCCGTTACAGTACTTCATTTTCATTGGGCATCAAAATGTTCGATAAAAAGTTTCGTCAGCCAATCTATTCGGTTTATGGCTTTGTTCGTTTTGCCGACGAAATTGTAGATACCTTTCACAATCATAACAAAAAAGATTTGCTCGATCGTTTCAGAGAAGAAACTTACCGAGCAATTGAAGAAAAAATCAGCCTCAACCCGGTTTTACATGCTTTTCAGGAGGTAGTAAATACCTACGGAATTGAACGTGAACTGATTGATGCCTTTCTCTACAGCATGGAAATGGACCTACATTTTCACAATTACGAAGATAGCCTGTACAAAAAATACATTTACGGATCTGCTGAAGTTGTAGGGCTGATGTGCCTGAGAATTTTCTGTTACAACAAAACAGGCATGTATGACGAGCTTAAAGAAACAGCCTGCGCACTTGGCTCTGCTTTTCAGAAAGTTAATTTCTTAAGAGATATGAGAAGCGATTTTGATGAGCGTGGTCGTGTTTATTTCCCGGGAGTAGATTACACTGCATTCAACGACCAAATTAAAAAAGAAATAGAAGCCGACATCCAAAAAGATTTTGAGCTTGCATACTCAGGTATTTTAAAACTTCCACAAGGTTGTCGATTTGGGGTTTATGTCGCTTATCGTTACTATCTCAAACTTTTTAACAAGATAAAGAAATCGCCCGCAAAAAAAGTAACTGAGGAAAGAATACGTATTCCAAACAGAAGTAAGATTTATATACTCGGTAAATCCATTATCAGAGCGCAGCTCAACATGTTTTAAATCCCGCTAATGATTAGGCAAAATAAATTTAATTTTTCGATGGCAGCACTCATACTCATGGGGCTGCCACTTCTGTGGATAGGTATATTGTTATTGAGTACCAATATCAGTTTTGACCCTGAAGCATCGAAGGAAGTCTATCGATTTCCCCTGCACCTTAAAATCGGAGAAACTAAATGGTGGTACCTGATGATAAATCTGGGCGCAATCTTTTTCCCATTTGTGCTGTCTTTTGACAAAAAAGTACATTTCTATAAAAAATGGAAATACCTTTTTCCAGGAATTGCGGTAAACGCAGTTTTGTTCATCAGTTGGGATGTTATTTTTACCGAAGCAGGCATTTGGGGTTTCAATGAGCGCTATGTTAATTTTATGATTTTGGGCTTACCCCTTGGCGAATGGTTGTTTTTTCTGACAGTTCCTTATGCATGCGTTTTTGTGCATGAATGCCTTTTGTGCTATTTCAAATCCGATCCTTTCAAAAATTATGACCGTGCAATACTGATCTCACTCATTGTGATCTTTACTGTGGTAGGTCTCTTAAATCTTTTCAGAGCTTATACAGCCTGGACTTTTTTATTGTCTGCAGCTTTACTTACAATACATCTGCTATTCATTCCAAACAGTTACCGAACACGTTTTTATCTTGCCTATTTTGTATCGCTAATCCCCTTTACAATTGTAAATGGCATACTCACTGGCGGATACAATGAAGAACCTGTTGTGATTTATAATAACAGCCATAACCTGTCCTCCCTAATTGGTTTCCGTTTTTTCAGCATTCCTTTCGATGATTTTATTTATGGTTTTTTGATGATGCTGATAACCGTTACCGTGTACGAATACCTGAGGACAAAGCATAAAAAAACCTCTGAAAAATAAATCTCAAAGGTTTGATTTTTTTTATATTTGAATTCCTAATTCAAGTAATTTTTAAGTGCTGCAGTCAATTTTTGTAGCCTTTTATAATTAACAGAATACAGTATTTGTTTACCGTCACGTTTCGATGCAACCAATTCGCTGTTTCTTAGGATTCGTAAGTGTTGGGAAGTGATAGACTGTTCCAATCCTAATGAATTATAAATATTATTAACACTCGTATCTGGATTTTTATCAATATAATCCAGTATTTGAAGTCTCAAATTATGAGTAATGGCACGAAGATGTCCAGTAGCTGTAAAGAGCTTACCTTCATGTATGACATTGGCCAATGTCTGTTGCTTTTCTTTCTTTATCTTTTTAGTTAACATGGCAATAGGCGTTTTGATAGATTAATGTATCAGTTCATCGATAAATGAGGCAATGCGTTGAATCTGTAACTTATTAAGACTGTAATAAATAAACTTACCGTCGCGAGAATAATCGACCACCCCGCTTTTTCTTAGTATAGCAAGATGCTGTGATGCAACTGACTGTTCAACCTTTAGTTTCAAGTAAAGCTCAGTTACTGTCAACCTGTTGTCCTCGGACAGTATTGATATAATTTTCTTCCTCAGGTCATGCTCAAGGGCTCTTGCAGTAAGCATCATCCTTCTCAATTCTGGAAATTTTACCTCAATTTTTTCATTTCCACCATTGAATTCAATCAGCTCGATTTTGGTTGATTTTGCCATTTTTCGTTTGGTTTACTCATTATCAGATAATAGTAAAACTACAAACTTTCAATATTGTTTAAAATTCATATTCTTTTTTTTGAATTTTGATAAACAAAACTATAAGTATCAATGGACTAAATCTAAGAATTGGCAATAGACATCTTTAATATCCAATGTTAGTTTAATTAAATATTTTAAGAATTTTGATTTTTTTTTTTAAATGGCCTAACTTGTAAGCGATTTCAATCAAAAGTTTTATATTTTAGAAAAATAGACAATGTTAATTAGTACATTTTATAGCATTATAAAATTACAAATTAAAAAAATATCCGTTTTAAAACTATTAACATTTAATAATTACCAAACCCCGAATTTATGAACTTGTTTATCACAAGGCTTAAAGGTTTTATTGCGCTGATAGCAATGTTTTTTCTATTTAACAGCACTGCTTCAGCATCGCACTTTATGGGTTTCGACCTTACCTATAGTTGTATTGGTCCAAATCAGTACCGAATAGTGTTGAAAGCTTACAGGGATTGTAATGGTATTGATCTTTCGGGAACCTTCTCGGTAAACTACAGATCGGCAGCCTGCGGAGTAAACGCTACCATTACATTGTCTCGAACAAGTGAGGCTGACATTACACCATTATGCCCTTCTCAGAGCAGTGCCTGTAACGGAGGCAGCGGTCCTGTAGGAGTTGAACTACATGTGTACGAAGGCACACTTACTTTGCCCCCTGGTTGCAACGATTGGATTCTTTCCAGTTCTCAGTGCTGCAGGAATAATATGATTACAAACCTTACAGGACCTGGCAGCAATGATATTTATGTTGAAACACGCATAAATAATACGGTGACACCATGTAATAGTTCCCCTGTTTTTGCGAGTGAACCTACTCCTTTTACCTGTGTTAACCAGACCGTTCGCTACCAGCAGCTTGCAACCGACCCCGATGGCGACTCACTTACCTACTCATTAGTAAACTGTCAGAATGCATCCAATAGCAATGTAACTTATGCCGGAGGATTTAACGGAACTACACCGCTTACAGTACCTATTTCTCTGGACCCTGTAACTGGTGAGTTGACTTTTACAGCAAATACGCCTCAGGTTGCGGTGATTTGTGTGCGGGTCCGTGAATTCCGCAACGGAGTCTTCATTGGCGAGATTGTTCGCGATATGCAGTTTGTTATTCAAAACTGTAATAATATTTTACCAACCGTAACAGGTGTAAATGGCTCTTCAACCGTATTCGATACTGCCACCTGTGCAGGCAGTACCCTATGTTTCGACATTAATGCAAGTGACCTCAATACCGCAAATAATATAACCTTAACCGCAAACGGGCTTCCCCCCGGAGCAACTTTTACCATAACAGGAACAGGCAATAATCGCGTTGCACGCTTTTGCTGGACTACCACTGTTGCCGACATTGGAACACATGTTTTCTCAGTAAATGCAGTAGATGATGCCTGTCCTTTTCCGGGACAAAATTCTAGAGCTTATACCCTTGTAATTTTACCCAATCCAAACCCACCTGTAAATGCAGGGCCGGATGTTTCACTCTGCGCGGGTCAGTCAACGCCCTTAAATGCAACTACTACAGCTCTGAACGGAGTGAGTTTTACATGGACACCGGCAGTAGGCTTATCTACTACTACAGGAGCCAGCACTACGGCCACTCCTCCCGGTACAACCAATTACACGGTACAATTATTATACAGCGACGGCTGTTCATCGACAGATGATGTAAGGGTATCGATTCTTGCAGATCCCGTAGCAAACGTTAATCCTAATAATGGAAATGTTTGTGCCGGAGAAAACTTCAGTCTCATCGGCTCTTCAGATGCTGTGGGCAATACCTTTCAGTGGTTCGACCCCTCCAATGTTTCATTGGGTACAGGTACAGTAACTGGAGCTTTTTCAACAATTGTGGTAACCGTTCCAACTGCACCCGG
>CAMDAB010000197.1 GCA_945888475.1 Saprospira grandis DSM 2844 | reverse complement strand
TGTCTTTTTTCCAAAAGCTGTGCAATAAGCATCGCAGCTACCTTGGCTTCTTCCTCAGTGCCCTGCTCTAATTTTTCGGGACTGAAGTGCTTTTTTACAAAATGTGTATCGAAATTACCACTAACAAATGCCTCGTGTTTGAAGGCAAAAGTACCAAAAGATAGGGTAGTAGAGGGACCGTCAATTTCATATTCATCAATGGCTCTGATGATTCTGGCAATGGCCTCATTGCGGTCTTTTCCATAGGTAATGAGTTTGGCAATCATTGGGTCATAATAAATCGGAATGTCCATGCCCTCATCGTAGCCATCATCCACACGCACGCCAACACCTTTCGGCGCTCTGTAGGTCTGAAGTTTGCCAATTGAAGGCAAGAAATTATTGCTTGGATCTTCGGCATAAACCCTTAATTGTATGGCATGTCCGTTGATTTTTAAATCTTCCTGTTTGATAGAAAGTGGCTGCCCCATGGCAATGAGAATCTGCTGGCGAACCAGATCCACTCCGGTGATGAGTTCAGTGACAGGATGTTCTACTTGCAAACGGGTGTTCATTTCCAAAAAGTAAAAATTATTCTGCTCATCGAAGATGAACTCACAGGTACCAGCGCCCAAATAGTCGCAAGAACGGGCTACATCGCAAGCGCTTTTACCCATAGCCTCGCGGATTTCTGGGGTTAGGATGACAGATGGCGCTTCTTCAATTACTTTTTGGTGGCGGCGCTGCACCGAGCATTCGCGCTCAAAAAGATGAATCACATTGCCATGCGCATCGGCTAATACCTGAATCTCAATATGTCTGGGTGAAGAAACGTATTTTTCGATAAAAACCGAACCATCTCCAAAGGCATTCAATGCTTCAGAAACTGCTCTGCTCATTTGTTCGTCCAAATCTTCGTCACGCTCTACAATGCGCATTCCTTTACCGCCACCTCCGGCCGATGCTTTGATCAGGATGGGATAACCAATTTCTCTCGCTACAGACTTAGCTTCTTCGATATCGCTCACTGCACTTTCTGTACCTGGAACCAAAGGAATGTTATAACTTCTTGCAGCTTCTTTTGCGGCAAGTTTGCTACCCATCACTCTGATGGCATGAGGACGAGGGCCGATAAAGGTCAATCCTGCCTCGCTCACTGCCTGAGAAAAATCGGCATTTTCACTCAAAAAACCATAGCCGGGATGGATGCCGTCAACGCCCAGTTTTTTGGCAACTTCAATAATTTTATCTCCACAAAGATAAGATTGATTAGAGGGTGCAGGTCCGATACAGACGGCCTCATCTGCAAATCTTACATGTGGCGACATTCTATCTGCTTCAGAAAAAACGGCAACTGTTTTGATGCCCATTTCCTTGCAGGTACGCATTACACGCATTGCTATTTCACCGCGGTTGGCAACAAGTATTTTTTTCATTGAATTATTTTATGCTATATTATTTTAAAAATTCATTCCTCCCATTTAACAAATTTGCAGGCATTTCTAAAACCTGTATATGAATTAGGGGTCTTTTGGTCATATAAAATCCTGTCATAGACCGCGTCACTATTGTCCAAATAACAGCCCCCATAAACCTGACCCTTGACATTGGTCATTTCTCTTATATTGCCTTTGAGATTGGCTATAATTTTTGAATTTCGAGAAGGGAAAACAGGTATTGGAGCTCTGTTATAGTAATATTTTTCGCAAATGAAGTTCAGAAGTGGACTGGATTTAACATATTTTTTTGAGCGAAATCTATTTTTGGCTCTGTTGTATTTTTCGGCAAAAATTGCAACTTTATAAAAAGTTGTAGAATCAGGTAAATAATAACTAGGGTAAGGTTGATTTAAATCTGGTTTTATACCATAATATTGACCTTTGAAATACTTTTCGACCGTAAAAAAAGAATCTTTTACATCAAATATTGCGGGGATTTTTTTTTCTTTTATTAGAAGGTTTTGAAAAACTACGTTTGAACGCCATTTGGAATAAGCTTCTGCCTGTTCAAAAGAAGTTCCGACAGATGGATAATCATGATAAGCAGGATGTCGCAAATATATATCAGTAAAATGTTCCCAGGTACTAATACTGTCCAGCCAGACTAGAGTATCGGGAAGCATTGAATTATATTTCTCGGATTCATTGCCGTATATTCTGGCTAGCCAATATAAGTATTCCAGATAAGAAATATTTGAAATTTCTGATCCATCAAAATAAAGGTTTTCAGCTATCTGTACTGTACCAGGAGGGCTAGGTTCTTTTGATGCGGAATATTTTTTAATTAAATTTGGGGAACTGCAAGAAAATAGCATTATAGCTCCCAAAACAAAAATTAATATTTTCATCGTGTTGATTATATTATATTTAGCTGGTAAAATCATTTCAATTTCGATACAGCTTCTGCAATTCTCCTCACAGCTTCTTTTAAATCATCTTCACCTAGTGAATAGCTCAAACGCACACAATTGGGATCTCCAAAAGCATCGCCTGAGACTAGCGCTACATGACCTTTATAGAGTATGTAATCGCAAAAATCATCAGCGTTTTCTATTTTTTGATCTTCAAAACTTTTTCCGTAATAAGCGCTTACATCAGGAAAGACATAGAATGCGCCAGTTGGATTGTTAACCTTAAAACCTGGCACCTCGCTCAAAAGCCTTACAAAAAGGTCTCTGCGTTTGTGGAATTCCTCCGTCATTTTGAAAGTAGGCGTCATATCACTCAAAAGTGCATAGGCTGCGGCTTTTTGACTAAAACAGGCAGCACCGGATGTAAATTGTCCCTGCATTTTTACACAGGCATCGGCAATCCATTGTGGCGCAGCGATATAGCCCAAACGCCAACCGGTCATGGAGAATCCTTTAGAAAATCCGTTTACAATAACAGTCTGATTTTTAACATTTTCGAACTCAGCAATGCTGACATGCGCCTCGCCTGTGAAATTGATATATTCATAGATCTCGTCAGAAACTATGGTGATTTGCGGATGCTGCGCTATAACATCAGCTATGGCTTTGAGTTCCTCGCGGGTAAACACTGAGCCGGTCGGATTACAAGGCGATGAAAAAATCAGCATTCTGGTTTTGTCACTGATTGCTGCCTTTATCTGTTCGGCATTGGCTTTGAAATCCTGTTCAATGCTTCCTTTTACAAATACACAACTTGCTCCGCTCAATTCAACGATTTCTTTGTAAGAAACCCAGTAGGGACTTAATACAATGGCTTCATCTCCTTCCTGAAGCAAGGACATGGAAAGATTAGCAATACTTTGTTTGGCACCATTCGACACCACAATCTGTGTAGCTTTATAGCTGAGTTTATTATCGCGTTCTAATTTTGTACAGATGGCCTGTCTCAATTCCAGCAAACCCGCTACCGGCGTATATTTGGTAAAACCGTCTTCAAGTGCTTTAATGGCAGCTTTTTTAATATGATCTGGTGTGTCAAAATCGGGTTCGCCCAGGCTTAAGCTGATGATTTTGTGACCTTGCGCTGTCAGTTCCCTTGCGAGTTGTGCCATTTTTAATGTGGCAGATTCCCCCATATTTATGATGCGGTTTGAAAGATGTTGGTGGTTCATAGCACTGCTGTTCATAACTTTGAATATTAAAGAGGAGCTAAACTTGTACAGTTTTTTCCTCCTCAAATTTTAAAAATCCCCCCTATTTGTAGGCTTAAGTAGCCGGAAATGTGTTTTGTAATATTTTAATTAACTTTTGAAAAGAGCGATCTGTACAGTTTTTGAAACTTACTTTTGATGCTAATTCTTTGTATAAAGCCGAAGACCGAGGTTCTCTTATCTGTTCCAATCGGAGCTCAAAAGCTTCTTTAGGACGTTCCGGTTTTTGATTGTCCGTAATGGTAAAATTTTCATGCTCAAGCCATTCTGTTACTGAATCCATATTGCTCAGGCCCAATAATTCTGCAAGATGTTGTGATTGAGCCCAAACCCAGTTTTCAAGTTCTGGGTTTATGACAAGAGAATGCGCAGTGCCTGTGTTCCAACCAAAGGTTACAAGCTGCTCTTCGAGCTGTTTTTCTAATGCTTCAGCCGATAAACTATTTTCTCCAGACCCTTTATAATCAAAAACCAAAAAACACTGTTCATATTGATTTGAAAAATTTCTAAGCAATGCTGTCCCACTTGTTCTACAACCGGGGTCATGCTGTGGATGAACATTGATGTCATAACTAATCTGGCTCATTCCAATTGCCTTGTCACGGGTTAAAATCCCTTTGATAGAGCATTCCATATCTTTATCCGCGACTAAAAATATACAATTTTTCATAAGTTTTTTTTAACCTAAAACGCCAGAGGCAAAAAGTATGCTGATGTTGAGATCCCCTTTCCAGTCTTTTAGTTTTGGATGTTCATCTCCTCTCACTATGTCGGTTGTTCCGGCTTCTGTTTTTGCAAAGCAAAGGATATCTTTAGTTTCAGCAATGCTCAAAAAAACCGGAGAGTGTGTAGCTATCAAAATTTGAGCATCATAGACAGAGGATAGCGATTGATACAATGTTTCTACTGCTTTTGGATGAATTCCATTTTCGGGTTCTTCTATGAGATAAATGCCTTTAAAATCTGGAAGATAGGCTAAAAGTGTTAATGCCAATAGTCTAAGTGTTCCATCTGAAATCAACCAACTTGGCACTTTAATACCATTTCCATAATCCACTTTGATGTATTTATGTTTGTCATCAGCTCTTTCGATTACTTCAATATCAACTATATCAGGTAATGCTGTTTGTAGATGAGAAATCCAACGTTTGAATTTTTTTCCGTGCTCATTTTTTAAAATATCAATCATCCAAGAAAGATTAGAACCATCTGCTAAGAATTTTTTACCTTGGTTAGGTGCACTTGCTTGTCTTATTTTTAAACTATTGAGCATTAGAATTTGGACATCTTGAACCAATGTTTCTTTTAACCAAACTGATACTGGAAATTTACCATCATCAGCAGGTAAATTACCCAAGGCTGATTTTTTATGACCTAATTTGAAAGAGGGAATCCAACCACCACTAGTTTTTTTGTAGATTTCTGGGTAGTAATTATCGTTACCATTCAATCTTTTTGTTAAGACCTTTTTACTTGATTTATTTTCTGTCTTTAGTAAAATGGAATTGTATTCCAATTGGATTTCAGGAAATTCAGTCCTTGTTTTTTTTATGAATGGATTTTCACTTTTCAGCAAATATAAATTCTCATCAATAATTGCATATTCTTCTTTTTCTTTTATGATTCCTATACAAAGTTCATAACGAACATACTGCATGTCATCATTTTCTTTCAATTTTAAAATTAGCTGTTTTGGAATTGATAGCTCAATGGCAAGCTCAATATTTCCACCATTTTGAGCAAAGGTAAGGTCTGTGTAATCATTTGCACGATCTCTTATTGCGGAGTCAATTCCATGGTTAACAATATCAGACATAAAACTGACTACATCTAAAAAAGTAGTTTTCCCTGTAGCGTTTGCCCCTACCAATATTTGAAAAGGATTTAAGCTTTGGGAAATTTTCCTTAGACTCCTGTAATTGGTTGCTTCTATTTTAGTAATCATAATACCTATTCAATATTTTTTGCCTCATTCCACAGAGCGTCCATTTCCTCCAAACTCATTTCTTCTAAAGGCTTCGGCGCATTTTCTTCTATATATTGAAATCTTTTGATGAATTTTCTGTTGGTACGTTCCAAGGCCAGTTCCGGATCAACTTTCAGAAAACGTGCATAGTTGATGAGTGAAAACATCAGGTCGCCAAATTCTTCTTCCAGTCTTTCTTGTTTTGCGTTTTCATCATAAACTACCTCCTGCAGTTCGGCCATTTCTTCTTTTACCTTGTCAAAAACCTGTTCCTTGTTTTCCCATTCAAAACCGACTTGTTTAGCTTTTTCTTGTATGCGGTAAGCTTTTACCACAGCAGGTAGTGAGTTGGGAACGCCTGACAAGATTGACTTTTTCCCTTCCTGCAATTTTATTTTTTCCCAATTGGCTTTGACTTGCGCTTCATTTTCAACTTTGGTATCGCCATAAATGTGCGGATGTCTTCTGATAAGTTTTTCGCAAAGGAAATTTAGAACATCTTCAATGTCAAAAGCCCCCTTTTCATCTGCAATTTTGGCATAAAAAACCATGTGCAGCATGATGTCTCCGATTTCGCCCTTGAGTTCGTCCAGGTTGTTTTCCAGAATGGCATCGGCCAATTCGTAGGTTTCTTCAATTGTCAAGTGGCGCAGGCTCTCGAGCGTCTGTTTTTTATCCCAGGGGCATTGCTCCCTGAGTTCATCCATGATTTTCAGCAGACGGCCGAAGGCCTCCAATTTTGATGC
>CAMDAB010000196.1 GCA_945888475.1 Saprospira grandis DSM 2844 | reverse complement strand
AGTTCAGGAGCTACCAATTCCGGAAACTTCAGCTCTGTTTTCTACACTGTAAACATTACTACTAATGGTACAATAAATTTCAATTGGAGTTATACAACACTTGATTTTTCAGCTGCTTATGACTATCCGCAATATGCAATTAACGGCGTAATCATTGGTTTAATTCCAGGATTCAGCGGTGCGGGAGGCACTTCTCAGATTGGAAACTCAAGTATAAATGTGACTGCTGGCCAGACATTTTCATTGGTAATGACCACTTCAGATAATATCGGGGGAGTTGGTACAACTGTTTTTTCTAATTTTTCCGGTCCGGGCAATGGCACAAATTCAATTGCATGGTACACTGCACCTTCTGGAGGTACATTAGTTGGTACTGCAGCTAGCGGAGCAAACTTTCCTGTAGCTCCGACTACAACAACTACTTATTATGCTCAGACCAATACTGGTTCTGGTTGTTCCAGTAGTAGAGTTCCTATTACCGTAACAGTAGATTTACCAGCCAACCCAAGTTCTGTAACCGCTACTCCGGCTTCAATTTGCCCAGGACAATCCGTTAATTTGTCTGCAGTCAGTCTTGGAGGAACTTCTTCTGCTATCAATGGTTTCACTAGTTTTTATGCGCCAGCAAACTGGACAGTTACACATAACCCTTCAACCGATCAGGGAACTGTAAATACAACTTCAGCTCCATCTTCGATAAGTATCACCTCCAGTGATGGAGGCAATTTTGGCAATCATTTTGTTTTATATACCGTTTCGATTCAAGGCAATGGAAATGTTACATTCAATTGGTCCTATAATACAACTGACGTAAACGGATCGGCATATGACAGACCACAATACGCCATCAATGGCGTTGTCGTTGGTGATGTACCCGGCTTTGTTTCAGGAGGTCCAAACGCTCAATCTGGAACTGCTACGATTTCAGTGAGTGCTGGGCAGACATTTTCACTGCTTATGATTGCCACAGATGACATTCTGGGATCTGCCACAACAGTATTTTCTAATTTTACCGCACCAGGCCCGTCAACAAATCAAATTAGATGGTACACTGTACCAACTGCAGGAACAACAATAGGCACTACAGCCAGCGGTGCAAATCTAGGGGTTACACCCGCTGCTACAACAATATATTATGCTGAAGCGCTAAGTGCATTAGGCTGTAGAAGCGCAGGGAGAACACCCGTCACTGTTACCGTAAATTCAAACTCAACTGCTCCTGCAATGGGCGCTTTGGGAACAAGTTATTGCCCTAATACCAATATCACATTAAGTGCGGCTGGCGGAACAGCAGGTACTGGATCAAATCTTTTTTGGTACACCGGTCCCAACGGCACAGGAACGCTTGTAGGAACAGGTGCCTCTGTTGTGGTGGCTCCATCTGCCACTACGACCTATTATGTAAGAAGAGAGGGCACTTGTAATAACAGTGCAGATGCAGTTGGCACAGTGACTTTAAAAAATTATATCTACGCTGCAAACGGCACCAGCACCAGCACTTATTGTACTGATAATGCAGGCTGGAATCATTTCTTTGTCGGAAATGACATCATTCTCTCCACCAGAGGTAATATGGCAGGCGTTACCAGCATGACTGCTACAATACGCGATAACAATACCTATTATCTCGATCCCGGAAATACCACCACCTGTATTGGTGAAGTACAATTCGAAATGGAAAGAAACTGGAATCTGGCTTACACCGGAACTTTGAGCGGGACTTATGAGGTAAGGTATTATTTCCAGCCAGCAGAAAGAACAGCGGTAATTACTGCTGCAAATAATTGGATTGCAACCTATGCTATCTGTGGATTCACCTACAAATACCCAAATCCTGACGGTTGGTTCTGGTTCAAAAACCAGGGCGCTACCTATACAGCACCCGATTATGATGATTTTAGTCCCTTATTTCTTGCAAATGGAGGAAACGGTACAACGCCAAACGGTATAAACTATGCAACAATGTCAGGTATCACTAGTTTTTCGGGTGGTACAGGTGCTGTGGTTTTAATTCCTACGAATCTACTTCCTGTAGCGTGGTTATATTTCAATGGTCATAATCAAGGATTGACCAACAAATTATTCTGGGCAACTGCTTCTGAGGAAAATTCAGATTTCTATGAAGTACAAAGAAGTGCCGATGGGTTTACATTTGAAACAATCGGTACGGTACAGGCTGCGCTAAACAGTAATGAAGCAAGACAATATACTTTTACTGATGTTAATCCAATTATCGGGCTGAATTATTACAGAATAAAACTCAATAACAAAGACGCTTCTTCTGAAATGACTGAGATAATTGTCATTGAAGTAAATAAAAACAATGAAGTGTTCAGCTTCTACCCTAATCCGGCTGATGATAAAATCAACTATCAGTTTGAATCTTCTTCTGGAGATGATGTCACGATCGAAGTAATTGACGTATTGGGAAGAACTGTACTTAGCAAAACTACTAGGGCAGTTTCAGGTAATAACATTCAAAGTCTGAATCTGTCTGAGCTCCTTCCTGGAAATTATACGATTAGAGCTACACATTTGGGTAAATCAATTTCGAACAGTTCTAAATTTACCAAAAAGTAATAGTTGGTTCTTTAAACCCAAATCCGTCATTAGAAATTCTATTACAACCCAAAATTGCTTCGGAACTAAGCACTTACTCGTTTTTTCGAGCTTGAAATAGGTGTGACTATTCCTTCACCCGAAAAAACTGTGTGAGCCCTTATTTCCTTCGCACTTTTGGCCTTCATTACGAACTCTAATGACGGAATTGGGATAATCAAAATCCCGAAAACAAAAAAATGGTTTACTTTCCTTAGCGGCAGTAAACCATTTTTTGTTTTATACTTATTTTTCTCTGAAGAATAATTTTACCGGGACACCGGAAAAATCGAAGCTTTCTCTTAACTTATTTTCCAGATAGTTTTTGTACGACTCGCTCAAATACTTTGGATTGTTGCAGAAAAACACAAAACAAGGGTAGGGGGTAGGTAACTGAATAGCATATTTGATCGAAATCATTTTACCGCGATAAGATGGCGGATGATAGGTTTCGAGTGCCATTTCGAGAAAATCATTGAGTTTCGATGTTGATATTTTCTTAGTTCTGTTTTGGTAAACGTGCATCGCAGCGTCGACAGCTTTGTGTACGCGTTGTTTTTCTAGTACCGAAACAAAAAGTATAGGCACATCATCATTCGGCTTGAGCTTTTCTTTTATGTCGGCCTCAAACGTGAGAATTGTTTTTTCGTCTTTTTCAACTAGGTCCCATTTGTTTACCAATATTACAATGCCCTTGTTATTTTTCATGGCAATGCGGAAGATATTCAAATCCTGCGTTTCGAGTCCTTTGGTGGCATCGAGCATCAGAATACAGACGTCGGCATCTTCAATAGCGCGTAATGCGCGAAGCACTGAATAAAATTCAAGGTCTTCCTTTACACTTCTTTTGCGGCGGATACCTGCGGTATCGACCAGTACAAATTCATGGCCGAATTTATTATAATGGGCATGCACACTGTCGCGGGTTGTTCCCGCTATATCGGTCACAATTGTTCTCTCCTCGCCTAATAGCAGATTTATAAAGGATGATTTTCCTGCATTTGGGCGACCAATTATTGCAAAATGAGGTAGACGCTGCTCTTCGTCTTTTATGCCCGGCAATAGTTTTACCAAGTCGTCCAAAACTTCACCTGTGCCGCTTCCGGAGTTGGAACATACCGGATAGAGATTTTCAAATCCAAGGCCCCAAAATTCGTGAATCATCATCATGCGCTCGTGGTTGTCAACTTTATTAACCACAAGCAGCACTGGTTTCTTACTGATTTGTAGTAATCGGGCAACCTTTTGGTCGAGGTCGGTAATGCCGGTAGTAACATCAACCATAAAAATAATTATCTGTGCCTGCTCTATTGCTATACTTATCTGGTTTCGGATAGCAGCGGCAAAAACATCGTCAGAATCTCCGATAAATCCACCTGTATCGACCAGATTGAATCGCTTTCCATTCCACTCAGATACGCCATATTGACGGTCTCTTGTTACACCACTGAAATCATCGACAATTGCCTGTCGCATGCCGAGCATTCTATTAAAAAAGGTAGATTTTCCTACGTTGGGACGCCCCACTATTGCCACTAAATTTTCCATAATTATACTGAAAATGATATATTTTGCATTGCTGCCATTTTAGAACCTGCAAAGTTACTTGAAATAATTCAGAAAGAAGTGATTTTTTTATTAAATCGGCCTTGTTTCAATGTTTAAAGATGTTTATAAATAAAAAAAGCGGGCATAGCCCGCTTTGTATATTGATTGTATTGAGATTATTCTTCTGAGGACATTTCAATTTTTTTACCATCACTGTCTACCAATTTTAACACATCGTCGGAGTGTTCAATCACAGTAAATTCTTTAAGAAAGATTTTACCTTTTCCGTCACCTGATTTTTCAGAACTTAATTTAAGTTTTTTTCCTTCATTTTCTTTTACCCATTTGCCTTTGATTACTATATCTTGTTCAAAAGAGGCTTCGAAGGTATTATCCATTTTTAAAACAATATATGTATTATCGATGCTTGTAAACTTATTGCCAAAGTTTTTTGTGCCGGCAATACCACGGGTTTCTTTTTGGCTGTCTGAAAGACTAGAAGAAATGTTTTTTGAAGTGTTGTCGCTTGAACATGAGCTGAATGCAAATACAATCGCAGCAAGGATAATGAGGAAATTAGGAGTTTTCATACTTTGATAATTTGAGTGTGTAGAAATTTGAATTATGAATCTTAATGATGTAAAAATTTTAAATGTGAACGTCTGAATAATGTATTTACAAGAAAAAGTACATTAAACTAATTAATTTTGAGTCGATAAAGTTCCAAAAATGATACCAAAACTTATTTTCTTTTTTGTTTTGCGGCCTCAAGTTCTTTTTTTGTTGCCCCAACAGTTTTTTCCTGGCCATTGATTTCAGTCTTTTGTTTAGATTGTTTTTCTTTATTGGCGCCAAGAGATTCCTTGGTTTCTGTAATTTTCTTTTGAATTTTTGATATTTCAGCTTCAAAATCCCTGATATCATTTTCAAAGTTTTGCGATTCTTTCTGGCTTTTATTCAATTCCTCTTTGAGCTTATCAAGAACCTTCTCTTCCGCCTTTAATTTTTCAATATAAAGATTTACATAAACAATTTTGGAAAAATCTTTCATAATGAGCTCTGCGGCGGCCATTCCCTCTGAATATTCCTTTGATGAGAGATAAACTATGCCTAGATTAAACCATACAATAACTTCGAAATGATCGGCATCTTTTGGAACGATTTTACAGTAAATGTCTACCGTATTTTCGCTCATGGCTTTAATTTTGGCATCATCACTAATGTGCTCATTGGTTTTTTTATTGTAACTGACCTTACCTTTGTATTTTTTGATATAGCTGGCCCATTCCTTTTTTACGGTCTGCAGCGCCTCCAATTTTCCGGGCAACTCCATGACCAAAGAATTAAAAGAACCCTTTGAAAAAGGCCTCACTTCCTCCGAAATTTTTGCTTCTGGTTGTGCCTTGATTGAGCAAAGGCTGTACATTAGGAAAATAGCAGTTAAATAAATCTTCATTATGGGTTGAATTTTGGTAAAAAAATAATTGCAGCGATAACAACAGTGCCAATAGCTGCCAATAAAACTGCACCTGCTGCCATATCCTTAGCTTTTTTTGCCAGAGGATGAAATTCGGGCGATGCCAGATCCACAACATATTCAATGGCAGAATTCATTGCTTCAAGGGCAATAACAGCTATAAAACATAGTATTACAGCAAGCCACTCGCTTGTGCTGATTTTAAAAAAATATCCGGCAATGCACACGCTTACAACTGCCACCAGGTGAACCATCGCATTTGGGTGCCTGCCGCTGAGTAAATCGGCAATGCCTTTGAAGGCAAAATAAAATGACTTGGGCTTGAGCATTTTTTTTGAGTAGCGCACAAATTTAACAATTAATCATCAAAATAAACGGCGTTATTTAATAGAAATGGAAATACAAGAAAAAATTTTAAGAATAGTGGATTTCCTCCTTTTTGTACCCTAACTTTGCATGATGCAATTCACAGATGTACTCTCACAAGAAAAATTAAAAAGGCATTTAATTGACACGTTTAATGCCGGAAGAACCGCTCATGCACAGATTTTTATTGGATCTGAGGGGAGTGGACAATTGGCATTGGCACTGGCCTATGCTCAATATCTTCAATGTGAAAATCCAGGAGTGGATGATTCCTGCGGACAGTGTAATGCCTGCAAAAAAGTTCAGAAAAACATTCATCCCGATCT
>CAMDAB010000195.1 GCA_945888475.1 Saprospira grandis DSM 2844 | reverse complement strand
GTATCAGCAATTTTAATCCAATTGGTTCCTCCTGGTTTATCGGTAATAAAGTTTTGAATTGGTCTTGGAGAACCTCCTCTAAAAACTGAAATCACCTCCCCCAACTTCTTCTCCTCCCAGCCCTCCCCTGGCCGCAACAGCTCCTGCATAGCTCCCTGTTTTACTTGTCTCTTTTTCTCCAAAAGCAGCTCCAAACTTTCTATATAGGCATCGGCATCGGAAAGGGCGGCGGCAATGGCGGTTTGCTCGGGGAGCGGGGGCAGGGGGATTTTAAGTTTGATGATTTTTTCAACTGATAAGCCTGGTTGAGCAGACGATTCAGACAAACTATTCAAATTTAATCTTACTAATGCATAAAATAAATACTTGTCAAGAGAAATTGCATTTGAATCAACCACAATTGCATGTTCTGAAATAAAATTTTTACCCGAAACATAATTCAAATTCCCACATAGTGCCCCTTGCCTACCAATTAATACATAATCTCCATCATGGGTATAGTTATTTGTAAAACCTCTAAGTCCATTACCTCCGTAAACAGGATATTCTCCATCTATAAAAATTGATGCAGATGTAATACTATAGCCACTTTTAAAATGTGATGTTATTTCCTTTAACATTTTCACCTCCCAATCCTCCGGAATCCTACCAATTTCAGTTTGTTTATATCTTGTATTTGTCATCATCGGAACTTTAAATCATCAAAAAAAATATTTTTAGAGGAAGCCCATTGTGCGGAGATGCCCCAAGACCTTGGCCTTTTTGTTTTCAACATCGGCATCCAATTCCAAAAGGGTGACGGCATAGCGCTCGGCCAGTTCGCGAATGCGCTGCGTGAGTGCACGGCTTTGTCTTTCCTGCTCCTGCTCCAGTCCTTCGAGCAGTTTTCGCTGCCATTTATCAACAATAACCAGCTTTTTTACATCATCGATGCTCAGTTTTTTGTACTCTGCCAGTACCAGGGCTTCCAGTTTTTCTGCCTCGCTTTTGATAAGGGCATTTGTTTTTTTGATGGCATCTGCTGCATCGAGGTATTCTTCCAGCAGGGCAATTTCGGCAGCCAATTCTTCATCGGGCGCATGCTTTTGCTGTTTTTTGGCTTTCAACAGTTTCGAAACTTCACCGGCGTTTATCTTTTCGAGCTCGCCAAAAAGGCCTTCATCGCCGCTTTGCTCCTCTTCAATTTCGCTCATGCGGGCCTGCAATTGTTCTATCTGCTGTTCGGCAGTACTTATTTTATCCTGTTCGGCTTTGAAATAAACCGCTATGAGCAATGCAGGTGCAATCATACGGCCCTCCACACCGGCCAGTCCTGCTATTTCTTTGTCTTTGGCTACTTTGCCATCCTTGCCTTTTTTGCCTTTTAGCATCAGGCGTTGCCATTGTTTTCCTGCTTCCCAGCCATCAATCGAAACTGTGTACACATCGTCCTGCATGGCTTCGTTCCAATATTGCATCAGGTGTTGATACAGGTCGTAGTTATCAATGAGGCTATGCCCCTCAAATATTTTCAGGATGCGCTCGCCGGCATGCTCTATAAGGGTTTTGGGATGAGTGCCTTTGTCAATTTTTCCCCATTCGGCACTTTCTTTTGTGAACCAGCTGTCGAACTGCTCCCTCAGCCCTGCTTTAAAAGCCAGAAATTCGGGATGACTAAAAATAAAGTTTTTCAGTTCAGAGACTGGATGTTTGAGCTGTAGAAAATCGGGCCTCAAAGGGGCAAAAAGGTCAGTTTCCAGTTTTGGAAATAGCTTCCAATAGCGTTGCAGGTCCTCAATATCGCTTTGTGGAATGCCGCCCATAAGGTGCGCTTCTATATTTTGCAGATCTTCAGATTCCTGCGTGTCGATGTATCTGGGGATATTGAGATTATAATCGTTTTTTGTGTCGGCAATTTCCGAAACAGGGACCATACGGCTGTACTTTGGAATTTCGGCAAAGGCATGAAATACGTCGGTGATTTTGCGGATGTCCTGCTCGCGCAGTCGGTTTTTATTGCCATCTTTAATAAAGCCCTTACCAGCATCGATCATAAAAATGCCCTTTCTTTGGGCGGCATTTTCCTTGTCGAGCACAATGATACAGGCCGGAATACCCGTACCATAGAAAAGGTTGGCGGGCAGACCGATAATGCCTTTGATATAGCCTTTTTTGAGAATGTTTTTGCGGATTTCGCCCTCGGCATTACCACGAAAAAGAACTCCATGCGGCAAAACCACTGCTGCCTTTCCGTTCGATTTAAGCGATTTGAGCATGTGCAGCAAAAAAGCATAATCGCCATTTTTCTCGGGAGGTACACCCAGTTCAAAACGGTCAAATTCGTCGCTATCTACGTTCACACCATTGCTCCAGCTTTTGAGCGAAAATGGCGGATTGGCGACGATGTAGTCGAAGCGTTTCAAACTGCCGTCGGCCTCTTTGTAGGCTGGCCTTGTGAGGGTATTATCGGCACTGATGGTGGCAGTTTCGGCACCGTGCAGAATCATGTTCATGTGTGCAAGGTTGGCAGTTGCCGTTTCCTTTTCCTGTCCGTAGAGGTCGATGCCCTTACCTGCCTCGTTCATAACCTTCAGCAAAAGTGAGCCCGACCCGCAGGTTGGGTCATAGGCAGTGGTCTGGGTAGTAGAATTTGCAGCACTGATACCGATTACTTTGGCCAGAATGCGCGAAACCTCGGCAGGCGTATAAAACTGCCCCTTAGATTTGCCCGATTCGCTTGCAAAATGCCGCATCAGGTATTCATAGGCATCGCCCAGAATGTCGTCGCCTTCGGCCGAATTTCCCGAAAAGTCGAGCGCATTATCATTGAAAATACGGATGAGATTTGAAACCGTATCGACCAGGTCTTTTCCCTTGCCCAATTTGTTTTCATCATTAAAATCGGGAAAATCGTTGAGTCCGTTAGCTTCCTTTATCGGATTCAAAATCTGTTTGTTTAGAAGGTCACCTATATTGGTATTCCCAATCAGGTTGACCATATCATCGAAGGAAGCGCCCTTTGGAATTTCTATGGCAAAATCATTGTCTTTTTTTGCCTTGTCCGATATGTATTTGACAAAGAGCATAGTAAGCACATAATCTTTGTATTGCGATGCATCCATGCCCCCACGCAATTCATCGCAGCTTGCCCATAAAGAGCTGTATAATTCAGATTTTTTGATAGCCATTACCTAAACTTTTTTACACTATAATCAATAATAGCGCAAGTTATCAAAATAAGTAATCTGATACAATTTTATTCAAAACTAAAATACAATTTTTTTCCTGATTCTTAAAGGTCTACATTGCATTAAATTCGGGAAATTCCCTGCCAATTTTTTTTCCGAGCAATAGCACTTAATTTTTTTCTTCAAGTTTAAATAATTAAATAACTTTACCTTTGCCGTTAATCGTTTTACAGTTAATTGTTATCCGTTTGTCCGTTAATTGTTAATTGTTAATCGTTTTACCGTTAATTGTTATCCGTTATTCGTTGTTCGTTTTAATACAAATAATAATCTTGCGGTCTAGAATCTGATAATCCGGTGTCCTACAGTCTTAAGTTAAAAAAAGCTGACATCTGATATCTGACATCTGATAATCTGCAAAAATGTCTTGATACCTGATGCGCTTCGCGGAACTTCGTTTCTTGATACCTGCTACTCGATACTTGATACAAATCTTCGTCTAGCGTCTAAAAATCTAAAGTCTAAAAATCTAATTTCCATGTCAAAAAAACTATTCCTACTCGACGCATACGCACTCATTTATAGAGCACATTTTGCCTTTATTAAACGTCCGCTCATCAACTCTAAAGGGGTGAACGTATCCTGCGTAAATGGATTTACTTCACTTGTATGGGATGTAATTCAAAAGGAAAAGCCTACACATATAGCAGTAGCCTTCGACCTTTCGGGGCCTACTTTCCGACATGTAATGTATGAACCTTACAAGGCAAACCGCGACGAGCAGCCTGAGGACATCACCATTGGAACGCCCTATATTAAAAAGATTATCGAGGCTATGAATATCCCTGTAGTCACCTGCCAGGGTTATGAGGCCGATGATGTAATCGGTACACTAGCCAAACAGGCAGAGGCAGAAGGTTTTGAGGTGTTTATGATTACCTCCGACAAAGATTACGGCCAATTGGTTTCCGATAAAATTTACCTCTACAAACCCGGGCGCATGGGCAATGATGTGGAGCTTTTGAAAAAAGAAGATATCTGCGCAACCTGGGGAATTAATCGGGTCGAGCAGGTGGTCGATATGCTTGGCCTGCAGGGCGATGCCGTGGATAACATACCCGGCGTAAAAGGAATCGGCCCAAAAACAGCACAGCAGCTTATTCAAAAATACGACTCCATTGAAGGTATCATTGAAAATGCCGCCGAACTTCCCGAAAAACAACGCATTCAAATTCTTGAAAATAGAGAAATTGCACTCCTATCGAAAAAATTAGCAAGAATTGATATCGAGGTGCCGATAAAATTTGATTCGACTGTTTACCAGATCGACCCCATCAACAAAGAGGTTTTGACAGAATTGTTCCGCGAATTGGAATTCCGTTCGCTAGCGAAAAAGATATTGGGCAAAGACTTGGGCGCATTGGAAAACGGGGATAGCGATCAACCTGTACAGACCGATTTATTCGGCAATGTGATAGAGCAGCCCGAGAAAAAAGTATCGATGGCGGCAAATGCACATTTGGTAAATAAAACTGTAGAAAATACGCCGCATAAGTACCATTTGGTCGATGATGAAGACAAAATAAAAGGCCTTGTAAAACTGCTTTCTTCGCAAAAAGAATTTTGTTTCGATACAGAAACTACCGGTCTTGAAATAGGCTCCGAATTGGTTGCCATTTCCTTTTCCATCGAGGCGCAGGAAGCATATTTTGTCATTTTTCCTGAAAATCAGGATAAAACCAAAGCCTATCTTGAACTGCTCAGACCACTTTTCGAAAATGAAAACATTGACAAAATTGGTCAAAATCTTAAATTCGATATGCTGATGCTTCGTTGGTACGGCATTGAAGTTAAGGGCCGAATTTGGGACACTATGATCATGCATTATATCCTCGAGCCAGACCAAAGACATGGCATGGATTACCTGGCCGAGACCTACCTTGGCTACTCCCCTGTTCCAATCGAAAATCTACTTGGAAAAGGTGCTAAGAAAAAAATTACCATGCGCGATGTTCCGGTAGAAAAATTGAAGGAATATGCAGCCGAGGATGCGGATATCACCTGGCAATTAAAACAGAAACTGGATGGAATCCTAGCTGGTGAGTTGAGAAAGCTATACCTGGACATTGAGGAACCACTCATCAAAGTACTGGCAGATATGGAATGGAATGGCGTGAATCTCGACACTGCTTTTCTGGGCGATTACAGCCTGAAAATTGAAAAGGATATCGAAGTACTCAGAAAAGAAATTCTCGAAACGGCCGAAACGCCTTGGCTGAACCTCGATTCGCCAAAACAGATCGGCGATGTGCTCTTCGATAAAATGAAAATTCCATACCGTTGGAAAAAAACCAAAACTGGTCAGTACAGCACCGACGAAGAAGTTATGTCGGAATTGGCGCTCAAATATCCTTTAATTCAGAGAATTTTGGATTACAGACAGCTAACCAAGCTAAAATCGACCTATGTTGATGCATTGCCACGTTTGGTGAATAAACACAGCGGCCGCCTCCACAGTTCTTTCAATCAGGCGCTTACCAATACTGGCCGATTGAGTTCCAACAATCCGAACTTGCAGAATATACCTATCAGAAGTGAGGCCGGACGTGAAGTTAGAAAAGCATTTATACCGCGAAGTAAAGATTATATACTGCTCGCAGCCGACTACTCTCAGATTGAATTGCGCCTTATTGCAGAATTGAGTGCTGAAGAGGCCATGCTCGATGCTTTCCGTCATGGGCACGATATTCACCAGGCAACTGCGGCAAAAATTTACGGAGTTCCGCTTGAATCGGTCAGTAAGGAACAGCGTTATAATGCCAAAACGGTAAATTTCTCTATTATTTACGGAGCTGGTGCCATGTTGCTTTCTCAACAGCTGGGCATAAAAAGAGCAGAGGCATCGGAACTGATTAAACAGTATTTCGAGCAGTACAGCGGATTGAAAAAATACATGGAAAATGTGGTACACGAGGCGCGCAAAAACGGCTATGTTACCACTATCTGCGGGCGCCGTCGCTACCTGCGTGATCTCGACTCACGCAATGGCATGATGCGCTCACATGCCGAACGCAACGCCATTAATACACCCGTACAAGGTTCTGCCGCCGATATGATCAAACTGGCTATGATTAAAATTCACGATGAACTGAACCGTGGTGGTTTCAAAACTGAACTAATTCTTCAGGT
>CAMDAB010000194.1 GCA_945888475.1 Saprospira grandis DSM 2844 | reverse complement strand
GTTAAAATCGTTTCGGGAGCCTGAAGTGCAGCTTCCATTTCATCGAAATGCGTGGCAGTACGGCCAAGTCTTTCGGCATAGCGGCTGAACCCAAAATGCGGATCGACGGCCTCTTTAATTAAATCGCCCAGGTCTTCGAGATATTTTGTGGCCAAATGTCGTGCCCTATCTTGTATGCCCATGCTGCCAAAAGCCCAGTCGAGGTCGTCTGAATCGGCGAAGCGGCCGGCCTCGGGCAGATAATCCCCTGCGCAGATACTATGTGCCAGGGTCGGATTTTTATGCTGCAAAAATGAGATGACAGGTTCAATGCTGTTGAGATATTCTTCGCGCAGGCTGTAGATCCTATAAGCATTTTCGCTGAGTTCAAGATCTGAATTTTCGAGATAATCGAAGACCTGTTGCAAACCTGTTCGGGAAAACAATTTTAAAATGACATCTATTCCCAAATCGGCCTGAAACGACTCTATGCTCAGGGTATTGAGAAAGCCTTTGATGTAGGCTGTTGCCGGATAAGGCGTATTCAGTTGTGTAAAAGGGGGAGTGAGCAGAAGTAGTCGCTGCGGCATCTTTGAAAATTTTGGATAAAGATAGGGAATTTTAAATGAGTCTCGTCAATACTGACAAGTTGAAAATGCGCGTCTATTCAATAAAAAATGGAGCAACTTAAACAGCTTGAATTTAATTAATTCCTTTAGAAAAAATATGTATTTTTACAGCTGTTTTATTTTTAAAAAGGACAAAAAAGTACACAAGCATAAAAATAACGGCATTGAATCCGAGTGCTAATCGTCTTAATGCGCTTCGCGGAACTTCGTTTCCTGATATTTGAATTATTTAGTCTTCAAGCCTGATATTCTGACATTTGACAATATCATTACTAAACCAACTGTGAATAATCTACCAAAAATAAGCATTGTAACCGTAACTTACAATTGTGAAAAACTAATTGAGAAGACCATACAGAGTGTCATAGCACAAAGTTATCCTAATATCGAATATATTATTGTAGATGGTCTGAGCAAGGATAATACGTTGAAAATTGTTGAGCAGTATCGAGCGCACATTGATATAGTTATTTCAGAAAAGGACAAAAATAATTATGATGCTATGAATAAGGGCATGCGCGCTGCAACTGGAGATTATATCTGGTTTCTACACGCCGGCGACATAGCCGAAAGCCCTACTTTGTTGGAAGCTATTTTTCAAAATCATCAGGATGAAGATTTTATATATGGCAAAGTGCGAATCGTTGACGCTGAAGGAAATTCTATACCCTGGCATAAAAAACATCCTGCCGCCCATAAAATCAGTTGGAGAAGTTTCCGTAATGGTATGATAGTCTGTCATCAGGCCATGCTACCGCATCGCAGAATCTGGCAGGAATACCGTTTCGAAAAATATAAGTTGGTTGCCGATTTGGACTGGACTATCAGAATTCTTAAAAAAGCAAAAACGTTCAAAGATAGCGGAATTGTGATGTGTTCCTTTCTAAAAGGAGGCATATCAGCAAAACATAGAAAAGCATCATGGAAAGAGCGTTTTAATATTCTTAAAGAACATTTTGGTTTGATACCAACACTTTGGGAGCATCTACGTATTGTTGCACAGGCATTTAAGAGAGGCAATGTAGCCCCCTGATACAACATAAATTTTCAATGCCGGAGCGAGGTCTCCGGTTTTTTTGTGCATTTATGAAACAAATTTGTGCATTTATTGAAAATTTATTTAAATTTATTTGTTTTTTAAATTATCCTGTTTTATTTTTGTGCCTACAATTATGTAAAGAGACACAAATAATTTTATGACTTTTAAAACAGGCATACAATGAAAGAGATCATCAACATCGAAATCGGTGAAAAAAGCAAAGCTTCAGAAAAGCATTCCAAAGCACTAACGGTAGTACCGGCTACTCAAAAAACGGGTTTTAATCAATTTGTTTCCAAAATATGGGAATTCTTGGTTGGCAAAGAAATAACAGACAGTTCTGCGCTCCTTAAATTGGGCATTGCCGTAAAGAAATATCGCTTTAGTTTAGCTATCATCGGATTAGTCTTTATGCTTATTTTTAGAAATGACAATACTAAGGCAATCGGATTGAAAATAGATGAAAAAAAAGCAATAAGTCTCAGAAACGAGCATGCAGAAAGCATGTCAAAGGAAGAGGCCTTATCCAAAGTCAAGAAGCCAGCCGAAAAAAGCAATTCAGTTTCGACAAAAAAAGCTTCCAAAAATGAAGATGCTGAAACCTTGAAAGCTTATCACATACCCACTATTCCCGAGCTTTCAAACAGGAAAAAAATATCAGGCGATTTGGCCAAAAACAGTGCTAAAGCTATGGAACTGTATATTTCCAAATATTTGAAGCTAGCAAAAGAAGAAGCTGCCAAAACGAATATTCCAACCTCGGTAATTCTTGGACTCGCAATGATTAACAGCAGCTATGGTCTATCTAAAACTGCTTTGTATGCAAACAATCATTTCGAAATTAAATGCGCTGAGAACAGCATACCTATGGGAAAGGGTATGAAGGGGCAATATGTCAGCAATGAGTTTTGTTTTACCGAGTATAAAACGGTGTGGGCTTCTTACCGCGCACACAGTAATTTGATACTTAAAGCAGTAAAGAAATATGATAAATCGGGCCAAATTACTTCGGCCTCTTTGATAAACAGCCTCGATAAAAGTAATTATTTCAGCAACAGAGGCTTTAGCGCGGATGATTTACTACAATTCATCGAAGAAAATAAATTGAATAGATTTAATCAATAAATACAAATAGATACACTCCTAAAAAGTTCTTAGGTCTCAGGTCTCATTTTTGGTCAAATTGAGTGTTTCTGACAGGTCGGTAAATCCCAAATTTACCGACCTTATTAATTATTTAACATTGGAAGAATCCAAATTACAATCAAGAATGGCTATTTTTATAAAAAATTAGACGTAAATGAATTTGCAATATTTTTGGATGCTATTACTATTGGGTTTTTCAACCCTTAATTATGCACAAACGGAAGATGATGAAACGGAAGATGTCGATACATCTGGACAACAAACAACTTTTTCAGCTGCCGATGAGGAGCTGATAAATTTGGGCATGAAAAACTTTGACGAACGCAGCCGAGATGGCAGGGGTATCAGAGCCTGCTTTTACAATGTCGAGAATTTATTCGATACTGAAAATGATAGCCTTATTAACGATGAGGAATTTTTACCAAAAGGCATGAAGGGTTGGTCTTATACACGTTACAAACAAAAACTAAGCAATATTTATAAAACTATGGCAGCGGTTGGAGGCTGGAGCGGTCCACCTGAAATTATAGGTTTCTGTGAAATTGAAAACAGAAAGGTACTCTATGATTTAACTACAAAAACACCTTTCCTAAAATATGATTATAAAATAGTTCATGAAAATTCACCAGATGCCAGAGGGATTGATGTAGGATTTATCTACAGAGCTTCAGCTTTTCAATACATAAAACATCAGGCACTTAGACTAACTTTTGAATTTGATACAGCAGCAAGAACAAGAGATGTACTTTATGTCTGCGGTACTGTCGATAAAAAAGATACCCTGCATATATTTATCAATCACTGGCCCTCACGAAGAGGCGGACAGGCAGCAAGTGAACCCAGAAGAATAGCTGCAGCAAAAATGGTGCGTGCGAAAATTGATAGCATCCAGGCTGCTTCGCCCGAAGCCAATATCATACTCATGGGAGACTTTAATGATCACGCCGAGGATAAAAGTCTTCACCAAACACTTAAAGCAAAACACCACAAAGAAGAACTTGCCAGTGGCGACTTGTTCAACTATATGTATGAATTAGGAAAAAACTGGAAGATGGGCTCGCATAAGTATCAGGGGCATTGGGGAACCTTGGACCACGTAATTGTATCAAAATCATTGGCACAAAAAAGAGAAAACCGTCTTCATGCATCCGAAAAAGGAGCAAATATTTTCTCAGGACGTTTTTTGCTAGAACAGGATAAAAAGTATCTTGGTCTGCAACCATACAGAACATATGCCGGACCAAGATATATAGGAGGCTTCAGCGATCATCTGCCTGTATATATCGATTTAATCTACAAGGAATAAGTGTGAAAAATGATAAAATAATTCCTTAGTTAGTTTTTGATATTTATTACGCTGAAGGCTTAAAACTACTTGTACAAACAATTTAGTCTAATTCCGCAATAGCAACCCTTCTACTCTTTTATCATCGAGATAATAGCCAATGAACGCATCATTAAAGTTTGAATTTGCTGTCACGATTTTCAATGTGGACAAGGCTTCTTCTTTTGATATAAAGCCAAAAGTCCCCTTACTGTTAATAATTTTAGGAACAAGAAGTACTCTGGTAACACCGGCACTAATTTTCTCATAAACCAATTTATAATCAGAAAAATTACCTTCTGATAAGAATTTAAAATCTTGAGGTTTTAAATTTTTATGCGCAGCAACCTGAATTTTGTAAAGATAGGCTTTAGCTACTGATGTTGTATCAGATTGATTTAACGTGAGCAGTTCATCATTTTTCCAATATAATTTTCTATCCTTTGAATTTGCTGCCAGCAAATTGGCCTGTACAAACGCAGAATATTCCGACGAACCATATTTGTAAGGAAGACCAGTTTTGGGGTCATTCGGAATTCTATTGGGCAAAGCATAGGAATTTTCCTCAGAATTATACGATTCAGGTACGATAGCAAATAATGGGTTTGATTTAATCAATGGTTTTAAAGTTCCGTTATCCCAATATAATTTCCTGTCTTTTGCCAAATCAGCTATTTTATCAATTTTCTCAAAAGCATTGTATATGGGACTTCCAACAGGATAAGGCTTTCCTGTGGAGCTGTCAACTGGGGTTGCTTTGGGTAATGTGTAGGGATTCTCCTCACTGTTATATTTGGGGGGTACAATTACATAATCAGGATTTTCAAGAATATTCTCTGCATTATTTCCCGAAATATTCTGATCTTTTTTGCCATTTACATTATTGGCTATGACACTGGAATCTTCAACTTGAATGCTATCTGCTTGTCTTTTATAGATAATTGAGTCGGGAATTCCCGTTTGATATATATCATTACAACAAGCCTTACCAATTAAAATATTTGATCCGATTCGATTACTCGTAATATAACCCAAATTTTTATCTGAAGGAGAAATATAGTAGTATAAATCATTGGCAGCACCGTTAACCGGTAAACCCATATTCTGTGGGATTGACCAGACTGCATTATTTTCTTTTGAAGAAAATATATCATAACCACCTAAATTTAGATGCCAATTAGAACTGAAATACAGTTTCTGTTCAGATTGGTAAAAATGCGGAGTCATTTCATCGCCGATCGAATTTACAGGTTCACCAAGATTGACAGGATCGCTGTATTTTCCACTACCATAATGATAGACCTTCCATATGTCAAACCCACCAAAACCACCTTTTCGAGTACTCGAAAAATAGATGACTTCTGACAATTCAGTACTATCATAAGATACATGAGGCTGAGTAGTAGTGGCAATTTCGCGCGTGTTAAAAGGCAACAATTTTGGACGTTTCCATTTTTGCCTATTCTCATTGAATTCAGAGACATATAATTTTGCAACAATATTCCAATTCGAATCTCTTCGGTATTTTCCTTTTGCAAAATAAAGTCTTTTGCCGTCCAAACTCAAAGAAGAATTTCCAACATTTTTGTAAGGATGATTTAAGCGATTTAGTTGTACACCTTTGGCTAAGCCTTTGACTTCAGAAGTCATTATTTTAGAATAAAGATATTTTTTATTTGGATCACCAACATGTCTTCGACGTTCTGACATTGACTCGAAACGCATACTTGAATAATATAAAAAGTCTCCGACAAGATGAGGTGCAAAGTCTGCAAATTTAGTATTGACATTATCGCTTAGTCGTTTGACTGTATAATTTTCGATTTGAGATTTTAACATATCTTTTGCAAAATCACAGGATAAAACCTCTTGTTCGGCAAATTTTTTAAATTGTTTGATAATAGAAGTATCCTGTTTAAGAAAATTTTGAAAGCAAGCTTTAGCTGAATCGTATTGAACAAGCTGTTTTAAACATGTTCCCAAATAGTAATCCAATAAAGGGTAGTTGCCTTTGTATACTGAATTTGAGACTTTTTCGAAATTTAATAATGCATCATCAAAGTGAAACATTTGTCTTAAAGCATCAGCATATCGGTAATAAACTTTGATTTCCAGATCATCATCTTCTCCCGATTCGTTATTTTCAATAGCGCTGGCATAAAAATTCATAGCTTTGTACATATCTCCTGAAAGATAGGCTCTATCAGCTTTTTTTAAATTTTTTTGTGCCGAAAGCGAAAATGTAAAAAAAATAGTTGTAGTAAATAATATAAAATGTTTCATTTCAAGGCGATTAGTGGTCAGAATGTCGTAAGATATATTTTATAAAAAAAATAAATCTAAACAAAT
>CAMDAB010000193.1 GCA_945888475.1 Saprospira grandis DSM 2844 | reverse complement strand
CAAAATTGCTTTGGAACTAAGCACTTACTCGTTTTTTCGAGCTTGAAATAGGTGTGACTATTCCTTCACCCGAAAAAACTGTGTGAGCCCTTATTTCCTTCGCACTTTTGGCCTTCATTACGAACTCTAATGACGGAATTGGGATTATGCTTTTAAGAAATTGAATTTAATGCTATGTGATTTGAAGGCTGAATCATTGAACAATCTAAATTTTGACTTATATTTGAGGTCAATAACCCCTTTTAAATTGAAAAGCCCAATCCAACAACATATTATAGAAAAACAGAATATTATTCTTAATATTCAAGGTAACATCAGCGATTCAGATCTGAAAACGTTGCAGCATGAAACTGTCCAGCTGTTTAAATCAAAAATAGGTGAAATTCTCGACAAGCTTTTTAGTAAATTGGTACCAGCCGACGTACATATTAAACTTGACTTTGTAGATATAAAGCTTCCCGATATTGATATTGTTGATTTTAATAATATCAAAGAATATAAGAGGGCATTAGAACATGATTTTAAAAAAACAGCCGAAAAGGTTCTCCGGGAAAATTTTTTAAAGGTTTCCAGAGGCAAATTTGAGCAAAGTGGCAAAGGCCTGACGGTTTCAAAATGGAGTATTCTCGAAAATTTTCTCGAAGACGGACACTATCCGTCATGGGCATCGAACCAAAATGATAGCATTGATAAGATTTTTGAAGAGCTGATTCAAAAATCGCCTCAAAAAGTTGCCAAAGTGGTTGCGGAAATCAGTCGTGCCAACCGCAGTAAAATAATTGACCGCATTGTATTTCAATTCAGAGGGAAATATACTGACCAGCTGCTTGCACTTCTTTTTCAAAAAAACGGGAAAGAGGCCATTAAACTTATTGAAAGTATAAGGCGCAGACTAGGGCAGCGATACCAGGCAATGCGCGGACAAAAAACTGTCAATAAAGCTATTATGACGGCTGCTTTTAATTATGTGCTCGAAAAAACATCGGGCGGTAAAAAGTTGAAATACAGCGAAAAAGAACTCAGCCAACATATTTTGGAAGCGATTCAGACGAAGTACCGACATGTAGAGGAAAGCGATATCAGTGACGATTTATCGGCTGTGAAAAATGAGTTTAAAACCGAACACAGCGATTTGGATGTGATGGAATATTTTCTTAGCAACGGTTCGCTTCCTTTTTGGGCAAGTGCCGAAAGTAAGGAATCTGTTCAGGAATTGTTTAACAGACTTACGCAGAAAAAACTGGTAGCGTTTCAGCGTATGATTGAAAAACACCGCAACGAAGATTGGTTTATAAAACGTCTGCTGATGCAATTTAGCATCGATCAGATTTTTATGTTATTGGAACCTTTGAGCAGCGACAGCAGCCGATTTTTGAGAGATCTGCTCAGTGAACTGGAATCTTCCAATTTTTTAATTGGGGCTGCAAAAGAGGTAATTTTGAACTTTTTTTTGGAGGAAAGGGGCAAGTTTGTAAAACAGGAGATCAGTAAGGCCATTTTCGAAAGAACTGCTGAGCGAAAGGGTCTTAATCTGCAAGATTTTCTCACAGAATTTTACCTCGGTTTACAGGAGCGGCACGCTATCAGTTACGATCTGGGACGAAGCGAACTTATTAGAATCATTGGGGAAATTCTGCCTAATGTTGAAACTGCGTTACCCTCAATTTCACAAAAACGTCGCATTCTGATCCAAAACGAGAAAGAACTAAACCAAAAAATAGCTACGATCACTAAAATGCTTCGCGATCCCAATATTGATGCGGAGCAAAGAAAAAAAATACAAAAAGAGCGAAAAATTCTGCAAAATGAGTTGCAGGAGCTCAAGGCAGAAATGCAGAAAATGGGAATTTCAGAATCAGATAGTTTTACCGAACTCTCTGCTATAAAATTTGAGCTTGAGAAAAAGCTTTCAGCTGTTTTTCCAGGTGAAGCTGCAAAGTTTCAGAAAGAGATTGATGAAATAAAGGCTGAAATTGACAAAATCCAAAAAAAACTCCTTGATCCAGGTACAAAAACTACGGTGCAAGAAAGCCTGAAAAAAAGACTTTTAACACTAGATATAGAAAGGGACCTAGCCATTTCCGAATTGGATAAAGCTACAAATCTTCAGAAAGAGATTGATGAAATAAAGGCTGAAATTGACAAAATCCAGAAAAAACTAATTGCTTCAATCGTTAGTACATCCAATCAGGAACATCGGCAAAAACTTATAAGAACCCTTGAGAAAAGACTTTTAATACTTGGCCGCGATAAAGACCGTGCCGAAGCAGCTCTGGCCGAATTGGGAGACGTAATTGAAAAAACAGATGATAAAGAATCGCGGGCAATTTTGAATAAAAGGCAGCGCGAGCTTAAAAAGGAGTTGAGTAGCATCGAACATAATATTGAAGTGTTGAATAGGATAACTGAAAGTTATAAAACGCTTGAAAATACAGAAGAACCAATAGCTGCAAGCGAAAATTCAAAACTCGATTTTCTGATTTTTTTCCTTCAGTATGGTTCCATTCCCTGGTGGGCCGATGAATATCGCGAAAGTTCGATAGAAAGTATTTTTAAGGAATTTGCCGAAAAAGATGGCGAGAAACTCAGGCAGGCATTTCAGCGTGTTGGGCGAAATCCTGTGGTCTGGCAGCGTTTGGTCAACCAGTTGAATGAAGATGTACTTGAAAAAGTGCTCATAATCCTGTTTCCGAATTTTGCAGGTTTTGCCATCTCAACCGCCATAATGCTGCAAAAAATTTTCGAGGCAAAAATTCTGAATGCCTTGGAAGGGGTTTCTCCAAAATATTTCAAATGGAGCCGCGTTGCTGAAACGCTATTTACCATGACTAGTTCGCTCAATCCTCAAAATTTTGTGCGAATAGTTGTTACAGAGCTAAGCAAGGAATATAATATTTCTCCAACAACTTTGCTCGAGTACATAGCTAATCTTTCTGACAACAACCCTGGAACCAGGCTCTCTATTTTCGCCGATATTGTGCAGCCTATAAAAAGCGATTCTGAGATTTTGGAACTGGAAAAAGACCTCTTGGAGATGGCTTTCAAAAAGCGCCTCGAAGATGACGGACTTGCTATCCCCGAAGCCAAAAAGTTTGGAGTGTTATCAGATTATATTCTTAAAGGTATTTATCAGGATTTAACCTACAAAAGTGGCTACAGTTCACCCGAAAAGATGGGCCGCCTAATGCTGGAGCTGATAATAAAACAGCCGTCGGCAGTGGAAAAGCTCCTCGAAGATGCAATGAAAAATACTGCTGCAAGGCGAAGAATCAGTCAGGATTTGCCCGATGATTTGTTTTGGGAAATTGTGCTCATCACTGCCCCCGCTACAATGCCGCTTGTAAAAAAATACATCCGCGATTTGGGTATTGCCCTATCTGACGACAGAATGAGTATTGCTAAAGAGGCATTGTTGAAATATGTAAATCAATCATCTGACAAGCCATTCCTCATCAGGGATTTTATCGATATTTTACTTAAAGATGCCGAACAGATTACTCAGCGGACAAGAATTGCATTGATAAATGATTGGAAAAGGAAGGTTTATCAGGCGCCAAGCTATAGCTCAACTCTCATAATTGCATTGATGCAGGCCGAAATGAAAGAGATGAAGTCTCAGGCAGATGCCAGCGATGATCAGACAGAAAAAGAACAGCTTAAAGATAGGGTTTTTTCGCTTCAAATGGAATATCAGCAAATGAGTCAGCGACTGGCTTATCTATTGAACAGGGAGCTTCCACAAGTGGAAGGCGATTTCGAAATTCCCGAAAATCCTGAAGAATTTTACCTGAAAATTGATGAAACAGAAAAAGAAGTTGAAAGGCTGAAATCGTCGATGCTCGAAAATCCAAAAGGAGAAGAGCTGCTGCAACAAATTATGAATCAAAAACAGCTGGCTATGCTTGAAGGGCAGCTCGATATACTTAAAACAAGAGAGCCAATCAATATTCGTCAACTGGATCTCGAGTCGGGCAGCATAGCTAGGGAAATATCCGGAATAGAGCAACAATTACTGGCCTTGCCTGAAATAAAAATACCAAAACTGCCTGCAGCTGCAGTTCCTGACGACTTGGAGAATCTGGCCTCAGATATGGATGAGTCTTACCTTAAATTAAAAGACAGGCTCAAAAAACTCCCTGTGGAAGAAAGAGCTGACTGGGTTGAAATTGCAGCTGAAATGGGTTGGGAAGATCTGCTGAAATCCTGGTCATATGAGCAGGAGGATGCTTTGATGAAAGAACTACCCGGCTTAAGCCTGAGCGAATTGAGCGAACGCTTGAATGTACTCGAAGATAAAAATTCAACAGTTGCGAGACGTATTAGCGGTCGCATAAGACTACTCATTGTGAAAGTATTGCAGCAGTTGAAAAGGGAACAGAAAAGCTTTACAGATGAAATTGAAAATTCCGGAACTGTCGAAAAAAGTGATGAATTAAAATTATCATTGCTTCAAAAAGAATTTGCACAAAATGACTTAATCAATGTATATTTTTCTGCAACCCTCGATAATAATTTAAGACAAAATCTAGTCAGAATCAGAAATAACATTCGTCAGAATTTTCAAAGACTGCGTGCCCTTGCCGATGCCAGAAAAGCTAAGATTGAGGCTGATGAAAAAGAAAAACTCAACCAAAAAATTACTACACTGAAAGCCCGTCGCGAGACCTTAGAAAAACTGAAAAAGGAAAGTATTGAACAGCTGAAAACCAGAGATAAGGTTAAGGAAAACAGTAAAGTAAAACCGGAAAAGGAAAATAAAAAGAAAAAGCCTGAGAAACCAGTCGATGAGCCACTTTTTATCAGAAATGCCGGTCTTGTCATTCTGCATCCTTACTATGGCAGGCTTTTCAGTACCCTCAATCTGACGGAAAAAAATAAGTTTGTAAGTGAGGATGCTCAAATAAGAGCTGTACATTTGTTGCAATACATCGCAACCGGCAAAACCGAACATCCCGAAAATGATCTGGTGTTAAATAAAATCCTTTGCGGTCTTCCTGTCAGCACTCCTGTGCCAATGGATGTGGGACTAAGCGAAGAGGAACTGAAAATGGCTTCGGGATTATTGTCGGGTGCAATTGCAAACTGGACAAAAATGAAAACCATGTCGCCCGACTCACTCAGGGGTACTTTCCTGCTTCGTGAGGGGACTATCAAAGAGGAGGCCGACCGCTGGAGACTAAAAGCTGAAAAAGGTTCTTTCGATATTTTATTAAAAACTTTGCCCTGGGCTTTTAACTTTGTACGCTACAGCTGGTTGCCAAAGTTTATCATGGTGGAATGGCCTTTGCCTGGATAAACTATCGCATCTGCAGAACTAAAAATGCTCTGAAAATCTTTATTGATACCTTATAATAAAACCATAACCTATGTTTGGCATAATGCGCCCCGAAGGAGGATGCTCCAATAAAAACAGCAGCGATTACCGATTTCACCGAATGCACTATTGCGGTGTTTGTAAGGCAATGGGCAATAGCTACGGTCACAAATCTAGATTATTGCTTAACTATGACAGTGTTTTTCTTTCAGAACTTTTGACAGAATTGGGGACTGAGGACCACAATAATTGGGAAAATGCTTTTCAGGCTATCAATAAATGTCTGACCATGCCAACAGGCAACATTCCTGTTTCTCTTCAGTATGCAGCCGATGCAAATGTACTGCTTGCTGATTTGAAAATTCAGGATCAGCTTTTGGATAATGGCAGCTTAGGCTGGCGCTTTGCACAAAATTTTTTTAATAAGCCTTTTATCAGGAATGCGCAAAAGCTTGCCAATTGGGGAATTGATAAAAATGAAATTTTAAAAATAAGTGAAACTCAGCAAGGGATTGAGCAGCAGGAAGCTGAATTTGATAGTGTTGAAAATTGTGTTAATTACTATGCCCAGCCTACTGCAGAACTCACAGCTTTGATTTTTGGAAACGCAGCTCAAGTCATAGCAAAACCAGAATTGGAAGAAAAGTTATCAGCACTCGGACATAAATTTGGTCAAATGGCTTACCTGCTCGATGCATTTGAAGATTTTGAAAAAGATTTCCGAAAAGGTCAATTCAACCCCTTGGCTAAATTTTATGCTAATTCAATAGATCTTTCTGAAGTTGAAAAGGATGAAATCAGGGCAGCTGTCATTCAAATGCTGGATAACTGTAGTAGTTTATTATCTGAACTGATACCAGATCGTGCCGAGATTTATTACTCGAGACTGAGGTCTAATGTTATGCTGCAGCTGTTCAAAGAAACTAAGCCTGCTCCGGGTTTTAGAGAAAGACTGGCTATGCGTTGGCAATCTGCCAGAGATTTTGCAGCAGAGATGACCTGTGACAGCAAAAAAAATCTTGCTTCGAAACTTCGTTTTCAAATGCTTTCGGTCGCAGTTTTTGTCGCTCCTAAAACACCAGAATATATGGGGGTAGCACGCGAGAGTTCCATTTTTAGCTGGTCGGCTTTTATAGTCGCTTTTTTGGTGGCAATTGGCCTTGGTGTAGTTGTTG
>CAMDAB010000192.1 GCA_945888475.1 Saprospira grandis DSM 2844 | reverse complement strand
GAATCGCCATTTTCCATAAAATAAGTGATAAAGGACTCCTGATCTTTAAACAAAAAACTTTGAAAAACACCTTTGAATGACTTCTTTATGCTGGCTTTCAGCCTAATCATTTCATTTGCATTATTTTTTGGCAAAATGATCGTTTCATTAAAACGGGCTTTGAATTTACCCAATGAAATTGATGTTGATTTTAGTGGGCTTTCCCTTTTCCTAAGCAGGATAAAACGATTGCTCTTGTGCTCAGTTTTGTAATTTTCCAAAAAGCTGAGCATGGTTTTGGGTTCATCATTTGGAAGGTATCTGTTATCGATACTTTCGAAAGAGCCAGCGTAGATATCATCTGTTTTTTTATCAATTTCAAGAATGATGAATTCAGGTGCGGTTGAAGAGCGGAAGTGCTCACTGTCTTTAGCATCGAGCCAGTAGCTGTAAGCGGCATAGCTGTGCAATACAGGCCGAGGCTGCCAGTTGAGTTTATTGGCTGCGATGTATGAATAATCCCATGGATATACATCAACTGTTTTGTTCCCAATCATTTTCAATAAACTGCTGTCTAATTTTTGCCCTTCAATTTTTTTAAAGGAATTTTCCAAATGATAATTTTTGAAATTTTTATGACTGAAAACAAATTCGGCAAATCGGTTTACCCTAAAAAAACTGAGCTGATTCTCTTCGTAAAGTCTTACATTTGGTAGATTTAATGCAAAGAAAATCAAGGTAAACAAAGACAGAAAGAGCGTGCGCTTTTTGCGCTCCTCGCTGAAAAAATTCAAAAGACCTAAAAAGACTAAGAGAAAAAAGAACAATCCCCTTGTGTGGTAAATATCCTGGCGAGCCATTCCATGTTTCCAGGCAGCGAAAACAGCCAGAGCAGTTATGGAATAAAAAAACAAAACAAATTTACTTCTATCGAATATGGGGATAAGCATGAAAGTGAAAATTGCCAATGAAAGGTAGATCCAATTGTTATCGGGATAAAAAGCGGCAGCTGCAGAATTATCGGAAGCCAGTTCCTTGACACCATATATAAAGGTGAAAAAGTTGGAGAAATTGCCATACATCTGTAGCCAAAAAAATGGATAAGAGAGTACAAAAATGATAGCAAAAAGCAAAGTATCTTTTAAATTTCGCTGAATTATGTAATCACTGATGATAAATGAAAAGGCAATAAGACCACAAATTATGCCTACATAAGATTTAATATAAATTGCCAATGCTGAAATCCCCAAAGCCAAAACTGCATACAACTTTTTCCTGCTGTAAAAATAAACACATAGGAGCGAAATCAGTGCTGAAATGACGAGCATCTGAACATTCAAAATATGAAAAAGAAAAAGACAAGCTGCAAAAGTGCCCAAACTGAAATTTGCTTGCTTCGAACCCTGCAAGGACTGCATACTGTAAAATATGAGCAGTTTGAGCAGACTGTCGAAAAGAAAAGCGTAGACAAGGTTATTGCCCAATGGCAGGGGGTACATAACGAAGGCCAGTGGTCCGTGGGGGAAGAGCAGGCTTGATGTTTGATAAAAATTTTCAGCAAAAAGATAATTGTAAGCCCAAACCAAAGATTCGTCAATTCCTTTGTCGAATTGAGGTTCGTATGCCGGAAAACAGATGATAATCAGCAATATTGCCATAATGGCATTTGCGAGCTGATTTTTCAAATTGTTATTCAATACTAGCATAGTATGCATAATAAATTCAATAAAAAAGGGAAAGATAGTTTTTCGACTGCCTTTCCCTCCATTTTTCTTTAGGAAAATTTATTACAAGTTATTTTTAATAAAATCTGTCATTTTGCGATAGAGATGCAGCCTGGTCGGTCCACCGTAAATACCATGATTTTTATTGGTGTAGAAAAGCTGATCGAAGTCGATGTTTTTTTCAACCAAAACCCTCGCCATTTCGGCAGAATGCTGAAAATGCACATTATCGTCACTTAAACCATGTACCAAAAGGTATTTTCCCTTAATCTGACCAGCAAAATTTATAGGTGAATTTTCCTCGTAACCGTTGTTATTTTCAACCGGTTTTCTCATGTAACGCTCAGTGTAAATTGTGTCGTACCATTTCCAGTTGGTAACAGGTGCTACAGCAATAGCCATTTTGAAAAATTCATAACCTTTTGCAATACATAACGATGAAAGGTAACCTCCATAACTCCAGCCAAAGATGCCGATTCTTGAATTGTCTACATATTTAAGTGTGCCCAAAAACTTTGCAGCAGCTATTTGATCCAGCGTTTCAAGTTTGCCAAGTTCCATGTAGGTCGATTTTCTAAATTTTTCCCCACGCGGTTCTGTGCCACGGTTATCGAAACTGGCTACAATATAGCCCATTTGAGTCAACATTCTGAACCACATGTGATTGCCATTGTCCCAATGATTGGTAGTGGTGGGATTACTAGGGCCACCGTAAACATACATAAACACAGGATATTTTTTTGAAGCATCGAAATTTGGCGGGTACATCAGCCAGCCATTAATGGTGTCGCCGGAATCATTCCTAAAATCGATATAATTGTGGTTTCCAAAATTGTATTCAGATAGAAGCCCTCTCAAATTGCTATTGTCTTCAACAACCCTTACAATCTTGTTCGATTCGGATTCGACAACAGAGAATATAGGTGGAGATGTAACCGTTGAATATTCGTTGATATAGTACTTAAAATCCTGACTGAAAGTTGCCTTATGTTCACCCTCTTTTTCACTAATTTTTACTTTTTCATCGGCAAAGGTAGTTACCCAGTATACTTCTCTATTACAGGTTTTTTTGGTAGCTGCCGCCTGAAAATAAACCTTTTGGGTCTTTGCATCGTAGCCATAAAAATCGGTAACATCCCAGTTACCTTTGGTGAGCTGTCTGATAAGTTTTCCTTTTATGTCATACAAGTAAAGATGTGCAAATCCGTCGGCATCGCTCAGCCAAATAAATTTATCTTTATCAACAAAGGTCATATGATCATGTATGTCTATAAAGTATTTATTTTTTTCTTCAAACATCAGTTCTGTGACTCCTTTATTATCAGTTTTGAAAATTCTGAGATGATTTTGCAACCTGTTGAGCCGATAAATACATAAATCTCCATCTGGCGACCAAACTAACCTTGGTATATAATAATCGCCATCTCCCTCTATCTCTATTTTTCTTATTTTTTTAGTTTTCAAATCGTAAATATGAACCGATACATCTGCATTCAGCTCACCAGCTTTTGGATATTTATATTTTGATTCATTCGGATAGAGTTCATTGAAATAGTTGGTCAGTGTAAATTCCTTTACTTTGCGTTCATCGAAACGCAAAAAAGCAATACGACCTCCGTCGGGAGACCAGAAAAAGGCTTGGTCGATGGTAAATTCTTCCTCATATACCCAATCGCTTGCACCGTTTATGATTTCATTCGGTTTGCCATCGTTGGTAATTTGAATTTCCGTGTTTTTTTTCAGATCCTTAATGTATATGTTATTTCCACGTACAAAGGCAACCTTATCAGCCGCAGGATTAAAACTGGCATAACTCTGTTTGCCATTCCCCGAAATTTTTATTGTGTTCTTGCTTTCGCGGTCGAAAACCATGAAATCAGCTCGGGTCGAGTGCCTGTAAATTCGTTCCGGTTCAGTTTCTAATAAAATCTTCTTTTCGTCATCACTAAAGGTATAACTGCTTATTCTTGCATTAGTACTTGCTGTGTAAATAGTTTTGGTTTGTTTGCCTGTTCGAATATCGTATTCGTTAATCTGCTGCTGAGCTCCTGATTCGAGTCTGGTGAAATAAAGACCTTCTTTAGTAAAATTAAAGCCCTCTGGTGATTCGGAAAGAAATTTGCGTTCTTGCCATATTTCTTCGAGTTGAATTTCTTTGCTTTGGCCTTTTGAAACAGATACTACTAAGAGCAGCCCAAATAAAATTGCAATACTTTTTATCATACAACAGAATACAGCGTTTGAAATTATTTAATATTTAATCATAACATTAAGAACTAAGCCGGAATGCTATTTCTTTAAAAGGTATAAGCACAAACATATAAAATTTGTTCCGAAACTAAGCATAATCGTTAAAGTTTTGTTCTATTGAAATAAAATGGCCAATAATTTTTCAATTTTTGTAATTTTGTAAAAAAAATCTAATGAAGTTATTAAATATTTGCGCTTTGCTCTTTTTCCTTGGAACTAATCTCTGTGCTCAGAATACAGTCGGTACTATTGTTAATACTCAAAATTCATACAATGGCTACACTTTATTTTGCCCCGTAAACGGTTTTCAGACCTATCTGATTGACAACTGTGGTAGGGTGATCAACAGCTGGACAAGCATTCATCTACCGGGGCTCTCGGCTGAATTGATACCAGATGGCAGCATAGTCCGCAATGGAAGAATTTTAAATTCAGCCATGTCTATCGGTGGCATGGCCGGTATTGTGGAAAAGTTTAACTGGGATGGTTTTAGACAATGGCATTATCGCTGCAGTGGCCCCGATTCAACATCGCACCACGATTTTGAAGTACTACCAAATGGCAACGTACTCTTACTGGTAGTTTATGGCAAAAATATTTCCGATGCCGTTGCCTTAGGAAAAGATACGAGTTCCTTTAGCGACCTTACCCTATTCACCGAATCCATTCTAGAAATAGAACCAATAGGCATTGACAGCGGCAGAGTGGTTTGGCGTTGGGATGTTTGGAACCATCTTGTTCAGGACTTTGATAGCACGAAAACAAATTTCGGTGTTGTATCTGATCACCCCGAAAAAATGAATATCAACTACAAAGGCAGTTCTAGCAATCGAGACTGGTTACATGCAAATTCAATTGACTATAATCCCGAATTGGATCAGATTGTAATTGGCTTTAGAAACACCAATGAATTTTGGGTCATCGACCACAGCACCACTATTGCCGAAGCGGCAAGTAGTAGCGGTGGCAGATATGGCAAAGGTGGCGATATCTTATACCGCTGGGGAAATCCTGCTGCCTGTAATCGAGGCACGACTGCCGATCAGAAACTTTTTGGACCTCACGATATCAGCTGGGTTCCAGCAGGATATCCGGGTGAAGGCAATTTTATGATTTTTAACAATGGCGACCTAACTGGCATTTCTTCAGTTGAGGAATTTGCTGCGCCTATTGACTCAGCAGGTTTTTACAGCAATCCCGGCACATTGGCTTATGGCCCTGCAGTAGCAGACTGGTCACACAGTGAACCTACAAACACTCTTTTTAATTCACAGAGATTATCATCGGCACAACGCATGCCAAATGGCAATACGCTTATCTGCAGTGGTTTTGCAGGCTATTTTTCCGAGGTTGACAGTTTAGGTAATCTGGTTTGGGCCTATCGTAATCCTGTCAGCGGTACTGGAATACTCACACAAGGCAATCCAGTAAATTCGGGTGTTAATTCCATTTTCAGTATAAAAAGATATGGTCCCGACTATCCTGCATTCAATGGAAGAACGCTCACAGCTGCTAATCCACTTGAATTAAATTTTAATCTCGATAACTGTCAGATTTCCTATATTGATGTAAATAAGGATGAAAATTTCTCTCTTGAAATTTTTCCAAATCCTGCTGAGGATATGATCTTCATTAATAATAAAACAATCAACAGTACTTACCTCATATATAACCTTCAGGGAATAATTTTAGGCAAAGAATTCTTGTCTGAAATTGGAAATCACGCAATCGACCTTTCCGATTTTCTACCCGGAACATATCTGATAGTGAACTCAAAAAATCCAAAAGAAGCCGCAATATTTATTCATAAGCACTAAAACAATGCTCAAAATCACCAAAAAATATGACGCAAAGATGTTAAAAAGTTAACATTATAATTTTTTGTTGCTATCTTTGCAGCCACATTGACTTAATTGTCATGTACAAATAACTCTCTTACAAACTATTTCTAATCAAAACAATTTTAATCGTATGACTAACGTTCGTTTATTCCTTTCGACGCTGGCTTGTTCGATTCTGTTTTTAAGCACTTCCAATGCTCAAATTTTCTTCACAGAAACATTTGAAGGTACAATGGGTGCTAACGGAATCCCGGCCGGTTGGTCCGAAACAGGTCTTTCAACAGATGGTATCTACACAGTGGGTGACGCAGCAGCAGCTACCTCACCTTATGTTACTATGCCTCCTGCAATTCAGGGTACAAAATTTGCTTTCACAAATGATGATGCCTGTAACTGCGACAAATCAGTTGACCGCCTAATCCTTCCTACACAGAACTTTACTGGTATGGCAGGTGTAACTTTGATTTATGACCTTTTCCATGATGGTTCTTATGGTGGAATTGGAACTGTTGAGGTAAGTACTGCAGGTACTGCTGGTCCCTGGACTACAGTAGCAACTTTAACTACAAATGCTGCATGGCAGAATGATCTTACTATTAACCTTGCTGCTTATGCCGGTCAGAACAATATCACTATTGCTTTCCGTTACAATGACGCAACTGGTTGGGCTGGCGCTTTGGCAGTTGATGAAGTTAGACTTCAGCAATTGACTGTTTTGACACCTGAAGTATCTATTGCTTC
>CAMDAB010000191.1 GCA_945888475.1 Saprospira grandis DSM 2844 | reverse complement strand
AAATAAATCTTAACTGCCTGAATTTTGTCGGGATCATCAGGGTCGTCCTGAAAATCAATAGTGTATGGATTTTTGCGCCCATAAGCATTATAGACCGAAAAATTAAGATTGCTTTCCCAACGTTTTTTCTTTTTGAAATAATAGGTAGCACCTAAATCCATTCTGTGATAAGCGGGCATTCTGTAACCATTCCTTTCGGTGTAATAATACTGTACATCGCCGTTGATATAATATTTCCCGCTTGGAAAGGTAACTGCATTGCCAGTTCTGAATACCCAGGTTCCGGAAATGGACCATCTTTTTGTTAAGTCATATATCATTACCAAAGAAATGTCATGTGTGGCGTCCTGTTTGGCAGCATACCAGTTGCCACTGTTTATTCCTTCAATTTTTCGCTCCGTTCTGGATAAGGTGTAACCCAACCAGCCACTGAGTTGACCATATTTTTTCTTCATTAAGAATTCAATGCCATAAGCTCTGCCTATTCCCGATAATATTTCACCTTCAATCAATTCATTCGATCTGATTTCGGCACCATTTTTCAAATCGATTTGATTTTGCATGTGCTTATAATAGGCTTCAACACCAAATTGAAACATATCTTTATGGAAATTTCTAAAATAGCCCAATGAAATTTGATCTCCGATTTCTGATTTTATATTTCTGCTCGATGCGAGCCAGATATCCGTTGGTGTGCTCGAAGTAGAATTGCTGATGAGATGAAGATTTTGGGCATTTCTGGTAAAGGAAAATTTCACTGAATTGCTTTGATTAATTATGTATGAAAGATTCACTCTGGGTTCAGGATTGAAATAAGTTTTTACAAATTGTCCTGATGAATAAGTGCTTGTATCATTTACGATTCCAAATTCGTCATAACTATAAAAATCGCCAGCACCTAAAAGGCTGAAAGAGGACAGTCTCAATCCATATTCAATATTCCATTTGCTGCTGGGTTTCCAGTTGGCACTAAAGAAAATGGCATTTTCCCAAGCATATCTGTCCTGCAATTCAATTGGATTTAAAGTCGTATCATTATCGGTCTCTACCTGACCAGGAGTTATTTGGTGATATGTGCTGTTGAAACCAAATTTCATACTATGTTTTGGCGAGTGAAAGTATTGAAATTCATGCTTCAGATTGATATTTTTAATAGCAGAAATTAAGCTGAAGTCAGTATTTGGCCGAATGATACTGATTTTATAATCATAGTCGGAATAAACCAGGGAAGTATTGCTGAAAAGCTTGTCATTCCATATCCTATTCCACCTCAATGTTCCTGTTACATTTCCCCAGCTGATGCCAAAGCGGTCTTGAAACTTGAAAACATCCCGACCGAAATAACCTGAAACGAAAATTCTGTTCTTATCGTTAATTTTAAAATTTGCCTTGACATTCAAATCGTAGAAATAGAGTTGATTGTTGTTAATCAGTGTATCTGAAGATAATTTTAAAAATAAATCTGCATAGGTTCTTCTGCCACTCACCAAAAAAGAACCTCTGTCTTTTACAATTGGACCTTCCACATACAATCTGGAGGAGATTATCCCAATTCCGCCACCAAATTGAAATTTTTTATTGTTTCCATCATTCATTCTGATGTCTATGACGGAGGAAATTCTTCCACCATATTCAGATGGAGCTGTTCCTTTGTATAAGGTAACATCCTTGATGGCATCACTGTTGAAGGTGGAGAAAAATCCCAATAAATGCGATGGGTTATAAACAATAGCTTCGTCTAGTAAGATTAGATTTTGCGAATTATCGCCTCCTCTGACAAACAATCCACCGCTGCCTTCCCCAATTGATTTTACGCCAGGTAATAATTGCAGGGTTTTCAAGACATCCTGTTCCCCAAACAGTACCGGTATTTTTTTTATTTCCTTGATATTCAGCTTTTCAACGCCAATTTCTGTATTGGTAATATTGTCATTTTTTCTTTCAGCGACGACCTCTATTTGAGCAGTTGTAATGGATTCTGGTTTTAAAAGGAAGTTTATTTTTTGGTTTTGATTCAATTGGATAGTTTTTTCTATCAATTCATAACCTATAAAATTAAGCTGCAAAGTATATGCTCCCTCAGGTAATGTAATGGAATAGAATCCATATTCATTGCTCACAGTTCCAACCCCGGGCATTTCTTTAATGGATACAGTAGCTCCAATCATGGTTTCTCCATTTTCTGAATCAGTAATACTGCCACTGACCGTATATTTTGATTGTGTAAATGCTTCTATACCTAAAAGTAATAGTAAACAAATTATAAAATTAGATTTGGGCATTGGTTGTGGCGATCAATAATGAACAATATTTGAAAAAGTTGAACGATTTATTTTTATTTGACGTGAAAAATTCTGTGAACCTTTGAAATCTCAAAGAGAAGATTTTTATATTGTAAAATAAGCTAAAAAAGTCAATCGGTTCGAGAACGTAAATTTACTAGGTTCGGTAAGCATTCTTTAATAATTGCTTCGAAATTAAAAGAATAATATTTGCTGGGATTTTTTTTAAAAATTTGGAGCAACAATATGTAGCGTTTCGATAAAATTTGGGCTTTGCAGAATGAGTGCTTTAATAATTTCAGCAGTTAAAAGAATATCTTTTATATTTGCTTGCAAATCGATAAATCATGAACAGAAAAAAATTCTTAGGCCTTTTGGGATTGGGTGGTCTTGCTACTTTGAGCCGAAATTCATTTGCAGCGAATGCCCCTCAAACTGAAGATTTTACATACAGCGGTGGAAAAGCTATTGTTATTTCTACCTGGTATCACGGATTAGCCGCAAACGATGCCGCATGGGCGATTCTGAAAAAAGGTGGAAGGTCTCTGGATGCAGTTGAAAAAGGTGTGATGGTATCGGAATCAGACCCAACAAACTTAACAGTAGGTTTGGGCGGTTTGCCCGATAGAGACGGTAATGTAACGCTCGATGCTTGTATCATGGACGAAAAAGGCCGTGCGGGTTCAGTTGCTTTTTTACAGCACATCGAAAATCCAATTGCCGTTGCCCGTTTGGTAATGGATAAAACGCCGCATGTGATGTTGGTGGGCGATGGCGCCCTACGTTTTGCACTCGAAAATGGCTTCAAGAAAATAAATCTGCTTACCGACGAATCAAAAAGACGTTGGGAGGAATGGAAAAAAACATCGAAATATGAAACGCCCGTAAATATTGAAAATCATGACACGATTGGCATGTTGGCAATAGACTCATCCGGTAATATTTCAGGTGCCTGTACGACAAGCGGCATGGCTTTCAAAATGCATGGCAGGGTAGGAGATTCTCCTATCATTGGTGCAGGGCTTTTTGTCGATAATGAAGTCGGAGGCGCTGTTGCTACTGGCGTAGGAGAATTGGTGATGCGCACCTGTGGCTCTTTTTTGGTAGTGGAAAATATGCGTCGTGGTATGTCGCCCGAAAAAGCCTGTAAGGCAGCAGTTGATAGAATAGTTGCCAAGCATCCTTCAGTTGCCGATACGCAGGTTGGATTTTTGGCGCTGAGAAAAGATGGAAAATATGGCGGTTACAGTATTCACGATGGTTTCGATTATGCGCTCACCTACGAGGGGCATCATGCAATGGTTAAAACAGCTCACAGTAAATAAATTATAAAAATATAGCTATGAAATTCAAAAAAGGCGAAAGCATCAAAATAAAACAGGGTGTATGCGATCCCGATTATCCAAATATCGATATCAGCGGATGGCAGGGAAGAATTGTTGAATTTGACGGGGAAGACGAAGATGGTGAACTTTATATCATTGCCTGGGACAGCATTTCACTCAAAAGTATGGATTCGTCTGTAATCCTCGAAGCTATTGAAGAAGAAATAGATTATTCACTCATTACGCTCTATGCCAATGATTTCGATAAAGCAGCGCCCCGCGATAAGGAAAAAGATGTTGAACTGGCCCTTGCAGAACTTGAAGAGGAATTTTTTTGGTCTGACCTGGGTGAGCAAGGGGAGCGTATCAGGGCAGTATTGAAAACTGCAAAATCAAATTCGGAAAAAGACAGACTCAAAGCCTGGGAAATTTATCTGAAATCAAAACTTAAATTTCCGATGCCGCTCATCTATGTTGGTGAATCGGAGGGCATTTTCAAAGAAGGCGCAGCACTCAATCTTCAAAGTATTGACAGTATTTCAGATGTGATGGGCATAGTTGGCACTGCAAAAATGGAAAAAGGGTCAGCTACGGTTCCGCTTTGCGATTTGGACAGTGAAACTGAAAATGAAGCCAATCTGGCTTTGTACGACTATTGTATATGGTTCGCAAACCACTAATGAAGTTAGAAATTATAAGGTAGAAATTAGAATTTTAAATCTAACTTCTACCTTCTGAATTCATAATTCATACTTCTGATTTCATACTTCTGATTTCATACTTCTGATTTCATACTTCTTCCCGATAGCTATCGGGATTCTGATTTCATACTTACTTGCCATTTACCAGTTCTTTTACTTTGGCTTCCAGTTCAGGACCTCTTAGATTTGTATATCGAATGACACCATTTTTGTCTAAGAGAAAGGTTTTCGGTATTGAGTTTACGCCAAACTGTTGTGCAACGTTCGAGCTCCAGCTGCGCAATTCACTCACATGCCAGGGCCATTTCAGCTTATCTTCGCGAATAGCATCGATCCAACGTTTTTTCTGTCCGTCCATTTGTGCTTTAAGTGCATCAGGATTATTTTGAAAACGATTCATGGTTCTGTCGTCAAGTCCATCCAAAGAAATGCTGAAGATTTCGAAACCCTGCTTGTTGTATTTGTCATAAATTGCCACAACATTTGGATTTTCCTTTCTACAAGGACCGCACCAGCTAGCCCAGAAATCTACCAGAACTACTTTGCCTTTGAGTTGAGAAAGCGAGATGATTTTATCATTTGGATCTTTAAGCTTGATATCAGGACATTGTGAACCAATCTGAGCGGGTTGGCTTTTCATTTTTTGCGCATAATCGCTGATGTTTCGTGCAAAATCCTGTGCCACCGGCCAATTGGGATAAGCACTGACAATCTGATCCTTAACCTGTTCAAATTGTTTAAAATTGGTATTGATGTCTAATCTTCCAATTAGGAAAAAGTTAACAAGAGCCTGATCGTTTTTGTGACTATCAAGGTATTTAACCAAGGCATCAGCTTTTATATCTGCAAAAAGTTGATTCATCATCTCCTGCGACATTGGCGAACCCTCAATATTTGCTGTCTTTAAGTTGTTATTTTCTATTGCGCCGCTGATTTTAATATTTTCATCACCTTCCAAAGCAAGCCAGATATAAGTGCCTCCAACAATGATTCTGTAAATGCCAGGATGGTCAATTTTTCCTTTCAGTTCAAAACTTCCATTTTCGCCACTACTTGTCGTATCGATCATTTCGGAACTTTGTGGAGTTTTTTTCTCAAAAGTAATTTTTTGTCCCTTAGCCAATCCTTTAATTTCGGCAGAAATTTTCACGGGTTTAGAAACAAAATTTTCATTTGTTTTTTCTTTGTCATTGCCGATTACTTGCTTAGTCGCATCATTGCCGCAGCCTACTAAGAGCATTGACGTTAAAATTGCAGTAAAAATGAGCTTGTTTTTCATGTTTTATTATTTTGATTTATTACCAATTGTTTCTTCAAAAAGTTCTAAAATTCTGCGATATTCATCTGTCCAGCTGCTCGATTCTATAAAACCATGCGCCTCCATCGGAAAAACTGCCAGTTCCCAATTTTCCTTTCCTAATTCTATGAGTCGTTGTGATAATCTCACGACATCCTGAAATTGAACATTGTCGTCTACAACACCATGCAGCATCAAAAGCTTTCCCTTAAGTCCTTCAGCAAAATAGATAGGTGAGGAGCGGCGATAAGCATCGGGATCTTCGATTGGTGTATTTAAGATATTCGAGGTGTAGGGATGATTGTAATGTGCCCAATCAGTTACTGAACGCAGCGCTGCCCCTGATTTGAAAACGTCGGGTTTATTGAACATGGCCATCAATGTTATAAATCCACCATAAGAGCCACCATAAATGCCAATTCTTTTTGGACTCACTCCATATTTCGAGATCAAAAACTTGGCCCCATCTACCTGATCGCTCAAATCTTTGCCACCCATGTGCCTGTAAATACCTGTCCGAAAATCTCGACCATAACCTGAACTTGCACGGTAATCTATGTCCAGTACTGTATATCCTAAATCGGCAAGCAGGTTGTGAAACATATATTCTCTATGGTAAGTGCTCCACCATTTGTGTACATTCTGTAAATATCCGGCACCATGCACAAAGATAACTGCGGGACCACCTTTCTTTACTTTTTCTGGTCGATACAACCTGGCTCTTACTTTAGTGCCGTCCTCAGCTGTAAAATAGACTAATTCTGGGTCGCGCCATTTGTATTTTTTGAAATTATCAGATTGAGAATCTGTGATTTTAATTGCTGCGCTACCCAACTTATTTTCCTGAAAATAAAGCTCCCAGGGTTTGTTGGAATAGGAATAGCGAATGGCTAATTTTTTTTCATCGGGAGAAAGATAAACCTCATTATT
>CAMDAB010000190.1 GCA_945888475.1 Saprospira grandis DSM 2844 | reverse complement strand
TCTTCAGTTTTAGCAGGCTCGCTAGCTGGAGCTTCGCCACCGCAAGAAGCAAAAGAGAATACAAGTGCAAGTACGAACAAAAGATTCAAGAATTTCATGGTTGAAATTGTTTAAATTGTACAATAAATAAATTAATTAAACAAGAACTGTTATTAGGCAGATCCGTATCTTATGCCCAGGGGCTTATTTTTTAAATCTATAAAGATTTTCTTTGTTATCTTCTTTTCTAATCTCTGAAAGCACCAAAATACTATCAGTAAGTTCAACGATTGTCCAGGTATCTTCACCTTTTTCTGAATTAAGTAATATTTTCTTTCCATCTTCCGAATTTTTATAAGTCCCTTTAATCCCGGCACCATCGGATTGTTTCATAGAAAAATCACCGTTCTCCGTTAAATTGAGAATTAACCCAATTTGATCTTTTACGTTATTAACCATTTCAAGTCTCCACTCAGCAACTAAAGACTTGTCAGCTTTCACGGTTTCAACTTTCGAAGTTGTGTCTGATTTTTCTTCTTTTTTATCTTCACTTGCTTTTGGCTCATTGTTACAAGCAGTAAACATGAAAAAGGATGCTGACAACACAAAAATTGAAAAATATCTCATGATTGGCAAAAAAGTTAATTCTTTAAAAGCTAAATCTTAATTTAACATTTCTTTAAAAACAAAATGTTATCGTTTTTAATAACTGTTGCAAAGATAATGCCAAACTCAAGATTACAGAAAATATTTTTAACTTTTTTTTAAGATTTTTTTTTGATAATCTTTTTTTAAGCTCAATGAACGATTTCTGTCTTTAGACAATGCAAAATTAAAGACTTTCGATTTATAAAAAAAACATTTTGCAATATTTTTTTATAAAATATTGATAACTAATGTTTTAGGTATTAATTTATACTGTAGATTAAATTGTAGCCTCCTATAATGGCACCGGCTATCTTGCCAAAAAGCGCCGTGTATCTTGAATTCAAATGATTGCTTAAAAAGTTGGCTACCCGATGTTTATTCATGTCCTGATTCGTTAATTCATATGCCAGTTGTTCGTTTAGCCCGGAAGTTTCGAGCGATTTGATTCTTTTTTGTTCTTTTTGGATTCTGCTTAGATCGAACCAAAGAAAACTGCATATAACCATCAACGGATAAAAAAGATCAATACTTACATTCATTGCCCTGAAAAGCCAAACACCTATATAGCATGCAAACCAACCATAAAATATATTAGCAATAAATTCAATGGTCAAAATCCATGGGCCACTGCTGATAACAGTGTTAGCATTTTTGTTTTTGGCAAAGGTGGCAATGAGCGGCAAAAAAAGCAGCGCGAGCAGGAGTCGTAATAATACACCTATAATTCCACCAAATATAAAGGTGAGCAACATTGACAGAAAAAAAGCCAGGCCGGATTGTAGCATTACTTAGTTTAAAATGATTTAAGCCTCTTCATCATCTTCCGGACGCAAAAATTCGGCATCTTCACCGGAGAGACGTGCTTTAAGATAAATGTTGAGGGCTTTGATTTCTTCTTTATTGTATTTATTGTTTGAGTTTTCGAGCAGACCTAAGTAATAATCGAAACTTACGAGACCACCCTCCTCTTCCCATGCATCGATGCTAAAGCTATCGAAAGCTTCGGCATATTCATATACTAGTCTGATTGATTTGACCAAAGTGGGCTGCTCCTGTTCGATAAACAGGTTACGAAGCTCTTGCATAGCACTGACAACATTTTGGCTGAAGCTATTGTCTTTCGCAAATGCATCTTTGATTTTTTCGACCAGATCGACCACTTTAGGATCACGGTTCTTTTTTTCCTCTTTTTTCTTGAGCATAACTTATGAGTATAAATGAAATACAAACAATTCCTTTTTCGGCTGCAAATTTAATAAATTTCGCAATATTTAACGACTGATTGATTTAATTCCTTCAATTTTCCAAAAATCTGTGTAGATCTTTACCGCCGGAAGAACAGTCTATAAAAGGTATTGAACGTTCTTTGCACTGACGTAGCCAATTATTTAGACGGTATCTGCTGTTCGATGCGTCGAAAACCAGATAGCGGAAATCGAAAAGATTTTCTAGTTTTTCAAGGTCTTTCAGTGTAGGATTGGCAGAAAGAATCAGAAAATCTACCTTGTAGGGATTTGAACGATTTTCGGCATGTTCCAGCAAAGATTTAGACGGTATGGCAAAACTTGTATTTCTAAATTTTCCTACACCATAACTGTTAATATGTAAATCGGCTAAACTTATGCTATCGCGCAGCTCAAATTCTCTGTAAAAAAAAGCTCTTTGTTCGCTGCGATTATTTTTTACAATGAAATCAATTTTATTTTTGGACAGACTACTATCTCTAAGACAGTAAACCTGGTGTCCGCTGTAAAATTCAATCAGGCTTGATTTATTCACTTTGTACACATAAATACTTTCCTGATTCGCAGCAACGAACATCCTGAAGAACTGAAGAGAACTAAATAAAAGCAAAGAGGCTATAGAAACGTATATAAGTTTTCTTTTAGAAAATATAAGGGCAATAGCCATTGTAAAAATTGTCAGATAAAGTAAAATCATTTCTGATAGACCAAGCCAAAATCCCGAAATAACAGCAAATGGCAGGCTTTGAATTGCAAAAATGCAGGCATTCATTAAAGCTATTGAAATATAAGTTAGCCAACCTGAAAGATAACCCAAAACTGGAATCCAATCGCAGATGAGCAAGGTAATTCCCGAATAAAGGGCGACTGTTGACAAAGGAATCACGGCAAGCCCCGAAAGCCAGAAATAAGTTGGAAACTGATGAAAATAATATAGCCCAAGCGGTAAAGTGGATAGTTGGGCTGCGATACCTACAGCTGTTAGATTCCATGCCCAATCGGCAGCCTTATTTTTGAAAAATAAGCGCCTATAAATATAAGGGTGAAAAAACACAATACCGAAGAGTGCAAGATAAGATAGCTGAAAACCAATATCGTACAAAAACTTAGGTTCCAAACTAAGCAGGGCAAAGGCCGATGATGCTAAAGAATTATAAACTGAAATTTTGCGGCGTACCAAGGTGGCAAGTATTACAAAACTGAACATTAAGCCCGAGCGTAAAACAGAGGCAGATGCACCTGTGAGCAAAACATAAAACCAGATAAAAGCAAGCAGTATTGCAATCTCTCTACGCGAAAAACGGTCTGTTTTTTTGCGTTTTATCCTTTTGATCATCCAACCCAATAGCCCCGCTACCAGCCCTACGTGAAGCCCTGAGACAGAAAGAACATGTGTCGCTCCGGTGTCGGCATATGCATTTTTCAAATCTGATGAAAATTCGGATCTTACGCCCAAAACCAAGGCCGAAGCGACTGCCTTTTCATTGGGATTTCCCGACAAATGTCTTTCAAATACGCTACTGAGGTACTTGCGCCAATCAATTAACAACTTAGATACAATATTTCCTTTATTGATGTCAAAACGTTTCGTGTTTTTACCCTTAACATAAGTCTGATGATAGACATCGCTCAATGCAAAATAGGCAGCCGGATTAAAAGCATTTGGATTTTCAGGCCCTGCAATTTTGATAATTTTTGAACTTAGCAAAATAACATCGCCATATTTATAATAAATACTGCTGCTGTCCAGTTCAAAATTTGCTTGTAATCGTCCGCTGCATTTCCTGAAATTTCCAGTGGAATCGGCGATAGACTCAACCTCTACCACAACACTGAGCGTCTTAGATTTTAATATCGGCTCAGCCGCAATTTTAGCGCTGATGCTATTTTCTTCGGATAAAAAATTTTGAAAATGCGATTGATAATTTCTGGAATCGTTAAAAAAACAAAGTACAAAACCTAAAGAAAAAAGGTTGAGCATGAGCAAGGCTGCTCCACCATTAATTGTACTAAAACTGAGTCTTTTCAAAAATGCCCAGAAAAACAGAAAAACCGTAGCGCATAATAAAAAAGCAGAAAAAATCAGGGCAAGTCTATAGTTTGCCAGATATGTGCAGCTTATTATTCCAGCCATCAAGGGAAACAGCAGTCGAACAAAGGGGATTTGGTGCCAGCTCAATTTTCGGTATTGTAATCTATAGTGAACTACTTAGAATAATTTCGAGGGATTTCCTGATCAGCTCATCCACAATCCTTTCGGGATCCTGGCTAAAGCTTCCATTTCTTCTGTTTGCTAAAATAGCATTGAGTGAAACTGCCCTATGGCCCAGAATATTGGCGAGACCGAAAATACCGGCAGTTTCCATTTCGAGATTTGTTACTTTAAGGTTTTCAAATTCAACTGTATCGAAAAGTTCAAAAATTCCGGAAACTGCTGATTTTGCTCTGATAGTGCGATTTTGCGGAGCATAAAAACCAGTTGCAGTTACCGTTATGCCATTATGCCATCCATTTCCTGAAAAAATCGATACAAGTTCAGGCGAAGCTTGCGCAACAGTTGGGCGAATGCCAATCTTTGCTATTTTTTCATGAAGACATTCAGATATTAAATGATTCAGCTTTTCCTCTTTAGCATTCAATGTCCTTTCATAATAATTGAGCAGTCCGTCCATGCCAATTCCATACTGCGAAAGCAAAAAGCTGTCGACAGGAATCTCCGTGCGCATGGTACCTGAGGTGCCAATTCTGATAAGATTGAGTTGTTGCTGCTGTTCTTTTGGCGTTCTGTTGTTAAAATCAATATTTACAAGTGCATCCAGTTCGTTCAACACAATATCAATATTATCTGTCCCAATTCCAGTAGAGATAACAGTTATTCTTTTCAGACCAATATAACCCGTATGTGTAAAAAACTCTCTTTTATGAACCTTGTGCTCAATACGGTCAAAATATTTCGAAACTTTTTCTACTCTATCGGGATCTCCGACAGTAATAACGATGTTGGCTATCTGTTCGGGATGCAAGTGCAGGTGATAAATTGATCCGTCCGCATTCAGTATTAGTTCCGATTCTTTGATATTCATAAAAAGCTATTGATTACTCAAAAAAAGCGTCAAAGCAATTTAAATCTTTGACGCTGTTTATATCTGTATTTTGATTATGATTTGTTATTATTAAGTTGGTCACCTAAGCCATTTTTTTCAATTATGCTGAGCATCTTATCCATTTTCTCCTCCATTGAATTCAGTTTTTTCTCAACATCTTCGAATTGCTTTTCAGTTTCATCGTGGTCGCTGATCATGGCATCGACAAAGATTGAATTAACGATTGACAAACCGAATATACCCCCAACAATAAAGAGTCCTATGAAGAACATTCTAATAAAAAAAATGCCAAGTTCGGAGAATGGTCTCGAGTTAGCTGCTGCCTCTTTAATAAGTGCATCCGGTATTGCATTCCAACCTTCTACAGTAAACACCTGAAATGTAGAGTAATATGCAGTGAGCGGGTCGCCAAACAGATTTGGGGAAGCATCTTGAAAGAAGAAAGTACACAGAATTGCCATGATGAAAATTACAACAAAAAATCCGACCAGCACCATAAATGATGCACTTAAAGCCTTTTGTGCAGATCTGAAAATATGCTCAACCTGTGGAAAGAACTGTACAAATCGGAAGAACTTGAACACACGAAACACCCTGAAAACCAAAAGGTAACTCACATTAACATACACATCGATATTCGGAATAAGATGTACTACTAGTGATGGAATGGAAAGCAAAATTAGCACCGTATCAAATTTGTTCCAACCTGAACGCAGGTATTCCTTCCATCCGTAATGCGAAGACTTTACAATCATTTCTATGATAAAAAGAAAGGTCAGTGCATCATCTACATAGGAAAGTACCTGATCGTAGTTATCAGCTTTAAACGCCTGAAAAAAGATGATAATTGCATTGACACTAATTAGCATCAATATGATTCTGTCATTCAAAAATATATTTTTGATGAAAGAATTAGATTTATGGCTGACTTCCTGATTCATATATATTTGGGTAGTTTAGTTAAGTATTAAATATTTTAAATATTTATGTTTGAATGATTCCGGGATTGAATTTGGCTACAGGCGCATTATTTGCAGCTTCGATACCCATTGAAATGACTTTTCTGGTTTCGAGTGGGTCAATTATGGCATCGACCCAAAGACGGGCGGCGGCATAATAGGAACTTGTTTGTTTCTCATAGCGCTCGGTAATGTCTTTCAACAATTTGGCTTCATGATCTGGATTCATCTCCTGCCCTTTTGCCAGTGCCGAAGCCTTTTCAATTTGTAACAATACCTTTGCAGCCTGCGCTCCGCCCATTACAGCAATTTTTGCTGCTGGCCAAGCAACAATCAATCTTGGATCGTATGCCTTACCGCACATAGCATAATTTCCTGCACCATTTGAATTGGCCATGACTATAGAAAATTTTGGAACTGTAGAATTCGAAACTGCAGCAACCATTTTAGCGCCGTCCTTTATAATTCCACCATGTTCAGATCTTGTACCGACCATGAAACCTGTAACATCGTGCATAAATACGAGCGGAATTTTTTTCTGATTGCAGTTCATGATAAATCTCGAGGCCTTATCGGCCGAATCTGAATAGATTACTCCGCCAAATTGCAATTCACCTTTTGCAGTTTTAACAACCTCTCTGTTATTGGCAAC
>CAMDAB010000189.1 GCA_945888475.1 Saprospira grandis DSM 2844 | reverse complement strand
ATATCTTTAAATAAATGAACAGTGCTTGTTTTTTACGTTAAATTATCTTATATTTGCTCCCTTTTATTGCAAAAAATACTTAACAGCGCTCAAAAGATCGTTCTAAGATAAATATACAATTGGTTTTTGATAGTTTGAATCCTAAAGAGGAGTAGCAGCAAAGGAGTCCGTTTAAGGAGCATAGTGATGCGGGTGGTGGAGAAAAAGAAAAAGGCGTTGTGAATTGCTTCCAACGCCTTTTTTTATGTTCTAAATCTTCACAATAATTCCTTTATAAAATTTTCTATTTTTGTCGTCAAGTCATTCTGCATTTCAAACATGATGCATGTTTTCAAATTAGTTGAATCGACATACATGTATTTCCTAATAGGATGTGAAGAAATCACATCGGGCGAATGGACAACCGCAGGTAATTTATGCACCTCCCACTTAAGTAAGGCATCTGTTAGCAAAGTCATTTCTTGAGCAGATAAAGTCTTATAATACACCAATGTTGTATTAAAATAATTATCTAAATTCTTTATTTGCCCTTTATTATAACTAGTATATAGCCTACCTGATTTACTGATTACAATTCTAGAATTCCCTTCGTGTTCTGCTAACATATTTGAATCAGCAGCTATATTAGCCCAATAAAACAAAATAGAATCACTAGTTACGATATGAATAGCGTCTAAGCAATTAGAAACAGGTTCTTGTTCTATAGTTGCTACTTTATGGTCATTCGTACAGCTGCAACTAATTATTAGTGAGACCAATACAACAACGATTTTGGTTATTTCTTGAATTGCCATTTTTTTAATCCAGTTACGTCTTTTAAAGCTGCTAAAAAAGTTACATAATGTTGCTTTTCAATATGATTCCCTACCGACATTACATCTTGATAATTACCCTCTACAAGAACCGTACCTAAAGCATCTCTAACCAAAGTTTGATGAGCTATTTTTCCTGGGTCAGAATCAGAATATTCATCATCCAAACCTACCATGTGTCCATACTCATGTACAGATCCCATTTGGCTTTCTTTTACAGACGTACCTTTGTGCTTCCAATCCATATCTTCTGAGTCAAAATTCCCTTGGTGTTTATCTGTTTTTGCTAAAGCCTTGCCAGATTTATCTATAAAGTGACTAACATCACTACCTTTAAAATCACCCTCTGGAATTTTAGTGATATTCAATTCGTAATGCCATCCACTAGCAACCTCTTCTACTTCAACATCTACAAAAACAGTTACACCTATCATATCAGGATGGATAAAATGATACTTTCCTCCCCATCTACCTTCTATTAATGTAATATACTCTGCTGCCCATTTCTTTTTTTCACTAGTAGACCAAATGTTAGATTCCTTTTTTTTTCCAGCAAACTTCGTAGGATTACCATCTATAAAGTCAAATTTCACTTTAGTTAAAATTTCCAATCGTCCATCACTAGGGGTTAGATTTATATCAAATAGCCCAATCCCCGTTAATGGAACATAGTTTGTTTTTTTGTATTTTCCAGCCATAAAAACTGCGAATGTTATCTCTGGAGGCAATTTCCCTTTTTGAACAAACAAAGCTTCTACCGCATCATTAACTACAGCAAACATATCATCTAACATATTTTGTTCTGCTTTGTCTATCACACCATCATTTGCTAAAAATAAATCTTGGTATTTTAAAAGTTCTTCTTCCATCGCACGAATATTTTCTTCGAGCTTGTTTATTTTTTCTAATTTATCTGACATTTTTATTGTTTTTTAATACTGTTTAAAAATCAAAATTATCTAATTCCTAAATTTTTAGCTATTGCAGCAAGCTTAGCATTAATTTTTTCCATATTCTCCTTAATCTTAACCTTTTGCTCTTCCGTCAATTTTTTACCTTGAGGCGCAGCACTATTTTCATCCATGGACTTTTTCAAATTTTCCAAAGCAGCTTTTAATTCATCAATACTAGCCTGTTCTTTTTTGTCAATAACACCATCAGCCTGAGCTGCTTTTGTCAATTGCGCCAAAGCCGCTTCGTATTTTTGCACATTAGGCTCTAGTTTTTCTTTAGGAGTAGTTCCCACTGCTTTTTCCATTTTGTCCACATTCTCTTTCATCAGAGCAAGTTTAGCTTCAAGATCTTCTTTTTGTGCTTCCTTTTTGGGATTTAGTTCAGATGCTGTTTCAGTTTCGGAAGCTGTTTCCTCTTCATTATCTTCCTCTCCTTCATCAGCATCGACATCATCCAGGTTATCCTCTGGAAGATTTTCAGTTGTATCAACTTCGTTTTCAGCAGCAGCAGCATCTTCGAGTGCTTCGCCAGTTTGGGTAGCGCTTAGTTTTACTTTTATTTTATCGAAAAGAGGGGATGCTTTTAGTTGTAAAAGCTCAGGTTTTAATCCGCCCATGATAAGCTCAATGGTGGCTTCTCTTTCTCCTTCGGCATTTTTATCGATGACGATTGTTCCTCCGCCCGATTTTTTGAGCAAATGCAGTTTCTCTTTCTTGAGCCTTTTCATCTCAAGTTTCATTTCATTTTCTTTTTTGAAAGGGATGGCAATCACCGCTTTTTTGCCTTCCAGTTTATAGTCAACTAGAAAAATAACTGCCTTAGCTTTTTTCCAGGCTGCCTTATTTTTAAAAGCCTTTATAAAATCGGCTTTTTTCATTTCCTTGATACTATCAAGGCTTAATTCTTCTGCCATTAGATTTTGATTTAATTATTTTGTTAGAAAATATTGAAAAACTTATGGGTCAAATTTAATGATATAACTCATTATAAACAAAGAGTTTTTAAACAAAATGTACTATATTTTTAAATAAATAACCAGTGCTTGTTTTTTATATTAAATAATCTTATATTAGCGCCCTTTTTCTACAAAAAAAGATGCCAATAGCGGCTTTCATGATAGAATATATTTTACTGATTAAACACTAATCGACATTATGGTGTAAATAAGAATTTGAATCTTTAATTTCAGGTGCGTTATCATCGCTGATTACCCATCGGGAAAGATTCTTTTCGGAAGAATGCTCAACATTATCCAATTTAAGACCTTAACACAGGTAAGCTGTTAATAGAAAAAAGAAAAGGAGTGACCGTTTAAGATGATCACTCCTTTTTTGTTTTTTTTTAAAAAAGGCATTATATGCTAAAAATCATTTCGCCAAGTATCCTCATGCTCCAATCCGCCGCCAGGTCCATAGGTCCGTGAGGCCTTAAGATTGCTAAGATGACGCTCCATCGTTTCAATCATTTTTTCAAAGGCTTGTACTTTGGCCTGTTCGCTGGCATCCAATACATTTGGCGAGTCATCGCTAGTGCTTAATGACTGTTTTTTAAAGTTTTGTAATCTGACTTTTAGGTTTTTTAATTCATTCTCCATTTGCAAAATTTCATCTAGAGGCATAATATTTTCTGTTAAAAATTATAAAATGTAATTAATGTCTTAAAATTTACAAAGAACCAATATTCACTACCTTTGGAAGCCTAATACTTTCGTGCCCCTCAGGTACAAGAATCGTTATTGGTGCAGGCCTCCCATTCGCTTTATTGGCCTTTTCAATCCAAATTTTGTACTTCTTGCCTTTGATTGCCGACCAGCCATAACCATCCCCGTTCGATACACTAAGATTTACCCGGGTAATTTTGATGGGATCGGCATAGAATTTCACATTATTGAAATCCTTTTTAAGTGAAAATCGAGGAACATCCTGACGGAGTCCGCTTGCATTTTCATTTACCAAACCAGCGCCTGCCACTTCAAGAAATTTTTCGGCACATTGATCAATATCGGCACTAGTTCGTAAAATAGTGACGTATTGTTCTAATACTGCTTTTACCTCAGCTGGAAGTTTTGAAGTGGGAATGTCGTTGCTACGTGATTGCGCTGTTGCAAAATTGAATATTGCACTGAGCAAGAGCGTAAGAAGTATTTTGTTCATTTTAAAAAAATCGATTGCGTAAAATAAATATATCCGAAACAGTTACTGTAGTTTCTTAATAAACAAAAAAATACATTATTCGTAAAATTAGTATCCTACTTTAATTGAAAACTTCAAAGATATACCCAGATTCCTGTTAATATTATATTGTCGCAACATAAAAAGTGTCATTTGACTATGAAATGCAAGTTCCAGCTGCTAAATATTCTCTATTGGTAAATTATTATTATTTATAATAAATACTCAAATTGATTTAAATCATCTTATCAATTTTCTCTTTTAGCTTCTTTAATCCATCTCCAATATCATCAAGGCTATCATTAACTTTTTCTGATGCGGCATCATAAACCTCACCCGCAGTATTTACAGTTGATTCAATTGCGTTAGAAGTTGAATCTACTGCACTATCATAAGCATCCCCTACACTTTCCGCTGCCTCATCGATAATTTCTCCTGCTGCATTTTTAACTGAATTATATTTTTCTTTAATGTAATTAAATGCCTCTGTGATTTTGGTCTTAATAGCAGTAATATCTGATCCCTCAGAAACAGTCCAATCTCCTTTTAGGCCATTTTTATCATAACCGGGGCTGGTAATTTTAAGCAGATTGTATTCGCCTGATTCCATAATTGTAAAAGTAAGCGTTTCCTTTTCCACGCCAATTGCTTGTAGTGCGTTTACAACCTCTTCAACGGCAGATAGTGTGATTGTTCCTTTTGCATTAATATTACCATTAAGGCCACTTAAATCAGGATAAAGATCATCATTAGCACTATCGTAACAAACGTAACCGCTTGCTTTGAGCGAAGGTATTATTGTAAGCCTGCCACCTAGTTCTACTAAACCACCATTTAGTCCCATTTCTACAAATCCACTCAGTTTACCTTCGGCCTTTACACCAATTTTACCGATTCCTGTCTCAAAATTCGCTTCACCATCTGCTCCCAAGACCAATTCCCCGCCTATTCCAAATTTAACATAACACGGTACTGGCCCAGCTTGAAAAGGTACTTTTTTGCTTTTTTCTTTCAGTTCCCATTTCTTTGAAACACCTGCAGCCAATTTCTTGTTGCTTAAACTTACAGTCGCTTCAACTCCCGCTGCAAGTTCTTTTTTTCCACTTATTTCAACTTCATCTTTCGTGATCTTTAATCCACCTCCTTTACTACCCTCTTCATGTTCGATGCTAAATTCTTCTGAAGAAACGGTAACAGATGTTTTGTATTTGGAGTCACCCTCGCCATGTCCCTGATCATATTTAACTTTAGGACCACTTGTTTTAGGTTCAACTTTTTGCACTTTTGCAGCCTGATCCATATAAGCAAGCTCCAACTTTTTTATTTCCGCTTCAACCATATCCAGATCAGCTAACTCACTAGCATCTAAAAAACCGTCCTCTTTAAAGTATGCTTTACGGATTCTGTATTCCTCGCGGAGTTCGTTTATTTCTTCTGACAATCCCATATGTTTGTTATTTTTCGGTTATTAAATTATTAACATCGGCTTTTAATTTTTCAATGCGCGCTTTCATATCGGCAATGCCCTGTAATGCAGCTTCTTTGGTTTTTTCAATACTACCGAGCACCTTATCCCTAACTTTCAAATATCTCTTTACATCATTCATCATTTTTTCCAACTCAGGAGTAATTTTTGAATTGATGGTATCGCGCATCTTCTGAACCTTTTCTTTTTCGGCATCGCTCATAGCATCAAAAATATCGTCGTGCTGCTGTACTTTATCGATTATTTTATTTACCATGTCCACATCCTCTTGCTCAGAAATCATATCGGCCAGATTCTTTTTGATGGTAGCTTGTAAAGATTTGAACTCATCGGCAAGGGTTTTGCCCTGATCGGCATAATTTTTAAGTTTATCCTTATCGAGCGAAGCCGTATCATTTGAAGCGGCATTTTCTTTCGGATTCAAAGCTTCTTTTACAATATTTTTGACATCATCGACCAGTTCTTTTGCTTCTTCGCCAACTTCGTGGATAAACTCTTTGGCTTCGTTCATTATTTTATCGAGTGCTGTTTTTAATTTTTCGGCATTCGACTGAAGCTTGTCTCCGGCAATTTTACCAAAAACAGCTTTGAGCTTATCGGCATTTTCTTTGATGAGATTCAAAGCTGCCATAAATTTTTCCTTTTTGGGATTTGGAGCTGCCGTTGTCTCAGTTTCAGAAGAAGCTGTTTCCCCTTCATTATCTTCCTCTCCTTCATCAGCATCCACATCATCCAGGTTATCTTCCGGAAGATTTTCAGTTGTATCAACTTCGCTTTCAGCAGCAGCAGCATCTTCGAGTGCTTCGCCAGTTTGGGTAGCGCTTAGTTTTACTTTAATTTTATCGAAAAGTGGACTTGCTTTTAGTTGTAAAAGCTCCGGTTTTAATCCGCCCATGATAAGCTCAATGGTGGCCTCTCTTTCTCCGTCGGCATTTTTATCGATGACGATTGTTCCTCCGCCCGATTTTTTTAGCAAATGCAGTTTCTCTTTCTTGAGCCTTTTCATCTCAAGTTTCATTTCATTTTCTTTTTTGAAGGGGATGGCAATCACCGCTTTTTTGCCCTCCAGTTTATAGTCAACCAGAAAAATTACAGCTTTTGCTTTTTTCCAGGCTGCCTTGTTTTTAAAAGCCTTAATAAATTCAGCTTTTTTCATTTCCTTGATACTGTCTAGACTTAATTCTTC
>CAMDAB010000188.1 GCA_945888475.1 Saprospira grandis DSM 2844 | reverse complement strand
CCACTTCCTGCTAAAAAAACGCATTTTAATGACGGCATAGAAATGTATGTCTATTTTGCTAAAGCCGAGAAAGATAAAACCAAGAAAAAGGAATATCTCGACAAAATGAATGCCCTTTATGAGCAGATGGCAAAATGTAACGGTGAAGAAGCTTATGATCTAGCATGGCAATGTTATTATCTGTATGCAAATGGTTATGATAAAACAGTTGCTTACAAAATCGGAGAAAGATCGCTTGAATTGGGTAAAGATTCCCCAACTCCTATGCTTTTGGCTTTCATGTCTGATATGGCAATAAACACTTTTTACAAAAATAAAGTAGAAGGCTTTGATGATCAATATCTAGTAAATCTTTACGAAAAGTTCAAAACCATCGCTGAGAAAAATAAAAATTCTAAAGATGCAGCCAACTATGCCAAATACTGGTCAGATGTTGAAAAGCTCTTTGGACAGGTGCCGAATATCTTTGGTTGCGATTACTGGGTGGCTAAACTGCAACCTGAAGTAAAGAAAAACTGGCAGAATGTTGACAGTCTTAAAGTACTAGCTTCAAAACTTTCTGAGAAATGCGGAAAGGAAAATGAACTGTATAAAGAAACTAATGCTCAATACCGTAGTTTATTGATTGAATTGGAAAAGAAGCGACAAGGCGCCATTATTGTATCTGATACAGCTACTGTTTATTCAAAAATTTTGGCTTACCGTGTACTCGCAGCCAACGACACAGTCAATGCCGCTGAATACAAAAACAAGGAAATTGCTTTAATGCCTGAATTTGCCGTAAGTAGTAAGGAATGGGTTGACAATGACACACGCGGAAAAGATATCTACCGCTACGCATTTAAATTGTATAAAGAAGGTAACTTTGGTGGTGCACGTAATTACTGTCGTCTTACTTCTAAGTTTATTCCAAATTGGGGCGATCCTTACATTCTGGTAGGTACTATGTATGCCAGTAGTGGTCCTCGTTGCAGTGACAATGGCAAAGGTTTCGACGCACAAATTTGCGTATGGCCGGCAATTGATGAGTGGTCAAAAGCAAAATCAATAGACCCTTCTGTTGCTACTGAAGCAAACAGACTTATTGGCAATTACAGTAAATTTATGCCTACAAAAACCGAATTAGCTCAACGTGGTTTAACTGAAGGACAAGCCTATACTGTACCTTGCTGGATTCAAGTAACTACCACAGCAAGAGGCATCTAATCTTATATTATCAACTCATTATACATGGGGGCTGGGAATTCCCGCCCCCTTTTTTTGTTAGAACATGAAACTATTCAATTTTCTTTTTCTGATCTTATGTACTTTCAGCTTCTGCAAAGCACAGCAACAATTGCTTTTTTCAGAAGATTTTAATGACAATAAAAATGTCTGGCTCGAAAACGATAATCCAACACGTTCCGCCTTTATCAGAAACGGGAAATATGAACTCAGTTACAAGCAGTTTACCAACAGCTGGAATTTTTGGAATCAGGTAAGTTATTTTTCCAACAGTAAGGACTTTAAAATTGAAACCAAAATGGTTCAGACTGAGGGCGACTCGACTCGTCCCTATTCGCTTATCTGGGGTGTAAAAGACGCATACAATGGGCATGGTATCTCGCTCAATGGGCAGGGGAAGTTCAGGGTGTACAGTTGGGTCGATTCGCAATTTATAGATGTAAAACCCTGGGCCTTTAATCAGGCCGTAAAGAAACAGGGCGCCGAAAACATTGTAAGAATTGAGGCTAAGGGCAATAAAATAAATTATTATATCAATGAAGTCCTGGTTTTTAATAACAATAAACCAAATCTTTTCGGGGCAAAAATTGGTATCAATCTTGAACGCCGGATGAAAGTAAACGTCGATTACATAAGGGTTTGGCAAGATCAAAAAATCAATCTGGTAAGCGATGCAAAGCAAGATCGAAAAAAAGAAAATCCGGGCAGGGCAATAAATAGTGAAAGCAACGATATCATGCCGGTGCTAAGTGCCGATGGGCAAACACTCTATTTTGTCAGAAAGAAATACGAGGGAAATATGGGCAAAGACAAAAAAGATGATGTCTGGGTTTCGAACCTTGGTCCAAATGGCTGGTCAACTGCTCAGAATATAGGTGCACCCATCAATAACGATGATTATAACTTTGTGATTTTTGCCGCACCCGACGGACAAACCCTCATTGTAGGCAACCGATACCGCAGCGATGGGTCAATTCAGGGAAAAGGTATTTCCATGTCCAGAAAAAAGGGTAATTACTGGACGATTCCTCAAAATATTGAAATAGAAAACTATGTAAATTCCGATAATCAGGTAGCTATTTCTTTTTCAGCCAATAGAAAGGTAATGATGCTATCTGTCGCAGGTAAGGGTTGCTATGGTTACAAAGATATTTATGTAAGTTTCCAGATTGATGAAACACATTATACCGAGCCAAAAAATCTCGGGCCGGTGGTTAATTCCTATCTCGACGAAACGACACCCTACCTCGCTGCAGATGGGAAGACTCTTTATTTTTCATCGGAGGGGCACATGGGTTATGGAAGCGCAGACGTATTTGTAACCCGAAGACTTGATGATAGCTGGACCCGCTGGACCGAGCCCCAAAATCTGGGACCGGAAATCAATGCGGAAGGCTGGGACGCCTATTATAGTATTCCTGCTATCGGCAACAAAGCCTATATGGTTTCGAGCGATGCAAAACTGGGCAACACAGATATTATTTCGATAGAAGTGCCAAAATCGGCACAGCCCGATCCGGTGGCCATTTTATCGGGCAGGATATTGCATGGCATCAGCAAAAAACCGCTATCCTCTGAAATCAGTTTTTATAGTGGAAAAAGTCATAAAGAAGCCGGACTCTCAAATTCCGACTCCATCAGGGGAGAATTTAAAATGATTTTACCGCTAGGCACATCTTACGAAGTATTACCTTTAAAAAGAGGTTTTTATGCAGGTACTGAATTGATTGAACTGAAAGACAAGAGTGCCTTGGCTGAAAGGAAGTTTGACATGTTGCTTTATCCTCTGCAAAAAGGTATAACAATTCCTATTGGACGGCTGCGTTTCGATGATAAGGTACAACCTACAGAGGCTGCTTTGAATGAAATTGACCGACTTGCTGACCTGCTCGAACAGTATCCCGATATGAAAATTGAGCTACATGGTTCAAAAGATGATACGAACGCAAAAGATCAAGCTATAAAAGTAGCGGAGCTGCTAAAAAAATCGGGCGTAAAAAGTGAAAGGCTGATCATCACACAAATGAATGCAGTCAGTGCTTTCAGTTTCACTATCACAGCCGATAAACCTCAGGTAATTACAGAAAATAGTGCTTCAAAAGATTTTAACAAAACAATTGATGTCAACAAAATCAGCAGTGGAGAGCGTTTTAGAATTAATGAATTGTACTATATGTCCGATTCAACCTCTTTTACCCCCAATTCAATCCGCGCTTTGGATGAACTAGCCGATTTTTTAAGAAAAAACAGCAATACCCAAGTTGAAATAGGCGGTCACACAAGCGGTTTGCCGGCGCATGCATATTGCGATAAACTTTCACTCGAAAGGGCACAAAATGTGGTAAAATACCTAATCAGCAAGGGAGTAAACGCAAATCAACTCAGCGCCAAAGGTTACGGAAAAAGAGCTCCGGTTTCGGATAATACAACAGAATATGGCAGAAGAATGAATCAGCGGGTTGAGGTAAAAATATTGAAGGCGAATTAATCCTTTACACAGCGGCAGGAATAGCGGTAAGTTTTCTTTTCAATGCTGTACCCAACACGAGGATTACTGATGTTTATATAAGTGGCTTCCTTTGAATCGTTTTGAGCGGTCCAATAATAGGCTCCCTTAGCAAATTGATCGAAACCAAAGAAAGGTTCGTAGTAACCCGCCGGATAAACATTGAAACCCGAACTGTTGTTGCCGTTTTTAGCATCTTCCCAACCGCTTACCGAGGTCATACGCTCAGTATCGAGTTCTTCCAAAAGTGAAGTCCATTCTTCCTCGCTCGGAATATGCCAGCCAAGTGGACAAATACCTCTGTGATTTTCTTTCTGTGTCCAGGTTTTGCTTTTGTATTTATGTTCTAATGCCATCAGGCTTGTCCAACTGTACAGCATCCCATATTCACCTGTTTTGTCTTCAGGGATTTCCGTTCCGGCTGTTTCGAAATAACGCAGATTTTCAGCCATCCAAATTTTATTGCCGATATTTACCGTTTTATAAACCTGGCCATCGCGTCTGTCGGTAAAAAAAGAATCGTTCTCTACCATTTCCTTTTTAATACAACGGCAGGAGTATGCATATTCCTTTTTACTTTCATTGCGATAAACTGTTGTGCTGTCGGCAAGCAGATAACGATAGGTTTTGTAAATGCCATTGATGCCTGATGAAGACCAAAAAACCGCACTTTCGCCCAATTCTCTGAAACTTTTATCGTAAGCGGCATAATATCCGGCAGGTAGTGCATTAAAGCCAGAACTATTGTTTCCGGAACCCCTGATCCAATCTTTTTCAGATTTTAAGAAAGTACCAATGGATTTGCCCCTGTGGTATTTTTTACTCAATTCATTCAATGCAATTCCCTGAATCCGCTCAAGACTTTTCCAATCTGCATCGGATGGCAATTGCCATCCTTCGGGACAAACTTCCTGAGCCTGTTTCCAGTTGTACAATCGGCCATACTTTTTGTCATTAAAGGCAGGATTTCCTAAAGAACCCGGCAGATTATAGCGCAGGTTTTCTGACATCCAAACAAGATTTCCAATAAGTATAGTGCTATAAACCTGTCCATCGCGCAAATCGGTAAAAGTTCCTTTTTCCTGACTTTTGAGCATAAAGGGGATAAAAAGTATGAGGGTAAAAAGTGTAATTTTCATGACAGTTTTGATTGCTCATATTAAAAAAGGGGTAGAAAATTACTACCCCAAGCATTCATTAATTTTCTATAGTAAAATCTTTGCCGCATGGCTCCAGAATTCTCTGTATTCCCGATACTGTATCAATTGCTACAAGAAAATTTACAGGTCTTCCACTGTAACAGGGTACATCTGACTCGATTAGCTCAAAGGGACGAACTCTGCCATTTGGCCAATAAAAACCATAAGGATCCAGAATAAACAAATCGAAACTGTAAGCTGTATTATTACTTATATTTACTGTTTTTGGACAGGTACATATTTTTTCGCAGCTCAGCAGTGTGATCGTTAATAATATAGCGATAAAAAATTTAAGTTTCATGGTTTTAAGGATTTGTGGTAAATTCAGAAATTGCATCATTGTACATAATCTCCCTTGTTTTGTCGCAATCGCTTATTTCGATGGCAACCCATGACCTTACAAAGTATCTGGTAGCAGGAAGTAAACCATTCATCGTTGTTTTTACCTGATCATTAAAATTGACATTATCGCCATAATCGCTGAATGTGCTATTTTCAAGTGTAGGCGTAGCATCTGTTGCTGACCATACATGACCGTATCCAATAATCTTATGACAGGCCCCTTCTCTTAGTATAACATAAGCTATTTTGGCAGATTGGCTTGTAACCTCAGAAATTGAATCGGGGGTAATTTGAGTACCTCCACCACCGCTTACATTGGCTGTAACAGTAACCTGCCTCCCGGAAACCGTTGTCTTACATTCCTTAACCTCGCATTTATCGCAGGAATAATTAAGTACAGCTCCAACTAACACAGCTAAAAGAATTTTAATCGGCAACATAATAAACTGGTTTTCCGTTATATGATTTAATATTTGCAGCCGATTTGTATTTACTTCCAACCAAAACAATTGCTGAAGATTTTTCAAGTTTTGCAGCAAAAGCAGGTGAAGGATCTTTAAAAATATCCGGTCTTAATCCTTTTACTTCCTCTATATTGTCTGAATTGTTGTTTTCATTGCGCTCTTCAACAACATTGTTCTTATCAGCAGTTGTGGCAAGAAGGTAAACACCTTGATTGTCAAAAACAATTGAGCTTGATACAGTCTCCTCTTCCCCGGCACAAAGTTTACCGATATTATCGGTTTTGTTGGTAATAGTATCCGAAGGAGTGTCGGAAGGAGTTACAAAATAATCCACCAGAATCAAACCTACTGATGCTGCTGCATCCAGTATTTTACACTCTCCTGAGTTGTCACGAACTGACCTTACAACATAATCCCAGTCGACTGGCTCTCCAAGTATGATATTCGTTGACGGCGCCAAAAGATCCGATATTAAATCGGGATTTACTTTACATTTTTCGCAGGAGCTGAGCATTATGACACAGCAAACTACAAGTATACTTAATTTTTGCATGGTTTGGTTTTTTAAGTGATCAAATTAAATTCATATTCATTTTTCTAAACAGCTTTTTATTTATTTTATTGTTTAAAAAGGCCTACATAAAATCTACATCCACCTCATAAGGATAAGTCATCAAAAAGCCGATGGCGCGGTCCAGGCTCATTCCCTTAAAAATCACTCTGTAAGTTATTTCAAAAATTGGTGCGCTGATGTTTTTTTGTTGCATCAAATAATGTACCGTTTCCAGTGTTTTGATACCTTCAATCATTTCAGAGGATTCATTTACAATATCTTCCATTTTTTCACCTTGAGCGATTCTCATTCCAGCTGTGTAGTTGCGGCTTTTTG
>CAMDAB010000187.1 GCA_945888475.1 Saprospira grandis DSM 2844 | reverse complement strand
CCAATATGGTTCGATTAAATGAACTAATGGTTTGGTCTTTGGGGAGTTTTTTCACTTGTTTCAATTCCAATATGGTTCGATTAAATGATTGACCACCGCCGAAGGGGGTTTCAATTCTTCCAACGTTTCAATTCCAATATGGTTCGATTAAATGAAAAATGATACGTTACCAGTGTTTCTGATTATCTGCAGTTTCAATTCCAATATGGTTCGATTAAATGGAGAATGCAAAGTCAGCTGCAAAAAGTGCAGAGGAGTTTCAATTCCAATATGGTTCGATTAAATGCTGTTCTACATAAAAATCGCCATTGTCATTTATATGTTTCAATTCCAATATGGTTCGATTAAATGCGACGCTACATTTTCCGAATGCTTAATATTTACGCAGTTTCAATTCCAATATGGTTCGATTAAATGCGAATGCGAACACGATACCATGCAGGCTATTTTAGAGTTTCAATTCCAATATGGTTCGATTATCTCGTCAAAGTAAAAAGAAAAATTAAGACTTTTTAAAAACCATTTGTCCTTGACGAGACAATTCCAATATGGTTCGATTAAATGTAAGATGGGGTAATTTTCTTTATAATATATTTGAGTTATTTAGTTTGCTTTCATCCAACCCAAATTCCTCGTCATATACGTCTTTGTAGTGCTCAAGATAAAAGTACCCGTAGGTAGTATTTTCCTCATTGTCTAGCAGATTTTTTCTTTCCAAGTCTGAAAATAAAATTAGTTTTCGTTGGTTTTTGCCTTTAGAATCATCGAAAATAGAAAAAACAAATTTCGATAAAATCCCCTGTAAGGTTTTAAGATTAACCTGCTGGGATATAAAGTCAGAAGCTCTGTTTTCAATTAAATTAATATACAGGTCAAATACTTTTGATCCATTGACTTCTTTATCATTTTCAGTAATTACGGCAGCTTTTTTTAGGAAATCCAATTCCTGTCGGCTAAAGTTTTCTTCTGTTGCAGCAATCATAATAGGAACAAATACTGAAATGTTTTTTTGTTCAATCAGCTTGAATTCAGCGTGTACTTTTTGAAAATTCAATGATTCTACAAAGTATTTGTAGTCCTTAAAACCTAGGGCCATTTCTTTATTGTTCCATTCGTCAATATCTTGCAAAACCAGACTGTAAAGTCTGTCGAAATCTTTATGCAGAAGAATTGACTCATATTCGTCCCTGATTTTATAGGACATTTTATATCGCTTATCTTTCCCATATAAAACACTGGGTTCGTTTATTTTGAAAAGATATAGTTCGCAATCTTTTTTGTTAACATTTCTGTTTATCCTTCCAGCCAATTGCTCATCACTGTCTATTAGCGACATATTCTTAAACCCTAAGTCCATATCTATATCCACCCCAGCTTCGACAACCTGAGTAGTAATCAGCAAAATTTTCTTTTTTCTGTTAGATGAATCTTTCAAATAATTGATGATATATTTTCTTCTATGTTCTAGAATAGTTCCCGACAATACAAAAACTTCATCAAAAAATGCTTCATTTTCTTGCTTTAACATTACCTCACGGTAAAATTCAGTAGCAGATTTTTTGAAAATGAACTCTATAATTGTGTAAACGCTATCAACAGGTTTTGCCTTGCCAAAGTCGTTTTTGGCATATTGAGCCGATTTTTCGAAAACGGTTTTAGTTAATAGAGCTAATTCGATTTCTGTTTCTTTCAATAGATCAAATTTAAAAGATACTCTCTGAGAAAAATTCGGGTTTCTGAAATAATCATTTTTTGCGTTAGGCAGAAGATAAACAAAATCCTGAACCTCTTCTTTGGGAATTACATCCAATTTATCAAGTTTTGGCAGTGTAGCCGACATAAGGATAAACTTGATATTAAAATATTTTGCATAATTTCTTACCAAGTAAATAACCTTATCCCAATGGCTTGGATTATACGATTGCAGTTCATCAATTACAACAACTGAATTTGCCAAACGATGTAATAAGTAGTTACTTTCTTTTTCGTTAGTCTTTAATAAATCGAAGAATTTAATATGCGAAAGCAGACAAAAAGGATAGTTAACAAAAAGATTATCAATGTAATTTATTTTTTGGCTACCATATTCACCGTCAGAGTTTTCTTCTTTGGTAGAAAATCCGGCCTTGGAGTGTAATTGAACCACTTCATCATCGGATAAACCAAAAGTTTCTATTATTGCTTTGTGTGTTTGAGTTATTAGAGTTGTAAATGGAAAAACATAATAAACTTTGTTCAAATGTTCATTCGATTTCAATAACTCAATTGTTGCCAGCATAGATAAATTAGTCTTGCCACCCCCTGTAGGTGCCTCAATATAAAACAGATTTTTATCTTTGTTTTTTCTGATATTTTGAATTAGTTCTATTGCCATTTCCTGCCTCAACACATTAAGGTTTGCGCCATTGGTTTCCTTTGGATTTGTTAGCACGCCATAGTTTTCGAGCTTCAGATAGGTGTTTTTATTAAAATTTGCCTTTTCATTTTTATCATCCAGGAAATCCCTTTCTGTAACATTTCTGTAGATTTCTTCAATGCGGCTTCGATTAAGTGTTCCAAAATCTATTGGTACAATATCACTGCAATAATCGGCTGTAGCCAAATAATCCGATGCCGTCAGCAGAGAAAATGACAATCTTGTTAGCAGAAAAAAACTAAAATCTTCACCTTTTTCATTAAGCTTTTCATATTGTGCCACAATATTGGGCTTTTGAATTGCAGAATGGTTTTCAAAAAGCGTTTTGGAAATTCTATCTGAAATAACAAATTGAAAATTCTTTAAATAACTATGAAGATACGGGAGCGCATCGGATGAAAATGAAATCTTCTTTTTTAGATTGTCTTTATCATTTAAAAATTTAGCATGGTGTTGAAAAATACTGTATGAAAATCCCAGAAGGGTACATAATAAAGTTCCCTGTTGCGCAGATTGAAACTTATTAACTATTTCATCAATGTGTTTAACGATGTAGAGATAGGCACCTAATGCAGAGTGATGTGTACTTAATGGATTTTCTTTGAAAGAAAATTCTGGATTATTCATTTTTTCTGGATGAGCCTGAAAGTTTTCATTTACCTTTCCAAAATCATGAAATACAATTGTTCCTACAAAAAGCTTTTTTATGAAGTTTAATAATGGTTCAGATTCTGGTTCATTTGTATTAATTTTAAAAACCAGCCTGCAATATTCACAAATTAAGTCGTCAATAACTTTGTCTAATTTGTGCGTTTCAACCAATCTTTCAAATTTTTTTTGAACGAGTTCTACATGTTCTTCGAGCGTTTCAGGTTTTTTATGCCTGCTTGTATGTGCATAATACTTATGGGCATCGATTAAAAAATTTCCGATGCTTTTTGTATCTGAAAGCAGTTGAGAACAGGTTTTAAAATAACTGTACATAGTAATTTTCACTGGTCAAAAAGTATAAATTATCAATTTCAGCTTTGGATTTTAACTTAAACGTAGTAAAAGCAAATGACTCAAAAATATATTGTATCGGATCTTCTCCAAAGCCTACAGGTAATCTTTCAAAATACATAAAAGTAGCCTCTTCGTTTTCAAAATTCAAGAAATCAAAAATATTATCGGCTTTCTGAGATTGAATACTAGTGTCCTTTTTGATAAAAAGTGATTTTATTCTAAAATCATTGCCAGGTTTGACCAGACAATCAAAATCATATGATTTGAAACTAAAGTCAGAATCCCACCAGGCATAGAATTCATTTTTACCAAAATAAGGTAAATATTCTGCTTTACCTTCCTTCAAATAATCATACAGCTTGCGCTCAACAGAATTTTCTAAATTCAATAATATATAGCATCTGTAAGCAGGAGCTATAAGGGTAGATTCTTCTGTAAGATAGTTCGTGCCCATGTTGGCATAACCAACAGTATTGCTATATTTAATAACTGTTTTTTGGAAATTGCCTTTTTCATGTTGCAAGGGCTCAATTCCTAATTTGAGTTCTTTAAGTTCTTTGTAGTATTGTGGTGTTTTTCCAAAATCACTGTAGCCCTCCATACCTATTATTGCACCTAATATACCCAATAAAGCAGGTTTGTGTAGCATATTATAGGATAGATTTATTGAACTATTCATATCAGGTTTTCTAAAAAAACCGAAATCTGACTTTATATCAATAGATAGTAGTTTTTGCATAAAAATTTAAATTTAACATCGTCGGCAAGTATTGTTGCCGACGATGTATTATAATCATTTATAGTTCAATAAGAATGGAATTTGCAGGTGCATTTATAACTTTGGTGAGGCCTTGGTTATAGAACAACTCCACTTTTTCAATTTCTGATTGAATTTGTGCTTTTGAAAGAAGAAGTGTTATTTTCGATAAATCTATTTCTTTGTTTTCGTTCACTTCAACTAGTTCTACAAAGGAGGGTAAAACTGCTTTTGAATCTGCTTTTAGTTGTACCCAAAGCAGTAATTCATTTTCAGTACCGGCTTTAGCAGATGAATCGTAAAAGCTTACACCTTTGCGTAGAGCTTCTTTTAGTTTTTCAATATCGCTGTTATACAGCCCCTCTGTACCTACACGATTCGCATCATCTTCAATGTTTTTTGGATTAACTGAAAAATGATGAACATAATGTCCTTCTTGGAGCTTTGATTGAGTTCCGAGTGTGGTCATAGTACTTTCTGCGCTATTCAAACCTGGATTTCTAAATGGTGACATAATTTGCTCAGAGTAAATAATATTCTCCGGATACCTATTCATTCCATGCGTAAATTGTACGGTTCCGTGAATAGAAATATTAGTTTTACCCGCATATGTGCCTCCAAATAAACGAACATCTATACAGCTGAGAATATCTTTCAACACGTTTAAGCGAATATTTTTTTTATCTTCTAATTTTCCCTTTCCGAAGTGATGTTCGTAGGTCTCGTCAAGTGTACGTGGCGACATATCATCTGTCAGAGATTTAAAGTAAAAAAGTTTTTCGCCAAGAGCAGATTTTAAATAATTTCTTACTGAATACTTCAGAACTTTATCTGTTGCATAAACTGTACCGTTGGGTAGCGTACGGGGCTGATGAGAGAAATCAGCATTATAGTTTGAATTTATTGATTTAATAATTGCACAGCCGAATACTCTGTTTTTAAATGCATTGCTCATCTTATTTTATTTTTTAAAGTTTGAAAATGTTTTAATCATTATTTTTTGTTGCATATAAATAACTTTTACTGAAAACTCCTGCTAAAATCTCGGGTAAAACTTTTTTTAGATTTTCGTCTGTCTTATATGTCAACACAAATGCTGCTGCTTTTTGAAAGCGTGAAGAAAAGTTCTCATGCTTGTATCTTGCAAAATCATTTGCAATTGCCTTTTTAAACTCCTCGCATTTTGCCTGTTGCAGGTAAGGTTCCAATCTTTGATAACTTGTATCAGCCGATTTGCTTTTCTGTAGGATGTAATCAATTACCTGGCCCGAAGCGAATGCGAATTCTTCCAAACTAGTGTTTGTTAAATCTGCATTTCCCTCAGCCAGTGATTCCATAAATTGGCGATAATCATTTAGTTTACTTGCCATAGTTTTGCTATTTTTAGAATTAAAGTTTAAATCGAATTTTTCATACAAACTGAACCAAATGTTAAGTTTCTCTTTTGTTGCATAAGGATTATTTTGTTTTAAATCATCTCTTATACTGTTAAAAACCATTTCATGAAAGGCCAATTTTGAAACAGCCTGTATTTTTGATTTGAAAACATAATCATAAACAGCTTTTCTGTATTTTGTAAAAGATAAGAAAGTGTAGTCATAATGTTTATTGGGGATAGCTTTTCTGTCTTTGTAATCCTCTGAATCTAATTCTCTAAAATATTCAATATTTCTATACTTATTGCCTATTAGAACTCTAAAAACGTTATATTCAAGATCGAATACCGATGATAGGTCTTGATAGATTTTTGGTTTTTTATCTTCTTTTACATCAAAAAAATTCACTATTAGCCAAGGACCAGAATGAAGTTCATATTCAAATTTTGAAACAAAATCAAAATCGACAAATAACTCTTTACTTTTTGTCCAATATAGTAAATAATAGTCTCCTATGTCGTTCCTGTAGTTTTTCCATAAATTTTGAATTATTTCTTTGTAGCCAAGAGAGAATCCGCTTTCTTTATAAATGCTTATCATTTCTCTTTGTAATTCTTCTTTGTATATGAAAATAGGTAAAGGGTTCGGAACCAATCTCTTTTGTGAAGATAACAAATCTTGAAAATCCTTTACTAATTTAGCATCCCTGCCGTATATAAAAAGACTGGTTTCAAATGTTGCAGTTTGGTGCTTAGTAAAGGGTTTTTTCTGGTTATAGGCTGTCAAAAAATCATTAGGTTTTAGTTTTAAAGGGGGATATTCTTTTTCATAATATGTACTGTATGCCTTTGCCCAGTTGCTTATGTCAACAAAGCTAAAATATATCCTGACATAGTCTTTTTCTTTTAGCTCTTCAAGTATTGGAACTTCTTCAATAATTTCTTCTCCTTTCTTTCTAGATACATTTTTTCTCATCGAGAGAAGAGTTATTTTATCAAATAAATCACCATTACAAAAGTTTTCAAAAACTGAGAGCTTTGACAAAAATTCATCATCTTTAAAATCATCCAAGCATAATTTTTTGGCATTTATGAAGTAATCATTTATTCTTGATTTTACTTCTTCAATTTTATACGCTTTGATAAGTTTATC
>CAMDAB010000186.1 GCA_945888475.1 Saprospira grandis DSM 2844 | reverse complement strand
ATGCTTTGTTGAATTTAATGTTTGTAAAAGTGTTCAAATATAGCTGATTAAACCGTTAAAAAAGCAATCAAGTTCAAATTAAAAAAACCTTACCGAAATCATTCAGTAAGGTTTTACTAGATAGTTTTAATTTTTTATCGCTTCATCATCTGTACCGAATATGACTTTTTATCATCACTCAGATGTAGAATGTAAATACCTGCAGGAATATCAAAGTTAAAGTTTTGAACTGTCTGCGGGTTGAGTTGAGCATGGCCGATGAGTGCCCCTTTTAGATCTGTCAATCGGAAAGAAGCATTTTCGTTAAGATCAGACTGACTAAGGTCGATTGTTAAGTCATTTCCGCTCCAGAAGGTTCTGATAAGGACATTTTCCAACTGATTGGTTGAAGTTGGCGAAATAACAAAAATAACCTCGTTACTTGTTACAGTGTCGCCAACAGCATTTACCGAACGGCAATGCACCATCCGAAGCGTTGTGCCGCTAAAATTTGGTTGAAGTGTGGTTCCGGTTTCGGCGGGTGTAAAAGGCACAAATGGTGCAAAAATATTGGGTCTTGAGTACCATTCCTGGGTCGCATTATGCGTAGCAGCAACCGTAAGCAGATTACCATTTACTCCATCCTGTACAAACTGCGTGTCAACAGGTGTTAGGCTGTTTTCAAACTGAATCACAGACAGATTTTGTCCATTATCTGTTCCAATGATTGCAGGGTTGGAAGATATTACTCGAATGCGGTAAGCGTTTCCACTGGCGAGATTATTTGGTATAGAAGCAGTAATATTAGAAATCGTAGCGCCATTCAAAGTTCCGATATTGATTGGACTGGCAAAGCTGCCAAAAGCATCCGAAATTTGTACAGTAAATACGTTGCCACTGTTGAAAACAGCATCGCTGCTGAAATTAACCACAGTGCTTACACTTGCCGATGGAGAAGTTAGGAAAGGACTTGAACTAGCTGAATTTGTTGTGATGTTATTTCCATTTGCAACGACAATCGTTACTTCATTTGAAATAATTGCATCGCTGTACTGATTGGTCGATTCGCAAACTACAAAATAAGTGCCAGGCGTATTGAACAGGGGAGTGTAGCTTGTTCCTGATACTGTAGGGCCAAAACTTGTGTAAGGGCCGCCAGATACTGTGGCGAATTTCCAAAGACGAGTTGCATTTTGTGATTCTGTTACATTTATTGCTGTTCCTGTTTGGTTTACAAGAATATTCTGCGAAGTAGTGGGGGCAATGCTATTGTTGAATTGATCAACGCTGAGGTCGGCACCATTGTCGCTTCCTGTAACGGATGGATTGGATGCAACAACCCTGATACGATAACCAGGACCGGCAGCTGTAATAGAAGGAATAGAGGCACTGATTGTACCACTTGTTGTGGCCGTTACTGTTCCAATATTGCTCGCTGATGCGAAGCTGCCATTGGCATCTGAAAGTTGAGCGGTAAAAATATTACCAGCGACAAAAGGAGCACTTACAGTATAAGGTACATTTACAGCCGCATTTGGAGCAGAAGCGCTAAACTCGAAAGGTGAACCATTTATTGTTCCGGTACTAATGGTGACAGAACCAACAGAAATCTGTACCTCATTACTGATTGCCTGAAGCCCGCTGATGGTACTTTCGCAAATAACATAATAGGTTCCTGCACTTGCAAAATTAGGGGTATAAGAAGTTCCGGTTTGTGTTGGTGTAAAATTGCTGTAAGGACCACCCGAAACAGTGGCAAATTTCCATACACGCGCTGTGCCTGCAGGGCTTTCAGTTACTGTAAGCAAATTGCCATTAACGCCCACCAAAATACTTTGAGAGCTAGAAGGACTGATTTCATTTCCAACAACATTTATTGTAAGCTCATTGCTCTGGACCTGAAGACCACCAGGGTAGTTTGACTGACAAATAACAAAATAGCTTCCTGCAGCTGTAAAATTTGGCGTGTAATTGATTGCTGTTTGAGCTGTTGTAAAGCTGCTGTAAGGTCCACCCGAAACAGTAGAAAATTTCCATTCTCTCGTTGTGGCTGCAACCGTTTCGTTGGCAGTCAACTGTGTACCATTGGTATTAGCAGCGATAGTCTGACTATTATTTGGAGTGACCGGATTGGCACAAAGGTTAATCGTGATATCTGTTCCGTTGTTTGCTGAGCTGATAGCTGGATTCGATGAAACAATTCTGATTCGGTAGCCTGTTCCGCTTGCAGTTCCTGCCGGAATGGTAGCATTTATGGTTCCGTTTCCTGTTGAACTAAGTGTGCCGATGTTTACAGGGCTGGCGAAACTGCCACTGGCATTCGAGAGTTGTGCTGTGAAAGTATTGCCGGCAGCATAGGTTCCAGTTACAGTGTAAGCAATGCTAACATTAGTACCCTGTGTATTAGAAACATAGTAGGGGCCAGCTGCGGTGATGCTGCCTAAGGTGATGGTAGGATTATAAACAACCTGTATATCATCGAGCCATAAAGTGCTGCCAACAATTGCTCCTCCCTGTACAGCACTAGAAGTGCCAATTATAAGCGCATAACTTGGATTGTTACTACTTGTATAATTGAATGGCACAGAGAATCGTGTCCAGGTACTAACAGTTGAAGTTGGACCAAAGAAAGTTGCCGATCCAATTTTGGCAGCAGTTGAGCTCGCATCGGCCGGACTGCGCACATTGTAGCTATTGTCGTGCAATACAGCCTCTATTTTTAGGTAATCTCCACTGACAGAGGTGTAGCGGTAATAACCCACCAAACTGTCGGGACGTCCGCTAAAAGGAGCGTTGAAGTTGGCATCGGTTCTTACAGTTTCGACATAGCCCTGATTTGGATTTGTGCTAGGCGCCTGAATTTTTCCAGTGGTGACCGTACCGTTTACGGGTGTTCCCAAATAGCTTCTGGTTTCGAGGCGGACGCAGTAAGTGCCGCTGTTGGGATTGGTGGTTTCGGGAAAACAGGTTTGCGGACCCAGATTTGCAAATCCACCGCCTGTTTTATTTGAATTCCAATTGCTTGGTTCGGCGTTTGTACCTGCTATATTTGTCCAGGTTTCAAAACCTACATTCGGCAATTGTTGCCCAAATAGCATGAGGCTCAACCCCATTAAGAGGGTTGAAAAAATAAGTTTCTTCATTTGTTGTAGCGTTTGTTCTAAAGCAATTATCCGTCAGTTTTTAGTCTGACTAAGATTTTCGAAAACAAAATTAGTATAAAATTTTTAAAAATGCCAATTTTAATTTTGGCTAAAAATTTAAAAAATTCTCAACTGTAGAGCCCAATAAAGACTTTTTAAAGCCATAATAGATAGAAAAAGCAAGGTAGGGAGCAGGCTGCAGGTTTTCGGGATTTTGGAAAGGCCTGTTATCTCTTCCCTGATCGAAACGGAAGGCACGAAAGGGCATATAGCCGCCTTCAAGGTAAAATTTAGTACCTCTTTTGGTTTTAATATTGATGGCTAGACCACTGCGAAATTGCCAACCAGAGACATAGTGCCTATCGAATGCTCCAAGATGATTCCGATTGCCGAAGCCCCAACTATTGGAAGCAAAACCTGCCACTGCGTCAAATTTTAAACGCTTAGACGGTTTCCATTCAAATCGGGTTTGTACCGGCAGGGTGATATTCCACCAAAATTTCTTTGCCAGCTTCAGGTCAACACCGACGAAGGGAACGCCTATTACAGGCCATCTTTGACCTTCGGAAGCGCTGACTGCAACACCATAGTACCAGAAATAGGTTAGCCTATTGAAATTGACTACGCCAACAATGCCGTTTCCGTATGGTTTAATGCCTTTGAGCGTTTTTAAATCCTCATTTGCCCCCAGATTGATACTGTAAAATAAAATGCGTAATTTTTTCAGTAGGTGAAGGCCTGTTATACCCGTTTGCACTCCGTAGGCCAATGAATTACTGTGAGAGAAGGGACTTGTCTTTGGTGCAAGAGGTCTGTAATTTAGTATTGTCACCTGAGGTTTAAATGTCCAGAAAATCTGATAGGCCTTGATTTGCCCAATATTTTTAACATCTTTTAGCGATCGGATGCTGAATATTTTATTCCAGTTCATGTCAAGACCCAGTTTGCTTTTGACAGGGATTATCAGGTTGCAATTTAGTCGGCCAATTGACCAGCTATCATTGTTTTTACTGTTATCAAAACTGTATTCTGCATTGGTAGTAAGACTTGGCTGAAAAAACTGATTCAAAATAAATGATTGTCCACAGAGTCTGCTAAAGCTATGTAAGATAATGATTAAGAGCAGTAAGCGCATTATGTACGGTTTTTGGTTACACTAAAATTAGCCAAAAAAAATTGTATCTGCAGATTTTATTGTAAAAATTTATTAAAATTACCTAATTTTGAATTTCTTTGTAATTCCAAACATTTTTCATATAATCATACAGAGGAGACATCCTTTCATCTTTCTCCCGATAGCTATCGGGATTTCATCCTTTCATCTTTCATCTATATCAACATGAGCATTATAATTTCTTTACTGAATCACAAGGGCGGAGTAGGCAAAACTACTTCAGCTATTAATATTAGTGCCGCTTTGGTAAAACTGGGCAAAAAAGTAATGTTGGTCGATTTGGATCCACAAGCAAATTTGACAGTTTCATTGGGTATTCCACGCCAAAAGGTTACGATTTATGAAAATATGCGCGGCGAGGCCGAAATTCAGCCTTATGTTGTAAAAGATGGAATGCATGTGGTTTCTTCCTCTCTGGATTTATCTGGAGCAGAAATGGAATTGATTAATGAGGCCGGTCGCGAGTATATCCTTCGCGAATTGTTCGAACCGCTCAAGGAAGAATATGATTATATCATTATTGACTGCCCACCTTCTCTTGGTTTGCTTACGCTCAATGCGCTTACGACCAGTAATTATGTTGTAGTGCCAATGCAGACTGAGTTTTTAGCACTGCAAGGATTGGCAAAAATCAAACAGATTACCGATAAGGTGCGTTTCCGTCTCAATAAAAATCTTCAGATTGGTGGTGTAATTGCCACTATGTATGATAATCGTAAGGTTTTGAACCGTGATATCCTCAGCACCATCATCAAATATTTTGGTGATAAGGTGTTCAAATCTATGATTCGCGAAAACGTATCTCTTGCAGAGGCTCCTGCTCAGCACAAAGATATTTTCGATTATGCTCCGCACTCGAACGGTGCCGAAGACTATCTGAAACTCGCCAAAGAAATGGTGGAGAGACTTGAAAAGGGTATTAAAGAAAATAATTCTGATGAAGCATAGCACTGAGTGACCGCTGTCACCAAAACATAGCTTTAGATCATATAATTTTGACCGCTGTTCATTGAGAATGGCGGTTTTTTAATTTAAATCAGAAGGTAGAACGTAGTCTCGTCTTTCGGACGAGAAGAAGTCAGATTACCAGAAATCAGTCTAGTCTGTCGGACGAGATGAAATTATTATCAAATCCTCAAATTATCAAATCCTCAAATCCTCTTTCCTCTTCGCTTCTTTCATCCTTTCATCTTTCACCCTTTCATCTATGTTAAAATCACACTGGGAAAACATCTACGATACCAAACAGCTGCATGAAGTCAGCTGGTATCAGCCTACTCCAACGACCTCGCTAGCATTGATTGAAATGCTGAATCTTAGCTCCGAAGCCAAAATCATTGATATTGGGGGAGGAGACAGCCTATTGGTGGACAATTTGCTGCAGCATGGTTTTAAGGATCTTTCTGTGTTAGACATTTCAGGAAAAGCGCTGGAACGAGCACAGCATCGTCTCGGATCAGAATATTCTGAAAAGGTAAAATGGATTGAAGCCGATATCAGTACTTTTGAACCGGATACCTTGTATGATATTTGGCATGACCGAGCGGTATTTCATTTTTTGACAGACTCGGATTCCGTTGCGCATTATGTTGCAATTAGCTCAGCCCATATTAAAAAAGGAGGCTATTTGATTATGGCTACTTTTGCAGAAGGTGGGCCATTTAGCTGCAGCGGCTTACCTGTACAGCAATACAACGAGGAAAGCCTCCCCGCTGTTTTTGCAGAAAATTTTGAAACGGAAAGAGTTTTTAAAGAAATACACCTCACTCCCACAGGTAATGAGCAAGGCTTTATTTTTGCAGTTATGAGAAGGAAATAGCTGTCTATTATTCTAGCTTATTAAAACAAACTTCGCCAAAACTGCTAAAAAAATAGAGTTTTGGCGAAGTATAAATTCAAAAAATAATAATAAAATGTTATAATTGAATGTTTTATAAATTTTAAATTAGGTTTATATGCTTTAAATTTATAAGGAGTTTAAATAATAGGGCAACGCTTCCAGAAATACCAATGACAAATTTTTTAAGCAGATTTAGAAACAAACTTCGCCAAAACTGCTAAAAAAATAGAGTTTTGGCGAAGTATAAATTCAAAAAATAATAATAAAGTGTTATATTTGAATATTTTATAATTTTTAAATTAGTTTTATATGCTTTAAATTTTAAGGAGTTCAAATAATAGGAAAACGCGGGACATAAAAATAAACTTCGCCAAAACTGCTAAAAAAACAGCGTTTTGGCGAAGTATAATTGTATTTTATTTAAATAAATCATTCATTGTCAATGAATTCTGTACTATCTCATTGCTGTATTTATTTTGTGTAATACCATGAGTTGAAATCATAGTTAAAAAGATGTTTTTTCTGCTACCTATATCCGTCTGCAGTTGTACAATCTTATTTTTTAGATTCATGTACTGCTTTTTGTCAATGGTATAAGTGCCTTTGCTGAATTTGATTTCACAGACATTGATGATATTGTCGGCCCTGTCG
>CAMDAB010000185.1 GCA_945888475.1 Saprospira grandis DSM 2844 | reverse complement strand
GATATCAGCGAACGCTGGCTGCGCGATGAACTGAAAAGTTGGGCAAAATCGGCCTTCGAAAAAGAAGTTGCATGGGCCTTTACACCCAAAAGAAGGGAGATATATTTCAATGAAAATGATCCCAAAATCGCCTGGTTTGAAGAGGACCTGGATACCTGGATGGGCCCTTGTCGCGGCTCGGGAGTGGTAATGAAAATTGACGGAAAATGGAAACTCAAACATTACAATTTGGCTGTAGCCGTACCTAATGATGCTGTTGATAAGTATTTGAATATTATAGGGATTAAGAAGAAAAAACAGTAAACAGATAGTCTGACATCAGAACATCAGAAATCAGACTATACTTTGCCTTATTTGCTGCACATTTTATAATTTGTGTTACAATTTTTTTCGTACTTATAAGTCACATTAGAGATATTCATATAGTCTATGAGTAAACCAAGTATTCATCATTCAATATAAATTTTAAAAAATTATGATAGACCAGACAGCAATCGATAACGAATTAAGTTTAATTTTTAACGGAAATTATAACTCATATGACGAATGGGAATATGAGCTAAATACGTATGAAATTGTAAGTAGGTTCATCGCTGTTTTCGATCATTGGGATATAATGCAGAAGGATAAACAGGAAAGTCTAATTGAATCATTAGCAAATACAATAATTCCCGAATTTTCACTCCAAAACAAAACTATAAAATTTTCACTCAGTAAAATTCATTTTGATCCAATCAGAAATGCTGTGTTGAAAATACTAAACAGTTCATATTATACAAAATTATATGGAAGAGAGATTGCCCTGAATAAAACGCTATATCCTGATTTGGTAGAACATATCAAAACCAATCTTGAAAAAGGTGTTTATGGTAACTACAGCATAGAAATTGCTAAGTTATTGGGAATAGAGATGAAGCCTGGGCAGCGCTAAAAAAGACTGCGCTACACGATCTTATCCCAAAACAAATTCCTATATTAGAACTATTGTTATAATAATATCAAAAAAATCCTTTGGATTATTTTGATATATAATTGCAATACCCTAGATTTAAGGGTGTAAAATTTAGCTGTAGGTAGCTGTATATTATTATCATCCTAGCGCTGCTTTTATGGGATGTTTGCAAGAGTTATGGAGAGTTGGGCAAATACAATTTATACGCGGTATTAAAAAAACAACAGAAAAATGGAGCACAAAAACTTTATAGACAATCTTACGCAAAACAATGCGAATTACAACAACCCGGAACAGGCAATAACAACGGCTAACCTATGCGACACAATTTCAAGGGATATAAACACCGATAGTCAAAGGTTTATTTACGAACTATTACAAAACGCTGATGACTCAAGTAACCAATGTGGAATACTTGATCTTCATGTGGATTTTGTCGGAGATTTTGTTGTGGTTTCTCATAAAGGTGAGCCATTTTCAAAAATTGATATTGAAAGCATATCTAGTGCAGGAGACGGAACAAAAACAGGAGACATTAAGAAGACAGGCTTTAAAGGTATTGGCTTTAAATCTGTTTTCTCTCACTCAAATTATGTGATTATAAAAAGTGGAAACTTCTGTTTTAAGTTTGACAAACAGCATTGGTCGAGTCACTGGAATAACGCTTGGGGTTCTCAAAGTACTTGGAAACATGAACGAAATTCTAAAAATAAAGATGAAAGTCTAAAAATGCCTTGGCAAATCATTCCGATTTGGACAGAATTGCCAAATGAACTTAAAAGTTTATCAATTTTTAGAGAATATAGCGTATCTACCATTATACGTTATGATAAAGTTGAACAACTGAAAAAGGCTTTGAATGACCTATTTTCAGAAAGCCAAATCGTACTTTTTTTGCGTAGCAAAGAAGTTAAAGTATCTATTAACACAAGCGAAAAAATTGTACTTGAAAAAAGCGTAAGCGGAGAAGTAACAACTTTAAAACGTAATGGCAGTATTCTGAGTGAGTGGCTTATTAAAACTGAGCAGTTTCCTATCCCGACAGATGTTCAGACTGAAATAAATACAGACGACAAATCACCTAAAAAACTAAAAGAAGCAAAACAAACCGAAATTTCCTTTGCTATTCAGGTGGAAAAAGGTAAGTTGAAAGCAGTTATGAAAGAAAACAGGTTAATTTTCACTTACTTACCTACTTCTATAAATTATGATTTCCCATTTTTGGTAAATGCAAGCTTCTTGACAGATGCAGGCAGGCAACACTTACATCAAGATACTTTTTGGAATAATTGGCTTTTTAAACAAATTCCCATAAAGTTCTTTTCTTGGGTTGCTGAACTTGCCCACAAGAACAGCAAATACAACAAGCAATTTTTAACTATTGTACCGCACAAACTTGGAGCTTCTTTATTGGAAAGAAGTTTTAACGAAGGCTTTGACATTGCACTTCAAACTATTGAGTTTATCCCAAATCTAAAAGGTGATTTACTGAAAGTGAAAGAAAGCGTTTTTGACAAAACACATATTTCTCAGTTTATCAATGCGCAAACTCTCATTAATTACATCAACGAAAGCAGAAATAAAATCTTTTCTGTATCATCATTAACACCTTACCTTGAACCAATAGGTACATTAGGTAGGTTGGGTACGGAAATGTTTGATATTGATGATTTAGAAGGCTTTTTTGCTTCATCAATATTTGTAAAAGAGCATACACTAAGTGAAAACTTTAACTTGATTTCTTTTCTATACGAACAGGCACAAAGAAGTAAAGGAGAAGACAACAGAAATGTTTGGAATGAAATATTACGGCAAACATCTTTCATCTTTGACGAAAATGAACAACTAAAAAAGCCCAAACATATTTATTTTCCTACAGTTGAGTTTTCAAATGAATTTACAGACGACATAAGCATTATTCACGACAGCATTGTTTCTAAAATTAATGCAAATTCACATATTAAAAGTTGGCTTGAATATTTGGGAGTAAAAGAGCCTTCCGATTTGAGTTTTATTGAAAAAACTATAATTGGACAAGGTGATACTTTTGTAACAAATGAGAATGCCATAAAAACTGGAAGGTATTTATTCAATGCATATATAAAAGGCACATTACAAAATAAGCATTACCAAGAATTAAAAAAATTTAAACTTCTTACTAAAGAAAATACATTAGTCAAAGTCGAAAATTCTTTCCTATCCAATTTTTATGAACCTGAATTGCAATTAGAAAGTAATTACAGAAATAACTTTTATGTTTCCGAATCTTATCACGAAGAAAAAGATTTAAAAATTGAATGGAAATCTTTTTTTATTAAAATTGGAGTCGCTCAAAATATAAAATCAAATACATTTCATGGCGATATGCATTGGTCAAATTGTTTTGACTCATCATATTTACAATTCATAGATAAGGCATATTATGACAACTCTAGCAATTGGTCGTATCATACTGGTGGTAGTATTTCAGAATCCCATGCCTTTAGAAATTTTACTTATTTTCAAGTTATAAAGCAAACGCTTTACTATTCTTTTTCTAAAATATTTTGGGAGAATATTTGGAAAAATCCTTCTAATGATGTGGTTCTAAATGATACTATTTTATTACACGGTTGGAAAAGAGACTGGACAAAATACGTAAAAAGTCATACTATTTGGTTTATGGAGACTCAAAAATGTTTCCCAACAACTCAAAAAACCTGTCTCAAATCATCAGAAACTTTTAGTAATAATATTCCACAAATTTATGAAATTGCAGGTAAGTACTTACCCGTTTTTGAATACGAAGGAGCAGTTCCGCCACAATGGCAACCATATTTGAAATTTATAACCACATTAAGCCTAAATGATTATCTACAAATTTTGAGTAGTATTTGGAGAGAAAATAACCTAGATGAAATTTTGCAAAAAGAAAATCAAAAACGCATAGGGTTAATTTATGCAAAATTGGCTTTTATGAATTTTCATTCTTCTGAGGTAGAGAAGATAAAAGAATGGTCAAACTCAAATAAGTTATTATCCAAAAACGGAACAGACTTTTACTATCCAAAGAATTTATCAATCGTTTCGGTAGATGGTTTTAATGCACCTCATTTGGCATTTGCCGATAAACAAAGCACCGAAATTATTGAGTTGTTGCGTATTTTTGGAGTACAAATTATAGATAAAGTAATTGCTTCTATTTCTAATGGCAAAGTTGAGATAACCGACTTAAAAACAAAGTTATTACAAATTTCACCTTTGATTGCATTAGTAGCAGTTGAGAAGTCAAAGAATCGCAAAGAATGGGAAAACGAATATGAAAGAATAAAGCAAAAACTTTCATCCATTCATTTCTTTGAAACAACGGAAATTTACTTATCATACGGAAATGAAGATGATAAGCAAAAGCGTAGTTCTTGGGCTGAATATGATAATTTTTACTACGTTGGTAAATGGTATAGCCCAAGAGTTTTAGACGGTTTAGTTGAGCCATTAGGTAACTTTTTGAAAATCAGATATGCCGAAAGGATTTTAACAGTTTTGCTTTTGGAAACTTTTGGAGGCGGTGTAGAATACCTTAAAGAAAAAGGTTTTGATATTTCTTTAATACCTGATGAATTGCTTAATCCCAATGAACCTGAAATTAGGGTAATAAACGAAGGAAATCGTCAATACAACCAAACTGATGAAGACTTAGGAAAACAAGGTGAATTAGTGGTTTTTGAAAAGTTGAAAAAAATCTTCACTAAGAAGTACAATCAAGTTGCTACTGAAACAGAAACAGGCTTTAAGGTTGGAAACAATGTAGAAGTCTTTTGGCGAAACAAAGACCAAACAACGACAGCAGATCACGATTTTAAGATTTTAGAACTAAATAATGAACTTTACATAGACAGCAAGGCTACAACTTACGGAAAGAATGTTGAAAAACTTGCTTTGTACATTTCAGGTAGCGAGTTAAACTTAATGGAAAATGCAGACAAATATTTGATTGCAAGGGTTTACAATGCAACAAGCGAAAACACATCTGTTGAATTCATTAGACTTCATATAGACAATTTATCTTCTTGAAAATGAATGAGTAAAACCACACAATATCAGTTTGTTAAAATGTTGAGGCTTCATACTTCTTATGAAAGATTTGAGGTGGCAAGAATTATCCGTCCTTCGTATAAAAATAAGTTGTTAAAATTACCCCTCATATTTTTTTTCCTCATCATTTGAAATTTTGAGCAAGAAGCATGTAGATTTATGGAATAATTTAAAGCTTAAATAACCAAAAGCTTTTAAAAACCTGCTCAAATACCCGCTCTATTTGCGCATGTTTAAAATTGCGGCGGACTTCTTCTTATTTAATCGAACCATATTGGAATTGAAACAAGATACCCTAAAGTTTCAATTTTACCCCCTCAAATACAACGACAGTTCAACACCATACTCGCGCAAAGTCGCTCTTCTTTTTAGATGAAAGCGTAAATTAAAGATCTCGGAAAAGTCCTTATCGGGGTCCGATTGCATGATTTCCATTTCTTCCTCCAGGCTGAGCGCATTGTATTTATCCAAAAGTTCGCTCAGTTTTTTATCATAGTTTTTTAAAAAATCAAAGAAAGCAAGCATTTTGATACCGTTGAAATGAATAGGCTGAGCCGTTTCGGTTTTTGCATAATAATTGCCCTCGCCTTGATATTCATAATTCCAAACAAAGGGAGCATTTTTAACCATAGTTTCATTAAAAAGGATCCAATCGATGTATTCCGACTCCTCATTTATGGCTTCAAATTCACGATTTGCCTGATCAATTTCAGCTGCGTTGACCTTTATAAAATTATAAATTTCGCTCAATTCCTCGTAAAGTCGCAAAAAAGGAGACCATTTCATACGGGGAGCAAAGATATCGAAGCCGCCAATGAGTTCTATGCTGAAACTATGCTCAAGAACCCAACTTTCCAATTTTTCAAAATCAATCGGTCGGGGCGGTTCAAACACAATTTCATTGTAAGCATTTGATGCCAGCTCTACTTTCTGATAATAAAGATCCGATTTGTAAAAATCGAGTCTGTCGTCAGCGTTGATAAAAATACTGTATTGATTAGCAAGTTCTTTCGTATTGTCATCCGAACAAAATTCGCCACAGCTGTAAATGTCCTTGATGTCATCGTCCTTGATATTGAATATCAGATCGAGGTAATCTTTAGTTTTATTGCCGATAAAACGGAATCCGCTGTTCTGCTTATTGCCGCAGGTTTCGCTGCAGCATTTGCCCCTACTGATAATGAGCTCGCTATTTTCCTGTCTTAAACTATTGAATGCTTTCTCCAACACATTCAAAAATATTTCCTTGCTGGTCTCTTGATAACTATAAGTTGCGTTCAGATGCATGCGTAAACCTTCAATATCCATTGAGGCGAAATAATTGAGTATCAGCTGATCGTATTCGCTATTTTCTCTGCTATCAGATTTATCCTGCACTTATTTTCTAATTAGTTTCATTAGTTTCTTATCAATGGCAAGCAGGTAAATTCCGGCCGCTTCAGGAGCTTTAATACTGTTTTTGCTTGAATTGATTTGGCCACTTTGTACTAGTTTTCCCGATAAGTCAAAAATCAGATAATCTTTACCAAGCATTTGTTCTGCAACCTCTAGCAAAAATTCCTGTTCACAAGGATTGGGAAAAATCTTGAAACTAGCATAAATGTTATCTGAAACTGATAGCGTAGGATTCAACTCAATGGCACCAACATTTGTGTTGCTCGCATTTCTTAAAACTCCAAAATAATCTGCCGATAAACCTATACTATTCGGAACAGACATGACAAATTCGGGATGCAGATTTGTGTTTGGAGTCAAATCGTTCATATCCTGTGCGGGATTAAAAAATAACGGCAATAAAGTATTGAT